>DASZIA010000629.1:0-5759 GCA_035949535.1 Planctomycetaceae bacterium | reverse complement strand
CTTTAGTCGAAAAAAGAGTCAGACGGCCGCAACGGATGACGGTTCGCGACGCTGGCGATTCTCTCGCCACGGGGGACACGGATGTCACTGCTTCAGAACGTCTTGTTCGCGCATCGCTGCACCACCACTCATCACAAGCTGATTCTCGACGCCCTGCGTCATCTTCGTCGCGACGACGCGGAATCCTGGCGCCGCATGTTTCTCAAGCACGGCGAGTCGTTGCTCGCGGGCGCCTCGGCTCCCGATGACCAGTTCAAAGACTTCCGCAACCACGTCGTCCATGTGCGAGAGAAGTGTTGGGGCGGCGCCGTCGAATCGGCCGAGACCTGGTATCGGCACACGGTCGAAGCGCTTCAAGGCAAACAATGGGCCAAAGCGGCATTTGCCGCCGGGGCCCTCAGCCATTATTACGCCGACCCGCTCATGCCGCTGCACACGGCCCAGACTGAAGAGGCCGGAATCGTTCACCGAGCGTGCGACCGCAGCGTGTTCCGCTCCTACGACGTGCTGACCGCGATTCTCGAACGCGACCTGGGCGGTTATCCGCAGATCAAAACCCCGACGGGGCCCCGCTGGCTCGCCGAGATGGTGAAGACGGGTGCCCGGCTTTCGCACGAGCACTATGACGTCGTCATCGACCACTACAACATTCAAAAGGGTTGGCGGAATCCGACCGCCGGCCTCGACGACGAACTGCGCGTGAGTCTGGCCGAATGCCTGGGCCACGCAGTGGTCGGCATCGCGCGAATCCTCGATCGGGCGATTGACGCCGCGGGGGTTCCGGCGCCGAAAATCGGCATCGCGATCGCCGGCGCGCGGGCCTGGTTTGGCATTCCTGCGATGCGTTGGAGACGGGGCCGTGCGGCCGCGCGCGAGCGCCGGATCGTCAAAGCGGCGTTCAAGGAATTCCGCAAGGCCGGCAAAGTGACGCGAGCCTTGCCGGAAGGTGAAAAAACGGTTCGCCGTCTTCACGCAGAAGACGTGCTCGGCACGACGCTGGAAACACTCGACGCAATCAAGCCGCGGCTGGTGGGGACCAAGCACGGCACAGGGACGTATCTGCGGCCGATGAGCGCCGCTTCGGCTCCGGTTGTCTCCATCGAGATGCAACCCAAGGCAGCCAACGCGTCTTCAAGCTCGACCGCAAACGCGGCACAAGCCGGCGGTTCGAGCAAGAAAGTGTCCGCTGGTTCGAGTTCTGACTCAGCCCCCGCTCCGCGCCTCGCGAAGCCGGTGCCGCGGCTGGCGAAATTTCATCTCGATCCGACTTCGTCGCTCGCCGACGCGCCTTCCATCGGGAATCGCACCGCCCAGAAATTCACTGCAATCGGCATCCGCACGGTCGCCCAGTTGCTCGCGCGAAGCCCCGAGGACGTCGCGCTGCGTCTCAAGCTCGGCCACATCAAGCCAGATACAGTGCGCGAATGGCAAATCGAAGCACGGCTTGCCTGCCGCGTCCCGAATCTGCGCGCGCTGGATGTGAAAATCCTGGTGGCGTGCGGAATCTGCGAACCCGAAGACCTTGCCAAATGCGAGGCGCTCGAGCTGCTCGACAAGGTCGACCTTTTCATCTCGACCTCCGAGGGGCAGCGCGCCATTCGAGGCGGCGGCCACCAGCCCGATCTCGACATCGTGACCGGGTGGATCGAATCGGCACGCCACGCCCGCACGCTCAAGGCCGCCTGAGTTGGCGGTCGCATCCTGGACGAAAAGCGCGGATTGGCACGTGAGTTCAGCGGCCGATGGTCACCCCATCTCCCGAGTCGTTGTGCCAGACTATGAACTCGGGAGGTCGATGCTCACGCTCGAAGAATTCCAGCGCCCGTCGCACCTCCGACAACGGCAGCGCCCATGACGCAGGGTAGCAGTCGCCTTGACCATTGCTCAGCACGTACTCGATCTCCGCATCCGGCGGCCCGTCATAGTTCGGGTTGCGGGAACTGAACCCGGCGTCACCGTTCTCGCGCAAATACATCAGCCAACCGCGGCCGTTATTGATGAGGGCGCACATCGCTTGGCCATCGGGGCACTGAACCCAGATTTCGTCATACGGAGAGGATTCGGTCATGCCGTCATTCTAGCGGCGGGTTACTCCATGCCAGACCATTTCCGCGACTCGGCGTCGGCCGCGAGTTCAAGCCGAACCATCCTCGGAAAAGGCCTTCGCGGCAAGGCTCGTCAAATCGCGGGGGTTTCGAGCGGGCGGCTGCGAAATTGGACGTATGAGCCCGTTCAGCCTATTCCGAACATGGCCAGCGAGAATTGGCTGGCGCAGAACGGCCAAGGAACTGTCACTTGTCAGCCGGCGGCTTCACTGGGCGGCCGGATTCTGGGGGTGAAGGAATCACAAGCGTTCGCTCTTTGGCAGTCAATTCGGTGACGGTGTCCAATGGCACGACGGCGAAGCTGATCCCGCCTGTTGCGTAGTCCGGCGACAGGTTCACAATTGTGCGATTTGCCTCGTCTCGATTTTTGAAGAGTTGGGCGTGCTCGAGTTCTCCGACCGCATGGAATTCCGATCCGGCGACAGACCCAAGCCAGGCGGCCTGCCCAACCGAGTTAGAAATTTTGACGACGAACTTCATGGACCCTCCCTAGTGGACCATCTAGGCTAAATTTGTGGGTGCCACTGGCGGGGGCTTTGACCCGCCAGTGTCTTCGCCCCAGTTCGGCTTCGTCCGAAAAGCACTGGCGGCCCAAAGCTGCCGCCAGTGGCACCAACCCCCCTTTTTGTCGTAGACGAAGCGCTAGATCGTTCCAGCATTCACGGCGGCGACGCCGATGCCGTGATTCCAAACGGCGGCGATTCGGCACCGAAGTTCAAGGCCAGTCTGGGATCCCGCATAACCTCAGGGTGCCGATTATCGACACACTGAACCATGTAAACCAAAAGAACGCATTGAAGGTCTTGCCCCACGGACTGTCGTCCCCGATGAGTCGTTTGGCGACGTTCCAGTTCCACTTGCCGCCCCGAAGAATCGTAAAAAGCCCGAGGAGGGGTGTTATCAAGATCAGGAAACCGTCGGGATGCATGGTAGCGTCCGCGTTTGAATCACGGTTTTTCGTGTTTGGCACGGGAGTTCAACGTCACCGCTCGCCTTCGGCCTCAACGCGCGTTTGACGGGCGGCGCGGCGTTCTCCGATCTGCCTTGTGACGATCTCCAGCAGCCTCTTCTTGTCGGCAGCCGTGGGAACCTTGCCCATCAGGAGAATGCCGAGGTGTGGTTCTTCATAGATTTGCACCATCTTGAACGCCGGATCTTTGGCGGTGGCGGACGCCACTGCGTCGCGCTCGTCGAGATACATCTCGTGACGCAAACTGGTTTGGCACCAATGGACGCCAACGGGGATTCCAGCAAAACCGCCGATGATCACACCGGCGAAGAAAGTGACAAGCAATCCCACGCACCCGCCGGATCCTAGGCCCCGATTAGCCTCGCTCATGCCGTCATTCTAGCGGCGGATCACTGCATGCCAGACCACTTCCGCGACTCGGCGTCGGTGGGGCGGTCGAAAACCAAGTTGCCACTCGCTCTCCTCCTGCTCAGCCTCCAAGCGCTCAGCGGTCGAGGAGTGCATCTCACGGCCAAGTCCGGTCATCCCCACGATTGGCCGTCCGATTCACGCCGATCTGCTCCCGTCGTAGCGCTGGCACGGCAGTGGTGATAATTCGGAAACAAAAATCCGGCCCGGGCGCGTCTCTTCAGGTACTGTGTCGCATCCCACAACGCTTCGTGCCAATACCGTTGGCTCCGCACTCATTGCCGGTGGCATGGTGCTTTTGCTGTCAAGCTGCGCACCAGATCCAGGCGCGGACCCGTCCAAGGCAAGCAGTGGCGGTCAGGGTGCGCAGGATTCACATGGTCTCGCGCGCCGAGAGGGTCCCAAGGTCCGCGATGACAACGTCCTGAAAATGAGGCTCGTTTGGTGTCCGCCGGGAAGCTTTATTATGGGCCCGCTCCCCGTAGATAGAGTGGGTGGGGATCCACCATCCGTGCAGGTCACGATTTCAGCAGGCTATTGGATGGGCGAATGCGAGGTGACTCAAGCCCAGTGGCAGTTGGTGATGGGCAGCACTCCTTGGAAAGGGAAGAAATACGTCAAAGAGGGTGCTGATTACCCGGCGACCTATGTCAGTTCGGACGATGCCCTCGAGTTCTGCGAGGCGTTAACCGAGACCGAAAGGCGCGCAGGGCGGCTTGAGACCGGTTGGGAGTACACGCTCCCGACAGAGGCGCAATGGGAATACGCGTGCCGCGCCGGAGCGCAAACGCGGTATTTCTTCGGGGACGACAAGTCTCTTTTGGATCAGTACGCCTGGTTCGCTAAGAACTCTTTAGAAGCGGGGGAGTATTATCCGAGCCCGCATCGTGTGCGTCTTAAAAAGCCAAACCCGTGGGGTCTTTATGATATCTACGGGAATGTTCACGAATGGTGCGTGGATGTCTATGCATCCCAACCGCCCGGCGGCACAGACCCGAAGGTCACTGGGAAGGAATCAATCAGGATCGGGTTTTGGGACACGTCGCGCCGGATGATCCGTGGTGGATATTGCAATTCAGTGTCATCTGGCTGTCGCACATATTTGAGGACATTTACCTCCAGGGAGGATCGAACGAGTGGCCTCGGTTTCCGTGTGGTCCTCAGCGCGAGGGGCGACTGAGCTTTGCGGTTATCCCGTTTTTGGGGGGGAGACGGATGTGCAACACTAGCTGGCGAGTGTGGGCGGTCGTTCTGTCAGCAGCCTTGACCCTGCATTCAAACACGGCGGTTGCGGCCGAGCCGGTATTCAGGTGCCGGTTTGGAGGCGATGCCGTCGCAGACATGCACTTTGCGCCCGATGGAAGCAAAATCGCTCTTGTGACCTTGGAAACGAAAAATCGCGACCACTACCGAGCCCAATTCAAGTGCCGCATTTACCAAGTCCCATCGGGAAGAATGGAGCACGAAATCGCCAGCGGCGCGTGGGCCTGCGCATGGTCTCACGATGGCTCCGTTCTGGCCGTGCCCAGGCGAAGCGCAGTTGACATTGATCTTTTTGATTCTCGGAATTGGAAGATCCGACAAACGCTCCACACTACGTATACGCAGAACTCTCGGATCGTGTCCGAGGTCGCGCGGCTGTGCTTCGACCGGAATGACAATTTATATTTGGCCGCGTTCAACGACTGGCACGAAGAAGAAGGCGGAATGCTGACCGCGAATGAGTACTCGCCGCGGCTCTGGTGGAGGGTCGGTAACCCGTGGAGTCCAAAGCCCCTACCGGTCGGGAGTTGCTTCCAGTCTTGGGAGGCCCCGCATCCGCATCCGATCATGGCCTACGACTTGGCGGTCTCCGCTGCCGCTCAGGAGACCCGCGTGGCAATTGCCTATTGGGATTGTGAGTCTCAGATTCTGACTGTGCGCAAGCGTAGCGGGGAAGCGCCATACGTCGATCGCGCGTTCAACTTTCGCTCGGGGAGATGGGTCAAACTGACGCCGGATGGCAAGCAGCTCGTCACGTTCCAGGGGGAGAGAGTGTCTGCCTACGACCCCGCAAAAGGTGAGGAGCCTAAAGAACGCATTCCCGCGCAATTGAGCGTCTTTCGAGTCCTTGACGACCGCGTCGAACTGGTTCGCTCACGTGCCGTGGAGCGCCCGCCGTACGGAGTTGATCTCGTCGTCCCTCAGTTCTTGGATGTCTCCAACAACGGCCAGCTCGCGGCGTCTTGTGGCAAGCGGGCCGCCGAAGTCGTTCGAATCCCCAGCTGTGATCCGAT
>DASZIA010000628.1:0-3127 GCA_035949535.1 Planctomycetaceae bacterium | reverse complement strand
CGCTCAGTTCGCCGGGTGCGGTTGCGATTCGTGATGGAGTACCGGTTTCGCACTTATGCCTGCTTCCGACATCATCATCCGCGGAGCCCGCGAGCATAACCTGCGAAATATCAACCTCCGGCTCCCGCGCAACCGGCTGATCTGCATGACCGGAGTGAGCGGCTCCGGAAAGAGCTCGCTCGCGTTCGACACGCTGTACGCCGAGGGACAGCGGCGGTACGTCGAATCGCTTTCGAGCTACGCCCGCCAGTTCCTGGGGCAGATGCCCAAGCCGGAAGTCGATTCGGTCAGCGGCCTGGCGCCGTCAATTTCCATCCAGCAGAAGGCCAGCGGCCGCAATCCCCGCAGCACGGTCGGCACGATCACCGAGATTTACGATTACCTCCGCGTGTTGTTCGCCCGGGTGGGGACCGGGTACTGCGCGAATTGCGGCCGGCAGATCACGGCCCAGACCGTCGAGCAGATCATCGAGCACGTTTCGCGCATTCCGCAGGGGACGCGGATTCAGCTGCTGGCTCCGGTGATTCAGCAGCAGAAGGGGGAATATCAGGACCTCTTCGAGGACTTGCGGCGGCAAGGCTATTTGCGGGCCCGAGTCGACGGCCGGACCGTCCAACTTTCCGACAACCTGCGGCTCGATCGCCAAATGCGGCACACGATCGAAGTGGTCGTCGATCGGCTGGTCGCCGGCGAAGTTTCGCGCACGCGACTAACCGATTCGGTCGAAACGGCCCTGAAACTGTCGAACGGAGCGCTCGTCGTCACGCAAGAGTCGCCCGGCGACCGCAACGGCGGTCAACGCGGACCACGACCCAGCGAAGCGGGCGAACCAGTCGTCACCGAGAATCGCTACAGCTCCCAATACGCCTGCACGCACTGCGGCATCAGCTACGAGCCGCCGACGCCTCAGCTCTTCAGCTTCAACAGCCCGCTCGGCATGTGCCCCAAGTGCAACGGGCTGGGCGTGCGGCACGACTTTTTGCTCGATCGGCTGATTCCCGACGATTCGAAGAGCCTCTGGCAGGGGGCCGTCGACGTGCTCGGGCCGATCGGCAAGATCGGTCGCTGGCGGAGACACATTTATAAAGGTGTGTCCAACTCGATCGAGAAGGATTTGGGCCTGCCCGAGGACTCGCTGCTGAAAACGCCCTGGCGCGACCTGCCGGCCGAGGCCCAGAAGCAATTTCTGCAGGGCACGGGCGATCGGCACATCACCTATTCGTGGCGCTACTCGGGCGGAGTCTGGAAGCATGGGGGCACGTACGCCGGCCTGATTGCCGAGCTCTTGGAGAGCTACCGCAAGGCGAAGAACATCATGCGCCGCCGGCAGCTCGAAAAGTACATGGAGATCGTCCCCTGCACCGACTGTCAGGGGACCCGGCTCAATCCTCAGGCCCGCAGCGTGCGGATCGCCTCGAGCAGCGAATCGTTCCGCGCCTTGAAGCGTCCCGTTCTGCTCAGCCTGCCGGAAGTTTGTGCTCTGAGCATTCGCGACGCGTTCGCTTTTTTTCAATCGCTCGATTTGGACGAAACGCGGCAACTGATCGCGGCCGAGGCGCTCAAGGAAATCCGCGGCCGGCTCGGATTCCTGCTGCGCTGCGGCCTCGACTATCTGACACTCGAACGGAGCGCCCCGACGCTCTCTGGCGGCGAGACGCAGCGGATCCGCCTGGCCGCCCAGATTGGCTGCGGCCTGGTTGGCGTCGTCTACATCCTCGACGAGCCGTCGATCGGCCTGCATCCCCGCGACAACGCGCTGCTGTTGGACAGTCTCAAGAATCTGCGGGATCAGGGGAACACCGTCATCGTCGTCGAGCACGACGAAGAGACGATGCGGGCCGCCGACCACGTCGTCGATTTCGGACCGGGACCGGGCGTGCGCGGAGGTGAGGTCGTGGCGCAGGGAACCGTCGACGATCTCCGCAAAGAGCCGAAGAGCCTCACCGGGAAATACCTCTCCGGCGACCTGGTGATTCCGATTCCGGCCGAGCGGCGGCCGCAAGACAAAAAAACGCTCAAAGTCGTCGGAGCGCGGCACAACAACCTGCGCAATCTCGACGTCGTGTTTCCGCTCGAGAATTTCATCTGCGTGACGGGGGTCAGCGGCTCGGGGAAGAGTTCGCTGGTCAACGACATTCTTTGGGAAGCCCTCAACCGCGACTTGAACAAGGGAAAAGGGCACCCCGGCGTGCACTCGAAAATCACCGGGCTCGACCATCTCGATAAAGCCATCGACATCGACCAGTCGCCGATCGGCCGCACGCCCCGCTCGAACCCGGCCACGTACGTCAAGCTGTTCGATCTGATCCGCGACCTGTTCGCGCAGCTTCCCGAATCGAAGATGCGCGGCTTCAAGCCGGGGCGGTTCAGCTTCAACGTCGCCGATGGACGTTGCGAGGCGTGCGAAGGGCGGGGAGCCAATCGCCTCGAGATGGATTTCTTGGCCGACGTCTGGGTCACCTGTCCCGTGTGCCAAGGCAAGCGTTTCAAACGTGAAACGCTCGAGGTGCGCTACAAGGGGTCGACGATCGCCGAGATTCTCGAGATGGACGTGCAAGAGGCGCTCGAGCATTTCAAAAATGTTCCGAATATCACCGCCTTGTTGCAGACGCTGCACGACGTCGGCCTCGACTACATCAAGCTGGGGCAGCCGTCACCGACGTTGTCCGGCGGTGAGGCCCAGCGCATCAAGCTCGCCCGGGAACTCGGCAAGCGTTCCACCGGCCGCACCTTGTATTTGCTCGACGAGCCGACGACCGGCTTGCACTTTGCCGACATTCAGAAGCTGCTCGAGGTGCTGCACGGATTCGTCGACGCGGGCAACACGGTCGTCGTCGTCGAGCACAATCTCGACGTGATCAAGACAGCCGACTGGATTATCGACCTGGGTCCCGATGGTGGTTCCGGCGGCGGACAGACCGTCGTCGCGGGAACGCCCGAGGAAGTCGCGGCGTGTCCCGATTCGTACACCGGGCAGGCGCTGCGAGAAGTTTTGCCCTCGATGCGTCTGACCGTGGCTTCGACTACGAAAGCGGCCGGCAAGAAAGGCAAGGCCGCGGGAATTGCTGCCGCGTCGGTCCCCGCCGGTCGCTGGCAGTTCGCCGACGAGACGGACGGCAACGGCCAA
>DASZIA010000627.1:0-3541 GCA_035949535.1 Planctomycetaceae bacterium | reverse complement strand
GCCGGCGATGTACACCAGCCCAAGCTCGTCCTCGGTCATGCCAACGTTGCTGACCAGAAACGGGCTCATGTAGGGAAAGATCGTGAACGCGGCCACCATCAACATCACGATCAGGGCGAACGCGTTCAGGTGATTGGGCTGCGTGAAGGTCTCGAACACGACGCGCAGCGGATGTGTGCTCGTCGCTTTTGCCAGGTGATCGCGCAGCGGCGGCAACGTCCACGCGGCCAGCGCCCAGACGGGGCAGCCCAAGATGCCGAGCAAAATGAACGGCACGTGCCAGCCGAAGTGCGTGCCCAGATAGAGCCCGAACGGGACGCCGGCGACCGAAGCCAGGGCGAATCCCGACATGAGGGCCCCAGTCGCGCGGCCCCGCCGCTCCTCGGGAAAGACGTCGCCGATGATCGCCAGCGCCAATCCGCCCAAGATTCCGCCGAATGCGCCCGTGAGCACGCGGGCCAACACCAGCGTGCCGTAGGTGGGGGCCAATCCGCACAGGAACGTGCCGAGCAAGAAGCCGGCATCGAGCCCGAGAAAGGCGGCCTTGCGTCCGAGGCGATCGACGAGCGACGAGGCGACAAGCCCCGCCAGCCCCGCGGCCAACGTATAAGAGGAGACGACGAGCCCGAACTGGGCCGGGCCGATGGCGAGCTTCCGCATCAATTGCGGGCCCAACGGCATGATGATCATGAAGTCGATGATCGAGATGAACTGCACCGACGCCAGCGTCAGCACCAAGATCCGCTCGCGGGCGCGCGTCGCCGCGGCGTCTTCACGAGGAGTGCGGCCAGGCGTCGTCGACGCGGCAGTTTTGGCGGGCCCGCGGCCATTTGCCGCGACGGCTTCTTCGCCAACCTCCCCAGTCTGAGTCACACCGGCCTCCCCAATTGGAACCCGCGTCGAACCCTGGCCGTCCATCCTTGAGACGGACACACGAAACGTCCCCGACGTTCGGTCGCCGAGGCGTGCGGCTGGCAGAGCCGCACAAACCGAGCCGTGGAGGCCGCGCGAACCCAAAATCGGCCCGGAAAGCGAGCGTTTCACGAATGGTAGCTGATTTCAGCCAGCGGCACGACCGGGAAATCGTCCGGCGAAATTGGGGCCGCGAACGTAGGGTGTGACAAGGCCGCGCGACGCGGCCGCAGGCACACCATCTCTTTGCTAGGTCAACGACGTTTCTGGTGGGCCTGCGGTCGCAAAGCCTCCCTTGGCCCACCCTACGCCCTACGCGGCGTGCCCGAACGTCTCGCGCAAGAGCGCCAAACTCTTCGGCAGCGCGGTCATCGGATTCTCGTGCCCCTCGAATTCGAGCGAGATGTAGCCGCGGTACTTGGCCGCGCGAAAGATGGCGGCAATTCGCTTGTAGTCGAGGTCGAGCGTGTAATAGATGCCGCCGCCGTAGTACGTTTTGGCCTGCACGAACGTCGCCCGCGGCGCGAGCTTGGCCAGCTTGTCGTACGGATCCTCGAGAAAATTCCCCGTGTCGGCCAAGACTCCCAGCCACGGCGAATGGATCGCATCGACGATCTTGAGCACGCCTTCGGGCAGTCTTCCGAGCCCCCAATGATTCTCGAGCGCCAGCACGACGCCGCACTTCTCAGCCGTCGGCAAGCATTTCTCCAACGACTCGATCACCCAGGGGAACCCGTCGGCGTCGGTGTATCCCGCCAACGGCGGCTCGATGCCCCGATGCTTCATCAGGTCGTCGAAACTCTTGCTCGTCCCCCACCGCCCCGTATTGACGCGCATCGTCGGGATGCCGAGCGTGTAAGCCAGCTCGATCGAGGCGATCGTCTTCGCAATATTCTGCCGCCGCACATTGACGTCAGGCGACAAAAACCCCTGATGCGTCGAAAGCCCGCAGAGCGGCATCCCCAAGACGAGCGCCTGCCGCTTGATGGCCGCCAGCGCCGCATGATTGGGTGGCACTGGCGGCTTGCCCGCCGGTGTGTAGTGCTCCATCTGCATCTCGAGGATCTCGACAAAGTCGAACCCCATGTCGGCACTGCGCGAAATGCACTCCGGAATCGACAATTTCCAATCGTCCTGAAACCGCCAGAAGGAGTACGTGGAAACGCCGATGGGGCTGCCTTTCCGCACATCGACGTCCGAACGATTTTCGCCAGAGCGGTTCTCGCCGGCGGCCGCGTTGACCGCGGCGGGTCCTCCCGAGATCGCGTCGAGCGCAGCGAGCCCGCCCAGCGCGAGCGCTCGCGTCATCAGCTCCCGACGGTCCATGTGGTGGTCTCCCGATTCTTACAAGTTGCGGACCGCGCGACTCGTGGAAATACCGTGACAGTCGGGTCGCGATTGAGGCGGCCGAGGTAGCCTTCGTTAGGACTTTTAGGACGGCTGGCCGCCCTCCAGCTCCGTCAACAAGCTCTCTAGTTCGGACAGGTTCACTGGTTTCACCAAATGGCTGTCACACCCGGCCTCATGGGATTGAGCGCGGTCCGCCTCCTGCCCCCAGCCGGTCATCGCGATAATAATCATGTCACGTCCCCACGGCTGCTCGCGGATTCGCTGGGTAGCCTTATAGCCGTTGAGCTTGGGCATACCGAGATCCATCAAGATCGCCTTGGGATGGAACTCCCGGGCTGTCTCGATTGCTTCGATCCCGTCGTGCGCCGTCCGGACCTCGTTGCCCATCAACATGAGCATCATGGCCATCGAGTTCGCCGAGTCGCGGTTGTCGTCCACGACGAGGATGCGGCGCCGAGGGCCGGCGGGCGCACGTTCACTTTCGGATGCGACGCCTGCGGCCGGCACAGCCGTGCTTTCCAGTGTCGGCAATCTGACCTCAATGGTGGTGCCCTTGCCTTGGCCCGGGCTGGTCGCGGTGACTGTCCCGCCATGCATCTCGACCAGTCCTTTGACGAGCGCGAGTCCAATGCCGAGGCCGCCCGTGGAGCGCTCGACGCTTCGATCCACCTGGGAGAACATGTCGAAAATGCGGGGCAAGTCGTTCGCGGGGATGCCCAGCCCGGTGTCCCGCACCGACACGCTCACCTCGCCGACCCGGCGCTCGGCGGAGAGCAAGATGCGCCCGCCGCGTTCGGTGTACTTGGCGCTGTTATTGAGCAGGTTGCTGAAGACCTGGGCCAGCCGAGTCAAGTCGGCGTCGAGATAGACGGGTTCGGGTGGGAGAGAGATGGTGAATTCGTGCCCAGCTTCCTCGATCGCGGGGCGGGCCGTCTCCACCGCGCTGCTGATCACATCCTTCAAAAGCACGCGCGAGCGGCGGAGCTCCATCTTGTTCTGGCTCACCCGCGAGATGTCGAGCAGGTCGTCGATCAGCCGAACCATATGGCTCAGCTGGCGATCCATGATCTCACGGGCTTGGGTGACGGCGTTGGTATCGGTGCCTGCCAACCGAAGCACTTGGAGACCGTTACGCAATGGGGCCAGGGGATTGCGGAGTTCATGGGCCAAGAGCGCGATGAATTGGTCCTTGCGTTGATTCGCCTCTGCGAGCGCCTTGTCAACGCGCTTCCGGTCGGTAATGTCGCGGGCGATTTTGGAGGCGCCGATGATGCGGCCC
>DASZIA010000626.1:0-7214 GCA_035949535.1 Planctomycetaceae bacterium | reverse complement strand
GTCGGCGGATCGAGCGGCGTGAAGTGTGCCGGGGCCCACAGCCGGAAACCGGGCGGAGCGACGACAGAGAGCACGATCGTGCTGACCAGGCCGTCCGCTGGAACCGGCAGATCCTCGCGCAGCCGAGTTAGGGCGCGGAGCGACGAATTGGCGCGACTTTCCCAGTGGAGGGCGATTCGGTGCGGGACCGGTTCGGAAGGAACAGGGAGCGAGATCCAACCGTCCGCCACAATTGGCTGAGCGGGCCGTCCGTCGATCAGCGCGCCACGGAGAACGGTTGCCGCCGGCCATTTAAGCCGTAGTGCGGGTTCGGTGAACCGCTCTAACAGCACGTGTGTGGCGCCGGCCACGGAACGGTCGCGGCGCACGTCGAGAATGGCAACAACGTCCACTCGCGGCTTTTGTTCCGGACGCTCGATCGCGGTCGCGGGTCGTTTCGGGGACTGCGACATTTGGGCGGCAGAGAGTTTCGTATTCTTCGCAGCGGATCCCGCTGGTTTGGCGGCCTGCGCCGTTTCTGATCGGCGAGTCACTCGAATTTCGGGCATGGTCGCACCGGCGGCGACCGAGTACTCGCGAACGTCCTGTGTTGTTCCCGCGTTGGAGGAGCGCTGAATCGACGGTCCACCGCCGGTCACACGCACGATTCCGGGCGAATCGGACACGGTGACGTCGACATCGGGATCGTGTGAGACTGCCAGGCGTACGTCGGAGACCACCGCGTGAACCAGGCTCACACTGGGCACTCTTGTTGCGTGGCCGGGCTCCAGCGGCAGGCGGCCCGTCATCACCAGATCTTGCGTCGCTGCGGCCCGGTCCCGCAGAAACAACGTGACCTCGTCCCCGGTCTGGCTGAAGCGGACCAGCCGCTCGACGCCGTCCTCGCGTACCGAGGCCGAGTCGATCTTGAGACGAGGATCGACGCGCAGCACGTGCACGAAAGCAGGAGCGTTCTCAGTTCGAATTTCGGCCATCGTCTTCCACTGAATCTGGTCCGCTGAGATCCGTGCCTCATGTGTCATCAGCCGGACCCTGTCGGTCGGGACGATCGCACTAAGTTGTAGCGGCAACACCGAGATTCCCTGACCGTCGAAGATCAGGTCCGGCTCCTTCCGCGTGCCAAACGATTCCTGGCGAAAGGTCTGATCGGCCTTTGTCGTGTGCGCCAGGTTGGGCCCGGTCATCATCGCGACCACACGGTAACCCGCAGCCGCCGAGACCCCCACCTGGTTCGAGGTGAGCCTGATGCCTGCTTGATCGGCACCGGCTCCGTCAAAGCGCGGGAGTCGCACGCTCAGGGAGGGCACGGCCGGAGCGTTTTGCTTCGAATCGATCGGCAAGAGCAGCGTCGCCGTGAGAGTAAGGGGACCGCTTGGAGCTGCCGAGCAGTCAAAGTCGAGAGGGACCAGTTGTTCGGCCTCGGGGACGGTCATTTCGTCCGCGCGAGTGCCGCTTGCCGCCTTGTTCCCCGCTGACGGGTCGCCGTTCTTGTGGGGCGATCGTACACGACGTGAGGCCCGATATGTGTCACTGGTCGCTCGCACGGCCGCACTTGCAGGGACCAGCCAGGTGAACTTCTCAGGAGCGCCGCTTTTCCGATCGTATGTCACGTGGCATTCCATCTCGACGAGTGCAGGGCTCACTCGCAAGTTCTGTACGGCTTGGGCAGCGATCGCGGGGTTGGTTGTTTCATCAGTAAGCGGCCCTGACTGGACCACAATGCGACCTGTTTGACCGACCTCAACCGATGATTCGCCCGACTCCAGCCGCCGCGGCTTTCCGGTGGTGGTTTCGAGAGTCGCGACCTGCCAGGGACCGCTCTTTTCCACCCGCACCGTGGTGTGAGCAGTTTCTGGAACCTGGATTTCAAAATGTCCAGGCTTCGTTTCGCCACTCGGAAAGAATCTGAGACGAATTTCGTAAACTCGAGGCAGACCGCTTTCGACGTCGGTGGGGCTCTTCTCGGCAGTCTTCCTCAAGGAAGGCCTCTCGGCAACAATCGGTCGCCGAGGCGCGGTTGTGGAATCCGCATTCGCGGGGGCGAAGCCTCCAGGCGGAGGATCCGAATCGAGAGAGAGCACGAAGCCTTCGTCACTCTGGCGGATGGGGGACGGTCGACCGTTCACACGGCACGCATTTGCTCCGGCCAACGTGACAGTGCCGAGGCGTAGCAACAAGGACTTCGCTGGGCCCGGCATGACCGCAACGCGGTACGTGGCTTCGATTGTCGACGGCTGGCGCTCGTCAAGCGAGATCGCGTAGTCGGACGAGAGAAGGACAATTCCTTCGTTGCGTGACGTCCCCAGCGCCTGGCGGCGCAACGCCTCAATTACCGTCGGCGAGACGTAAACAAGTTCCTTGTCGTCCGGAAGGCCCGCGGCCGGCGCGCTCGGCCACTGACTCGGATGAACGGGGATCACGACAAGGAATTCGCTCTCAGAAACCAGTTGCTGACGCCGCGCCTCACTCGATGGGGATGGGGCTTCGCGCAGCGGAGCTCCGACCGGCGGCAGGAGCGGCTCCTGCCCAAACGCAGCCATCGCTCCGAGTGTTCCCAAAGCCAGTAACATGCCGACGGCTCGAAGCTCGAAGCTGGCCGTGCTTCCAGAACGCGACGCGCGCTGGGCGGTCGGCGGCGCAGGCGTCGCCGCCTTCCACGGGCGAGACAAAAGAACACAGAGCAATGTTCCAGATACGTACGCCCCTGCCAACAGCGCATACGGCGACGGAGCAGCCAGCGACAGCGGGATGGCGACGGCCACCAAAAGCGGCCCCAATCGCTGGGCCGCGCGAGGGGCCACTCTTGCGACGGCGAAGCCGACGCTCAAGCATCCGAGGCAAACCATCCAAGCCAACGTGCGAAACTTATCCGTATGCCAGATCATCAGGCTGATCTCGGCGGGGACTCCCTCGGCCGAGGCGTCCCAGCCTGACCACCCGGCCGGCGGCCTCCCTTGGGCCTGGGGAGCCCACGTCTCCGACTGGGGATCGACTCCTGCCAAATTGACGATCCAAGCGTCGGGCTTGAAGAACGACAACCGCATCTGCGCCGCCGAGCGACCGAACGGACCGAAGAGTCGTTCGGCCCAAGAAAGAGTCGGCAGCGGCCGATCAAATCGCAGGCCCGACGAGAGCCCCCCCGGCTGAAGGCCCGGCGCGAGAAAGACGCGCCAGTGAAAGCCCAAGACTTCAGCTTGTGCTCGGGGGAAGACAAGGGAGCGATTTTCGCGGAAGAGTCGCCCCGCGGCCGTCGTCTTGTATTCAACTTCTACGTTGTTCCACGCGTCATTCGGCAAAGAGGGGACGGTCACGTCGTCATCCCGACGCTGCACGCGCACAGGTTGGCCGTTCACTGCCACCGAGCAGAGCCGCGAATCGGCGGCGAGGCGAAAGTGAAATGGCTGCGGGGCCAGTTCGGGGGCGATCGAGAACTTTGCCCGGTGCAAGTCGTCAGCGCCCGCCGCATTGAGGTAGGACGTCAATTGCAGTGACGCAATCCGTTTTGCACGGTTCGAGATCCCAGTGGATCGGGGCCGGACGACAAGCACGTCGTCCGGTCGATCGTAGTGAAAGCTCCGCACGGACGGTTCGCCGTTTGCAGGCCGGCTCAGGATGCGAGCGTCGCGGCTTTCGACGTCGAACTGCCGCGCATCGTGAAGGTGGAGTTCCCCTGTTCCCTCGAACGTCCGCCCGCCCGGAATGAATGCCAAGCCGATCTTTGCCCCGCCCAGCGAACTCGCGCGCCGCGTCCCCTTGAGCTGAAATTCCTTTCGACACGGTTCGGGCAAGCGAATGTCCCACAGCTCGCCCCCCTCGGGCAGATTCCATTCGGCGTGCCGGTCGGCGGCGAGTCGCGTGCCTTCAACCGGTCGCTCCGGGTCAGCCACCAGGTTCCAGGCGAATTGCGAGCCCTCCGTCGAGAAGTAAACCAGCAGGTGATCCATTGTCGATGCCGGCACGATCGTCGCGTTGACGCGCTCGGAGACCTGGTGCGCGGCGCCGACGTCTACGACGGTCTGGACGCGAGCGGAAAGGATTTCTTCTCCCCGGCGCAAAATGATGCGGGCCTTTGCGGTTTCCGCAGTCCAGCGGTGCGTCAGCATCTGCGCCTCAGCGGCTGAACGATCGGGTCTTAGGGGGGAGTCGGCCAGCACCGAGAGAATGGCTCGGGGGTCGAATTTGGCGAATGCGTTCGCTGGACTCAGGCCCAGCTCGATCGACGATCCCTGCACGATGAGCGTTTCGACCTCCTGCGAGGCGAATGCGGGAAACTCGATGACCGGCACGTCGATCGTTTCTCCTGACCGCGGAAAAGGACGCGAGGCCTCGATGCGGAATCTTTTGGACTCGCGCTCGGTGACCGCGCGAAAGAAATCGATCTTCACTCGCTTGCGATGCTCGGCAACCGCGAGGGTCGTTTCGTCGATCATCCGCGAGACGTCGCGGACGGCTTCGACTCGAGTGACGTCCCAGGCGTCCGGCAGCTCGAAGGCGAGCGAAAAAGTCGACCCCCTGCTGGCCGAGCAGACGACTTCGGCAGCAAACGCGCACCGATCGCGGCGCAAATCGAGCCGCGCCTGTGTCTGTGCCGCAAGCACAGGCGCCAGCTCGGCGAGCTCGATCCCCAGCGGGGGTTGGCCCGCGTTTTGACGCAGGAAGTACGTCTCTTCTCCGTCGGTCTGATAGGTGGGCGCCTCGGTTTGAGCGAGACCGGCGTCGCCCCCAAATCGCACCAACTTGAGGGGAGCGCGGATCGTCAGTTGGACCTGCCCTTCGCGCCGCACCGCGCCGATTACGTTAACTTGCGGCAACGTCATGAGCTGGTTCGCACGCGTGGTGGCCGACGCCTCGACCGTCAGCGTCCGCCCCTTACCGAGCAGGGGTTCCGGAAGGTCGAGCGAAATCTCCCGTGCTTTGTCGGCAGGGCTGCCCGGGAACCGGAGGGGAAAATCGTCGCCATAAGAGATCGTTTCCACGCGCAGGCCGGCGGAAATCGACAAACGGAGCGTCCGTAGCGAAGTGCCGAACACATCCAGCTGAAGTTTCGACTGGAGTCGCAAACGGTCGGTAGCGACGACGAGCGTCGTGTCCTGATCGTAAAACACATGTTGCGAGGCCGACGCGGCACGTGTGAGCATCCGGAGGCGACAACTCGAGCGGCTGCCGAGCTCCAGTTGCCAGAGCGCGAGACCATCGGAATCCTTCGGCCCACCCACCAGGACTCCTTGGTCGCATTCGACCGAGAGGTCGGCGGGGACGCGCAACACCAGTTGCGAAAACACCGCGGGGGGGAGGGAGAGCGGGAACTCGGTCGCGCCCGGCGACGAACGCCCCGCGAGCCACCAATCGCACCCGAGTTTCGAATGTCCCCGATCTGCGATGAAAACTCGGCGGCCCGTTCGGTCGATGCCGCAAAGAACCTCCTTTTTCACAGGCGTCGCGTCTCGGTCGCGCACGTCGCCCTGCCAGCGCAGATGTGAAAAATCAATTAAACGGAAAGGCTCAAGGCGCGAATGTTCCAGCGGCACGAGAGCCGGGCGACGGCTGTCCGCCAGGGTGAACTCAGCCCGCCCGTCGGTGAGTGCTCCGTTGCGAAAAGTGGCATGATAGACCGCCTGCTCGATTTGTACGGTGGCTGGCTCGGACTCGGTGTCTTTGTCCGCGCCAAGCAAGCGACCAAGTTCGCCGGCAGTGATCGGTTCCAAGCCCTTCGGCCAGGTCGACGGGTGATCGGCGTCCACAAAAAGGAGACGTGGCTTTAAAGGCTTATCGGAAGAGGCCACCGAATCGGCGTCGGCAAAATCGACGACGCTCAGAGAAAGCGCCAAAGCGAGGCTTGTACGGACTGCCGCCAACAGCCCGATCCCCGCAAGCGCGCTCATCGCACGACCTCGCCCATGCGACTCGAGGAGAGAGCGATCTGGCGTCATGGCCGGCTCCCGCTAGCCGAGGCGGAAAGGGCCTGCGAGCCCTGAGCGCCGTCCGAGCTGGCGAGCCGATTGATGGTGGGCGCCTCCGGATCGGCCGACGGGACAAGATGGCGTTCGATCGACGAGGCGGAAGCCGCCGCAGTGACGAACTCTGCGGCACCGGGCGGCTCCAACAGCAAGTGGCGGCCCCGCCTCTGGATTCGCGCGTCCACGACAGCCGCCCCGAATGCCAATGCGAAACCGAAGAGCGCGGGTTGCAACAGCAGACGAACGGCCTCGCCATACCAGAGGCAGCAGACAGCCACCGCAAAGGCGAATGCGAAGAGCGACAGCAGAGTCCGGGCGGTTCGCAGCCGCAACAGAATGAACGCCGACAGGAACGACAGCCCCGCGCCGATAAAGATGACAAACGATCCCGCCATCGAGCCGACTACTATCGTTTGTGCAGGTCCAAAGCGGCTGAATGCATAAGAATTCCCTTCGTCAGACTCGGGATCTGCTGTTCCTGACCGTGGGCCGAGATCAACGGCCCTCGCAGTTGGCCGACGGTCCCACAGGACTCCGTCGCGCTGCCAGCGGAATTCGGCAGAAAATCCGGGCGATGCGGAAAAGAGATATTGCTCGAACGGAAAAGTGACCTTCCAAATCGTCGATTCGATTGAGGTATTGTCTGGAAAGCTCGGCGCGCTCAGCCGGTGAAATCCGATCAAGCCGCAAGGGGAAGCATCGGGATCGACGTATTGCACCGTGAGCACCGGCTGCGGCTCCGGACTGAGCGCGCCAATGTCGAGTAGATATTCACCACTGGCCGGCCTGGCTTCGCGAATCCGCTCCGGTTTCAAAGGGAGCCGATCGAACCAGAACCTGGCTTCGGTTGAGCCGGCAGGCAATGTCAGGGCGATCCGCGAAGCAGGGCTTTGAATGCGGTACTGAGCGGTGGTTTGAGCCGTCCCAGCCATGTCGAGTGACGATCGAATGAACGCGCGGCTGATCTTCACGCTGGGAGAAGCCAGAGACGTCACGCGCACCAGACGCAACGGCAGAATGGCCTGCTCTCCTCTGGCGGTCCAAGCGTAGGTGCTCGCCTTGTCGATCGCCAAGGAAGGGATCCAGGCGTCGTCGACAACCTCGAACTCGCTGTCGTCCGCAGACCGGAGTTCGACGCGCAATGTCTTGAAGGCACTGTCGCGTGAACGCACGAGCGGAATCGGAACTTCCGCCTCCTGGCTTGGCGGATCCGGCATGCGGACCCAATAGTGTGCGTACAAATCGAACGAACCGATG
>DASZIA010000625.1:0-18398 GCA_035949535.1 Planctomycetaceae bacterium | reverse complement strand
AAGTGGAACGTCCGAAGGAGAAATCTTTCGCAGCATCCGCGACGGCGCCGGTGAGGCGATGCCTCCGTTCGCCGAAAAGGTCTCCAAGGAAGAGGACCTCTGGCACCTGGTCAATTACACGCGCAATCTGTGGCCCGATTCGGCACGCCCGAAGTTAGAGAAAAGCTCGACCCATTAACCGCTTCACTCGCGCAAGAAAGGCGGAACCCCTATGAGCAACGTCCAAGTCACAAAACCAGCCGAAAAGTCCGCAAAGCAAACGGTTGATCCTTCGCGCCGCTCGTTCCTGCTCTCGACGATGGGCGCCGGCGCGGTGGTTGCGAGCATGGTCGCCGAATCCAAAGCGGGCGGCAGTGCCGCCAGCATTCCCTCGATCACCATCCCGAAAGACATTACCGATTCGCTCAAGCAATCGCCGAAGCCTGGGTCGTTCGACGGACAGGGCATGAGCGGCGCCGAGGTGTTCGCCAAACTCTGTCAAGAAGAAGAGCTGGCCGCACTCTTCTGCTGCCCGGGCAACTACACCGTGATCAACGCCATCGCCGCGGCGGGCGTTCCGGCCTACGGTGGTCGCTGCGAAGGCTCGATGTGCGCAGCCGCCGACGGATTCTCGCGTGCCACAGGCGAAGTCACGGCCTGTTCGGGCACCGAAGGTCCCGGCTTGACGAACATGATCATGAACATCGCCTCGGCCGCCGCGGCGCGCACTCCGCTGTTGGTCCTGGCCAGCAACATGCAAATTGCCGGCGACGACCGTGAAACTTTCATCCAGACCGGTTATCAGCAGCCGCTCACCACGGGCATGAAGAAATACGGCAAGCGGCTGATCGCTCCGGACCGTGTTTGGGAGTACGGCGGTTATGCGTTCCGCAATCTCAAGTCGGGCGTTCCCGGCCCCGTGCATCTCGATTTCCCGGGCGAAGTGGCCCGAGCGCGATTCACCGATCCTTCGAAACTGAAGGATTATTATGGCAAGGACAAATACCGCTCGGAGTCGCGCCCCTGTCCCTCGGCGAAGGAAGTCAAAAAGGCCCTCGACCTGATCAGTCGGTCGGAGCGTCCGTTGCTTATCGCCGGCCAAGGCGTCTTCCAGAACAAGGCCTGGGAGGCGCTGCTCAAAGCCGCCGAGAAAAATGATATTGCCGTCGTGACCTCGGGCCCGACGCGCGGCCATTTCCCCGACGATCATCGACTCTCGGCAGCGCTTTCGCCGGACGCTGCGATGAGCGCAGACCTGGTGATCTTCGTCGGCCAGTATTGCATGCCCAGCCCGGGCGAGTATCACTTCAATCCCGACGTGAAAACGATTCGCGTCCATCCGGTGCAGGAAGACCTGGGGCGCAACTGGCCGCTCGACCTAGGCATTGTCAGCTGCGAGAAGCCCTTTCTCGAAGCTCTGGCCGATCTGTTGCCGTCGCGCAGACGTGAACCGTGGGTCAACGAGCTGGCCCGCGCGCGGAAAAGTTTTGAGAAGATGCTCAACCATCAATACGAGCAGGGCGTGAAGTACAGCGCGGACACGAATCATCTGCATCCGGCCGTGCTGTGCAAAGAAGTGCACGACTTCTTCTGGAAGGGGGACATCGATCCCAAGCAGACCGTCATGGGCGGCGGCGGATGGACCATCGGGGTGAATTTCGGCCGTTGGCAACGGGCCTATCGACCCGGTCAAGGCATCGTTTGCCCTTATCAATACGGCGCGATCGGGCCTGACCTGGCGATGATGATCGGGGCAAGCGCCGCCGTGCAGCGCGGCGCTGGACCGCAAGCCCCCTACAAAGGCGCACCCACTGTCTGCGTGAGCAGCGACGCCGGCATTGCCTACAGCCTGTTCGAGCTCGATACCGCGTCAAAATACAAGCTGCCCGTCATCGGTGTGATCTACAACAACGATTGCTGGGGCATGTGGCCCAGTGCCGTCTCGTCGGCGCGCTCGATGCACCTCTATCTCTTCCAGCAAAACCTGCGGTATGACCAGATGGCCGAGGGGTTGGGCGCCCGGGGCGAATACGTCCGCACGCCCGAGGAATTGCGCGAGGCTCTCAAACGCAGCTACCAGGCAGCGACGAAAGAAAGCCTGTCGACGTTGATCAACTGCCAGGGCATGAAGGACTTCACCTCAGCGAGGAAGTATCCGCCCGGCGTGGCTCTGAACCCCGAACCCGGCTGCGGAGCGGTTGCGCACTAACGGGCCGCGTCGTCGCGGATCAAGTGAGACGGCCCAGGGGCCGTCTTGCTCTTGCGGGTGGAATCGCTGAGAACACCGGCGGTTCGAGCGCTGGCCAGATTCCGCCAATGCGTATGAGAATCTGGCACGCGCAGCGGCGTGCAGAAATACGAATGAGTTTCCGGTGTCTCTCACGGCAGCACTTATCGGTGATTTGATGGCCATCCCGGAAAACGCATGGCTTTAGCGAAATGCGCCAGAGATTTGGCACTCGCGTTTTGGCGCACGCGGCTCACAACCTCGGTGTGTCGGACGAATGGCACGTAGATGTCCAGAAGTCCGCTGCACGAAGCTGGCCTCGTCAGTGTACGGCCCAGTGATCGGCGTTCAAGTACCTCCTCGACGGCAAGATACACCAACGGGCAGCGATGCGAATTGTGAGGAAACTCACAGGACAGCTCACGAAGAGCCGCGGAAACGCAAAACATTGAGCTCTCGGAGTGGCTTACCATCTGGGAAATGTCGAAAATGTGGTTTTGGCCCCGGCGACGGGTTCGGGACTGGTGGGCGATCGTTTCGGCAGCGAACCTGGACCTGAGCGACACGATTTCGACCGCACAATCGGAGTCACGTTCATGGCATCGATTGCCGCTGCGCCGAGCGCGCTGCAAACACGCCTGAGGGAATTGGAAGACTTCGGCCTTGGCCGTCCCGCGAACGTGCTCTTCAGCGAGTACGTGACGGTGCTTGTGGCTCGAGGGGTGATCGACGCCGCAACGTCCGAGCAGATGAGCTTTGCGTTTTACGCCGCCCATTATGGCGACCTGAATGCCGAGGCTGCGAGCTACATCGAAACGGTCGCGCGGCTGAAAGGCGTCACGGCCCAGCTTGCCGCGATGCCAGCCAACGAGCGGCTCGAAATATCCGAGCGGGTCAAGCGCGACCTTCGAACCCTCTCCGGGAACGCGGCTCGCTCGGCGATGACGAAGGTGCCGGTAGCCCCCGAGCCAGCGTGGGAGGCACCGCACATTGCTGCGGCGGACGGGCTCCTGGATGCGGAACCGCCACCGTCGAACGAATTTTGGGACGAGGGCTTGATCCGGTCGGTGCCCGTTGACTCGGACTCGAAGCGGCGCCGCCGACGCCGTCTGAATTTCCTGATTCCAGCGGCACTCGGGCTCTTCTTTGCCGGTTACGCCTCTCACAAGCTGGTCGACCGGAGCCTCGATCGTCACGGCAACGGCATCAGCTCCGATCAAGCGACAACGAAGAACCCCACGGACGTACGAGACGACCCACCGTCTAAGGAGCAAACCCTCCAAAAGTGGGCTGTTGCGGAAGCCAGACTGCAGCACGATCAAGAAGCGAAGTCGGCCTATGAGCACCTTCTGGCGTATCGCCCGCAGGATGCGAGGACGCTGAACAATCTGGCATGGCTCTATTTGACGACGAAGGACCCCGCGGTTCACAATCCCCAGCGCGGCCTCGAATTGGCGATGCGCGCCATCCATCAGCAACGCTCGGCGGTTTATCTTGACACGGCGGCGGAAGCGTATTTTCAGACGGGCAATCCCGAGGAAGCCGTGAAGCTCGAAAAAGAGGCCAAGCTGCAGCCACAAAAGTTGGGGCCGTTTCAACAAGGGTTGGAGTCGACATTGTCCCGGCAGCTGCAGAAGTTTGAAGCCGCTTGCAAGCCGCGACCCGCCTCCGCCTCCACGCCGTCCCGCGGCCGCGCGCCGCCGAAAGCCCCGGCCGCACTCCCGCCAGGAATTTGATCTCGCCGATGGCGCGCTCGGTCAGTGTCGCGGCGACTCAGACGATCCCTAGAGCATTTCCCCTTTTTAGGTAGGCGGGTATCCAGAGGTCAGTAAGGCGTTTGGGGCCGGAATGATCGCGCTTCCGACCGGTCGAAGGCTGAGGGGATCTATTCCGAGATACGTTCGATTTACGCCGCACTCCGAAGAGACTTTTCTCCTCGGTCGCTGCGCCCAGCGCGCGTCCGAGATAACGCATGATTCCTGCACGCGGAGCGTGTGCCGAAAAACAGATGAGTTTCCGGTGCCTGTCACGGCGGCGCTTATCGGTCGTTTTTCGGCGTTTCCACAAATCGGTTGAGTTTCAGGCAGCCCGCGTGTTGGTAAAACTCGACCGGATTCGATTTCCCAGATTAGCAATGGTGCCCTCGATCGATTACTCGCTCGCGCGGTTGTTCGTCTGCGACCCAAACCGTTTTTTGGCATCTTCATCTCGCGATACGAGCCAGGCTGCTCGGGCGGGGCTCAACCTCACTCGAAATAAACAAAAAAGGCCGAGAGGTCCGGTTGGACCCCGCGGCCGCGATCCACTTTCAGCGGAACCGCTTCTTTCACTTCGACATCGCAGAGAGCTGAAACGGCGTTTCGCTGGCGACAAAGCCGTCGGCGCGCCGCACGACGAATTTTGCTGCACCCGGTCCGGTCATTTCGACCTGCGGCAAAGTCAGGCTCACCGCATTCTCACTCCAACTGAGCACGACCGTGGGAAGCACCAGATTCCCCATCACGACGCTGACGCGGCCTTGCTGAGCGCCAAAATCGGAACCATCCAATTTGATCGTCGCGCCCGCAGGTACGTTCATCACGCTGGCGGCGCCGTCGGCGACTTCGGTCGTCACAGCCGAGTCGCCTGCCGATGGGGCAGTTGCGCCGGCTGGGACCGATCCCCCAAAATACGCGACGCCGGTTCCAACCGGAGAGCCGTTACCGTTCCCCATCGGCGGTCTGTGATGCGGAGGATTAGGCGTACCGATGGGCGGGTTTACGGGAGGAATAGGAGGATTCTGGTGCACCGGAATAGGCTCGATGATGATGCCTGACCCGGGAGGATTCTGGGTCACCGGTATCGGCTCGATGCCTGATCCGGGATTGGTCTGGGTCACCGGAATCGGCTTGATGCCTGGTCCGGGATTGGTCTGGGTCACCGGAATCGGCTTGATGCCTGATCCGGGATTGGTCTGGGTCACCGGAATCGGCTTGATGCCTGATCCGGGATTGGTCTGCGTCACCGGAATCGGCTTGATGCCTGACCCACGATTGGTCTGGGTCACCGGAATCGGCTTGATGCCTGACCCACGATTGGTCTGGCCGCCACCGTTGCTCGAGCCGACGATAGTGCCAGTGAGGGTGCCGTGCACGGTTCCGACCCCGGTCGATTGTGTGGAAGTCTCGACCCCGGGCTTGCGGACTTTGCGAGCGAAGCTTCCGTTGCCCGAGCCGACGATAGGGCCGGTGCCTGTCGGATGCAGAATTGTAATTGACGCGGCCCTCGTCGAAGGTGCGGCCGCGCCGTGCGTCACCGGTTTCTGCAGGTGCCTCGGCGTCGGCTTCACCTCCGTCTTCGGCGAAACCTCAAGTAAATTTTTGCGCGCTGGTTGCGACAACTTCTTCGCGTCAACCGCGGGTTCTTTCGCCGAAGAGGTCGCCAATACAAGGGCCACGCTCGTCATTGTCACAAATAGGGAAATTGGGCCGAAAGGACATCGCATGATTGAACCTCCGTTTGCAATGAGTGTCTGCCGAATTTTGTTTGAGTTCAGGTTCCTCGACCCCCTTTCCTTTCCATGCGACATTTGTGCGCAGATGCTGTCGAAAAAAAATGAAAAACTCAAGATTTTGCCGAGACGGTCGTAGCCGACCTGTTGGATGGCTTCCTTTGGCGTCAAGTGCCGACCGCCAGGCGGGCTCCCAAGTCAATTGCTTCAACCGCACCAGATTTCGAAGGTGCGCGATCCCGAGACCCCCAATCCGCGTATGCCTCAACTCAAGGGTCTCGAGCTGAGTCGAGTCCTCCAGGCGCGCACTCGAGCAAGCGGCTAACAAGGCACCAGACAACTAATGAAGGAGATTGGCAATGAACGCAGTACGGTTCGACCGATACGGTGGCATCGAAGCGGCACTGATCGGTCGTTTTTCGGCGTTTCTCAGAAAAGGTTTGAGTTCCTAAGAAACGGCACCGAATTCTGGGGCGTCACAAGGTCTGCCTGCAGTCGCAAGCAGAGTTGGTCTTTCCAAATTGGGACAACGTAAAACGCCGGTCCTATTCAGAAAGCCGACAGGCCGCTGCCGCGTTCCTACTCGACTCCGTCCCCGAGGAAAATGGCGTGAAAGGAACCTGGCCGGGTTCTGGCTCCGTCTGACGCCCAGCGGCCAGATCCGGTAGGCACGTTGCCGCATTGGATAAATCGGACCACTGGCGGTTAGGCCGGAGCGATCTCTAGTAGCACTTTGCCCCCTTTAGCGGCATGAGCGGCCGCCTGTTGAACTTCGCGGAGTGGATAAACGCGTGCGATCGGCAGTGAAACTTCCTTGGTGGCGATCATCTCCGCAGCCTCGCGCATTGCCGGAGCCACTTTTGAGCCGAACTCGGGGTGGCCGATCCAGAAGCCGCGAAGAGCCAGCGGCTTAAAGATCACATCCAGAGGGTTGATGGCCATGGCTTCTTCGCTCATTGCCGCATACACCACCATCGTCGCGTGCGGCGATAGCGCCGCAGCAAGCCGCCCGCTCGCCGCGCCGCTGACGCCGTCCAGACCCAGCTTCACTCCAACATTGTCGAGTTCTGTTTGAACTTCCTTTGCGAGATTAGCTCCGTCGACGACCACGGCGTCGGCCCCGAGCAATTTCAATTCGTTGATCAGCTCAGGCCGACGAACGATGTTGACCGTTCTGAAGCCGCGCCGCTTGGCAAACGCGATGACCCATCGGCCGACGCCGGAATTGGCTGCGTTTTGGATCAACCAATCGCCCGACCGGAGAGCGACGAACTCGGTGAGGAGAAGCGACGCGGTCGGCGGGTTCACAGAGAGCATTGCAAGCTGCTTGAGATCTCCTGCTCTCGGTAAGGGGAAGAGTTGCGCCGCATCGACCAGCAACTGCTCCCGCCAAGTCTTACTCCCGATGGGAAGAGCGACCTGATCGCCGACGGCGATGTTCGTCACCCCTTTTGCGAGCGCCAGCACTCGTGCGACGCCTTCGTTCCCCATCAAGGCAGGGAGAGGTGGACGGGAGTAATAAATTCCGCGCGGGATCATCAAGTCATTTGGGTTGACCGGCGCGAACTCGACCGCGACGAGTGCCTGGCCCACGCTCGGCTGGCCCGGCTCCGGCATGTCGACGCACTCGAGAACCTTCGAGGGATCTCCATAGGCGTTGAACTGAACGGCTTTCATGGTGGCATCTCCTTAAGGCTGTCACGGGTGCTCTTGGGCGGGTGGGGGGGATCGGAAGCGCGGTGTCCGTCGCCATGCGCCATCCTTCCGGCGTGCGGATCCAAGTCAGGATCATCAAAAACGACTTGGGTACGGGGGTCTGACCGGCGTGGGCAACGGTCATCTGCACCTGAAGGTCGGCCCAGCCGCTCAGGCGGCATGTTGGTGCTCTTTGCCTTCCCACCGTTTGGCGCACTGCGTCCGGCTCGATTTCGCAGTGCTTCAGGGCGTGCTCCTCGGCTATCGCGGCAACGAGTAGTGCAGATGGTAATTTTTTGCCGAAATCCGGGATTCGAGCGAATCTATATAACCCCAAGCCTCTTGTTCGGTGTTGAAACCGTCTCGCACTGACTGCGTACAATCCTCGTGGGGCAGAAAGCTCCAGAGAGTTTGCGGGTCCGTTCGTACCGCATCCAGATCGGGGAGCAGAATTTGGTCGCGAGTCAGAGGTCCGTCGTAACGTAGGGGGATCCACAGGTCGCCGTCTAACACAACACAATACCGGTCCATTTCTTAACTCCGGTTTGGACATCGAAGTCTTTGAAAACCACTCCGTGGTCGTATGTGAAGGCGACGATTGGGCAACAAGTAGACCGACTGTCAGGAAAGTTAATCCTCGGTAGGGTCCGCAACGTCCTAATCCGTGACGCTGCAATTTCTTAGGGCGTGTTCTTTCGCGAGAGCTTGATGTCGTTCGGCGGCTCATTGGCGACGACCGTCCGCTCGGGCGTGGTTCTTTAAGGTCATGCCTGAGTGTCGATTGGCCACCAGGCCACTGCCTTACCAAACGAGCACGCCCCCATTGCTTCGGTATCTCGGTGATAGGGCGCGGCAGTCGGTCGCGGCACTCGTTATCGGGACCGCCGTTAGCCTCCGGGAGACGGATTAAGCCAATCGCCCCGTCGCACGACTGTAATTTGAAATGAGCAGTGCAAAAATTCGAGGGGAGATTCTTGGCATTCCTGAAAAGCGTCAAGGAAGCGGCCGTCGAAACCCCATCCCGACATTGGGTCCTTTGATGGTGTTCCCGGAAAAGGGGTGAGTTTCCCGAGTGTGAGAACACTTCTCTGGCTCAACTTCGGTCGGTCGGCCTAATCGCGCCCTTCGCGAGCCGCATTCCGCAATTGCGGCGGGTACAATCGCACGGGTGTCAACTGACCGTATCAATAACGCGGAGATTGCGACCGATGCGCC
Source organism: Planctomycetaceae bacterium (assembly GCA_035949535.1). GTDB lineage: Bacteria > Planctomycetota > Planctomycetia > Planctomycetales > Planctomycetaceae > DASPSM01. The sequence continues at coordinate 9,792 of DASZIA010000625.1, read as the reverse complement.
GACTCTTGTTGATTGCCTGCTCGACATTATTTGCTGTGTTGGCCTGCGCACCCGTTCCCGCCGGGACGACGTCGGCTCCTACGAAAGTCCACAAGATCCTTGTTGGCGGCGAGGGGGGATGGGATTACCTGACCGTCGACTCCGAGGGGCGACGGCTTTACGTCTCGCGCGGGAATCGCGTGATGGTGATTGATCTCGACAAGGAGGCTGTGGTTGGCGCGGTGACCGATACACCCGGAATCCACGGGATCGCGGTCGTGCCCGAGTTGGGCAAAGGATTCACCAGCAACGGCGACGGCTCGGTGACCGTCTTCACACTTAAGACTTTGGAGATGACCGGAAAGATCAATTCCCGCGGCATCCCCGACGCAATCCTGTACGATCCGCCTAGCAAGCGTGTTTTCACCTTCAACCACGGGACCAACAAAGCGACCGCCATCGACGCCGCTGGCGAGCAAGTGGTCGGGACGATCGACTTCGGTGCTGAGCCCGAGGCCGCCGTCGCTGACGGCAACGGACACATCTTCGTCAACCTGCGGAGTTCGAGCGAGATCGCCGAGTGCGACGCGGCTGCCCTCAAGCTCCTCAACCGTTGGCCGGTTGCTCCCGGAGTCCGTCCGACCGGACTGGGAATCGATGTGAAGAAACGGCGGCTCTTCAGTTCATGCGCCAATCAAAAGATGGTCGTGATGGATGCTGACAAGGGCTCAGTGCTGGGCACCGCCGCGATCGGTCGAGGCACCGATGCATGCGCGTTCGACCCCGGGACGGGCCTGGCCTATAGCTCCAACGGCCAGGACGGAACCATCACTGCGGTCGGCGAAACCGAGCCGGGCAAGTTTGGGGTCGTCTCGACAATCCAGACTCAGGCCAGCGCCCGGACGATGGCGCTCGACCCCAAGACTCATCGCCTCTACCTCTCGGCCGCCACGGCGGGTCCGCCGCGCGCCGATGGCGCAGGCCGGAGAAGGGGTGGCCGGCCAAACTTCGTTCCGGGCTCCTTCGTGATCATCGTCGTGGGGGACTGAACCGGAATGGGCATCCGGCACGCATCAGACCGGTCCCGGTGTCCCGTCCCACTTTCGCCCTCGCGCGTCCGCTTCGGACCGCTTCGGATGGAACAGCGTCGGGGAGAGGGCCGCCTTCGTGTCCCGTCCCGACCTGCAAATGGGGGGTCGGGTCACGAATTTCGTGGGTCATCGTCCTATCAAGAATTCGGGCATTAATATACGTGACTCAGTAGGAGCCCGACCGTGACCCTGATCCTGCGCTCGATTCTTGCAATTTGCCTTTTGACCAGCCACCTTGCGGACCTGCATCATGTGGGCCGGAGGTGTGTCATGTCTTCAGTGCACAACTGCGTCAAGTGCGGCGAAGAAATGCCGTACTTCTTGGGCGCACATTCGATGCAGGATCCGTTCTCCGTGAACGTGGGCCTGAAGTATCCCTGCGACAACTGCGGCACGGTAAATTTCGTGGCAGGAACCGCCATGCCGACTGCCTTCAAGTTCGGCAAGCTAAAGACGCTGAAGCCGGACGACTACATGAACCATATAACGCATCATGCGGAATTGTATTTGGTGCACAAAGCCTTTCAGGACAACATGAATACCGTGTTGGCATTTGGGAAGCTGCCGACCTACATGAAGTTTCACTTCGAAGTGTTTCGCAAAAACTACAAGACGATCTCTCGCAAAGCCGGGATAACGGTAAGGGCCGGGCGTTCCACGAAAACCAGAAAACCGGTCCCACTGTCGTATGCGCAGACCGATTCGGCCTTCCGATTCGTTCCTAGCGAAGGAATGTTCATCGGGCTTCAGGGGCTGCTGTCCGTGATGCTCACCAGCACATGGACGGCCTTTGAAATGCTCGCGGGGGATCTCTGGGAAGCGGCCCTCAACACGCGACAGGATCGTTTTGCGGGTCTCGATGGCACTCCCGATCGCATTCAAGACGAGGCCGAAAGGAGGGGATGCCAAGCAGTTGGCCAGCGGACTAAGCTCGGAAAAGCTCGCGATTTCGCGAACAAGAACCGCAAGACGCGCGTAGGGACGCTGGGGACGGAGGGGACGCATCAGCGAGACAACTTTGTCTTCTTTGACTCGCTTATGAAAATGCGGGCGGCATACAGCTGCGCATTCAGCGTTCCTTCCGCGTCGATTGACGATGCTCTTTGCGATCAGTCCCTAGAAGCGCTTGCGCTTGTGCGCAATCTATTGCTGCATAAGGCGGGAATTGCGGACGATCGATATGTCAAATCGGCACTAGCAATTCCGGGATGCCCACAAATTAAGATCGGGGATCCCATTCCGCTACAGGGGGATCTCGTTGCCGGGCTGATAAAGCCAGTGGTGGGCGCATCGATGAAGCTGATCTCCGCTATAGACGCGGAGGTGCTGCGATGACGATTGATTGTCAGTGCGCATTACCGCCGCTTGAGGAAGAATGTAAGGCGTGTGACGCGAGTGGCTGCTATGAAGGTGAAAACTGTCAACGCTGTAACGGATTTGGGCGCTCCCCGACGCTATTCGGAAAGCAGGTTCTCGACCTTGTGATTCACCAGTTTTCAGCGATTGTTGAGCGGGTGTCAGATGGCAGATCGTAACGGCACCCCTAAGAACCGCGTCCGCGCATATTCTTTCGTGTTTTCGGCTTCTGCTTCGCCTTTGGCAGATCCTTTTTGTCGACCTGCAAGAGTCGTTGCGTCATCTCGCGGAACCGCTCAAACGGAGTTTGTTCTTTAGGTGGCGGCTTGTCCTTCATCCATGATCCTTTTTGCGTTCGGTGTTCCCTCGCTTTTGTCGCTTATGCCATTGCAGGGGGCAACCCCTTTTCGGCCTCGCCGATGAGCGATTTGTATGTCAAACGCTTGCCGACAATCCCGACAGCAGCCAGCAGAAAACGTCTCAGCGGCGTCGTCTTGCGATTGTTAAACCGGAAGCACTCAGCATCGAGATAACGGAACAGATGGAACGGTTCAACCGACACGTGCGTGCCTTTGATGCAGCGCTTGAACAGCGACCAGAAATTCTCAAGTCCGTTCGTGTGCACGTTTCCCTTCACGTAGCACTCGGCATGATCGATCACGTGATGAAAGTAGTGGATGAGCCCCAGATTGTCGTAGGTGTGCAGTTGGTCTGTGAACACGTTCGACCCGGATTCGACGTGCTCGCGGATGAGCGGATACAGGGTGCTGCGCTTGTTGTCCCCCACGACCTTCGTACGAACTTCGCCATGACGCTCAAGCAAGCCGAGAACGACGGCCTTGCCGAAATGACCGCGACCCTTAGCCCGTCGCCGAGTGCCCGGATGCATGTTGCGGGCTTTCCCGCCAATGAACGTCTCGTCAACTTCAACTTCCCCAGACAGCGGGGCCTTGAACGATCCGGCCTGCATTGCGAGTCGGATGCGCTGTTGCATGAACCAAGCCGATTTTTGGGTGACGCCGATCGTCGCGGCCAATTCGTAAGAGCTAATCGAATTCTTACAGTTGCACTCCGTCCAAATGGCGATCAGCCACTTGTCGATCGGCAACGGGCTGTCCTCGAAGATCGTCCCAACCTTCACGGAGAACTGCCGCTGCGGGTGCTTGCATTTGCACTCCCAAAGGCGGCGGGTCGAGATGAATCGAACGTCTTTGCTTCCGCAGGTCGGGCACTCGACGCCACGCGGCCAGCGGAGTTGCACCATGAATTCCAGGGCGATGTCCGGGTCCGCGAAGTAGCGGATGGCTTCGGTCAGGGTAGTCGGAAGTTTGGTCGATTCGAGTTTGGTTGTGTCCATGCCCCGATTGTAGCGGGGAACGGTTACTGAGTCAAGTATATTAATGCCAGAATTCGTGACCCGACCCAACCCCTGGTGTTTCTACCTAGACGAGACTGCCGGGGATCTTTTCTCCCTATAGTGAAAAAGGATCCCCATCACCGGCGGGGATCCTTTTTTCGTTCCCGGCGGGGATCTTTTCCCCGGCAGCGCGGCCGCCATCAATAAGGTGTCCGGACCGGATTTTGAACCGCCAACCTCGTGCGCCTTCTTGGTGCCTTCAGGCCTTTGTGGCGACCGCACCCTGCGATTCAGTCCCGTCCCGCTCGATCTTGGACGTCCCCCGGTGGTCAACTCTCTCCGTGGTCAACTACCTATTGAAAGCCTATTGAAAGTAGGTGACCACACCACACCCCCTTGGGATGACATTTCGTTAACCAACTTCGGACCGGCAACAGTTGCCTCCGGGGCGTTCGACCCCGCGCACCGCGGCTCACGACCTTGGACTTTGGACCTTGGACTTCGACCCAGACAAAGTCCCTATTTCCATTCAGCCACAAAAACTCAGATCCGCCAAGATCAGTTTTCTCGGAATGTCTTATGACAATAGAAATGTCCGGTACTAACGCAATAGAAATGTCCGGTACAGGATGGCTTCTTTTGGCCAGGCCAGGAGGAGCCAATGGAGGACCGGATTTCGATGAGCGCGAGAGAGCGAGATGTGTTGAAGGTCAAGGGGGCGGTGGTGTCGGGTGAGCGGACGCAGGTTGAAGCGGCGCGGTTGTTGAGCAAGAGCGTGCGGCAGGTGCGACGGATCGCGCGGTTTAACAGATCAGTTTTTTTGCAGGACCGGCCGCCCATTGCAGAGTTGGTCGCTGGCCGGCCGGTAATCGTACAATCATTTCCGATGGCCGAAGCGAATAACTATTTCCTTCACGCCACGGCGGCTAAGCGCTATGTGCGCGGCAGACCCGATCTGCATCCGGCGATCGTGCGGCGGATTTGCGAGGTGACGGGCCGATCGCGGTTTGCCTCGGCCCTGGATGTCGGTTGCGGGACTGGGTTGTCGACGCGGGCCGTCGCGCGGGTTGCCGACCGGGTTGTCGGGATCGACAGCTCGCCGGAAATGCTGGGCCAGGCCGCGGGCGGCCTCGGGATTGCCTATCAGCAGGCGCGGGCCGAGTCGCTGCCGTTCGCGGATCGGTCATTCGACCTGGTCAATGTCGGACTGGCATTTCACTGGTTCGCGGCGGATGCGTTTCTCCACGGGGCGCGTCGCGTCTTGCGCGACGACGGCTGGCTCGTGATCTACAACAGCGGCTTTCTGGGACAGCTTCACGGCAACGACGACTTTGCCCAGTGGCACGTTCGCGTTTATCTCGCCCGCTATCCAACGCCGCCCCGATCGCAATCGGGCGTGACGGAGGAGTTTGTCTGGCCGTTCGGTTTTGCGCTCGTGCAAAAGGAGACGCACGACCAGGACATCTCCATGTCGAGCGACCAGTTCGTCAGCTATCTCCTGACGCAGAGCAACGTGATCGCGGTCGTCGAACAGGGCACGGAGCGCCTGGAGGACGTAGCCCACTTCCTCGTCCAGGGCGTCGCGCCTTTCTTTGACGGCCAGAGACGAGTGCTCAAATGGCAGTCTCACATCGACTTTCTGCGGGTTTGCGGCGGCGTGGCCGAGTCGATATTCCCCGATCGTAAGCCGGCTTCCAGTCTGCACCCGTCCTGAAGCGGAACCGCAATTCTGAGCGGATCTCTTTCGGCAACTGACGAGGCGCGTCGGATCGTCCTCTTTGACACAATATATCCGCGCCGCCTCCGCACCTGGGCCTCTTGGAATTCAGTCCTTTACAAGTTGAACGTCATCGCCTCTGTGAATCATGCCCTTGACGAGGACTGCGGCTTAGACGCCAGCGTAGTTATCGTGGGTTTGGACAACGTTCCCATCCCATTCGCGGTCGCGATGCGCCCGGCCAGCCGGTTGGTCTACGCAAAAGCCCCAACTTGACAAAGGTCCCTCGAAATGGCAGTGTGGTGCCGCGTACATCAATGGTTCGATGGTGCTTGAAGATCAGCGGGCTAAGTATGCGAACAATCACCAAGACGGTGCTTTCGGTCGGTTTGGCCTTGATCCTCACTGTGGCGCCGCAGGCAAAGGCCGACATCATTTACAACAATCTGGCCTCCACGACGTATACGCCGGTTGAAGGTTTCACCATAGACGGGGCGAATGCTCCGTTCGGACCGAACAGCTTCAGCGCCCCATTTGTTGCGGGGGCCACTCATAATCTTGGGGATATCCTGGTTGCTCTGTGGTTTGCGGGCGGCCCGCCGAGCTTTTCGCCTGCCTTCAATTTAAGTCTGACCAATTCCAGTAACACCGTGCTCGAGAGCTGGACGGATTTAACGGCGCCGCTTCAGCACGGCAGCGTCGCGCTCTCGGTCGTGGATGTCGCCTCGGTGGCGCATCCGCTGCTCACAAGTGGTGACACTTACACGCTGACTGCGTCCCCAAACAACGTCAACACAGATGACGCCTGGGAGGAGACCGACTCGCTTACTTCAAACACGGTGGGATTTCGCGTCTTGAGCCAGACGGCTACTCCCGAACCCGCTTCCTTGACGCTCCTCGGAACCGGCCTTCTGGCATTCGGCGGGTTTCACCTTCGTCGGTGGCGACGTCAATCGTCTGCGACGTGATTGGCTGGCGACGGCGCAAGCCGACTGAATTCTGGTCCCAACCAGTTAAGTGACAGCGCCAGGCCGCCCTCGAGGTGGCCTTCTCTTTTGGCTTGATTCGCGTTCCCAAAAAAGTCAGGGACGCGCTACCAGAGATGGCTTCCGTCAGTTGATCTGTTGTGAACTTTCCTCGCTCAGTTCACGAGTTCAACCGCATCGCCCCGGTGAATCATGCCCTCCACGAGAACTGCGGCGGCGTGGCGGGGCCTCGCGGAAGCCCCGGAGCGTTAGTTAGCCCGCTCCGGCGATCCTCCCGCGGAGAGCTCGGCCGCAAGGCCGAGCGCCCCCGCCACCCACTGTGGCACCCAGGTTGGTGTTCGCTCGTCGAGAGGCCGCTTCAGCGGCTGGCTTGTTTGCCCTCGGCCTTCTTGACGGCCTCTTTCGCCTTTTCACGGTCGCGCCGTCGGCCGCCGCCGAAGGGATTGGCAAACGGAGACCGCTCTTTGCCGTCGGAGGTCGCGCCCAGGAACACGAAGCACATTTCGTTGGTTGTCTGCTCGCCGAAGGTGACGATCTTGGGCGGATTGCTCGGGTTGTTGGGATTTTTGACGCTGTTGTCGTAGACCGCTTCGACGTCGAGCACGGTCCCGACCGGCAGCTTGAGCGGGTCCTTGAGGAAGTAGGTCTCCTGCCAGCTGTAGTCCCACGCGCCGATCTCGAGCAGCGTCTCTTTGGGTTTGTTCGGGAACTTGATCGTGACTTTGATCTTCTTGCCGACGAGATGCATGTGCGGCGTGATGTTGTGCAGGATGCACTCTTCGTTGACGGTGGTCGAACCGTAGACCTTGTAGTTCGGGTCGTTCGCCGGAATCGCGATGAAGCGGCCGGGAATCACGCCGCCTTTGAACGCCTTCATGCCGTCGGCCTTCTTGGCGAAATACAAACCGATCTGCAATTTGTCGCGCTCGACGCGGCCGTCGCGATGGTAGTGGACTTGGACGACGACGTCGGACTTCTTGGGCAACAGGAAGCCGTAACCTTCGGGCATCTGCCGCGCCAGTTGGCCCGGCGCCCAACCACCGAGGCCGCCCTGCGGGAAGAACCCGACGCCCATGTCGGACGAATATCCCGGTCCGCGGTCATAGCCATCCTTTGAAGGATGCTTGGCCTCGCGGGCCTGCGCCGATTTCTCAATGCCGCGACCCGCCTTCGTCGTGTCGATGAAGTTGAGCGTGTGGTGGACGACGCGCGGATTGGCCGGCTTCACTTCGTAGCCGACGACGAATTTGTCCTCGGTCAAGTTCGTCGGCAAGACGAAAACGCGGAACAAATCGGGACCGCCCGGGCCCACCGTGAATTCACTCGAGGGCGTCAGCACCAGGTCCGGCTCGCCGAGCTGCCAGCCGGTCGTGAACTGCCGGAGCGGCGGCGCATCGGAAGGATTGCCCTCGGGCGTTCCTTCCTCGACCCATTTCGCGAGCGTGGCGATATCTTTGTCGCTCATCCGGCGATCGTTGTGAAACGGAAGGCCGCCCGAGATCTTCCAGGGGGGCATCTGCCGCGTTTCGGTGTAGGTCTTGATGTCATCGGCCCAGTTGACCGCCTGCTTGTAGTTCATCAGCGCGAACGGCCCGATTTCGCCAGGCCGGTGGCATTGCTGGCAGTTGGCCTGCAAAAGCGGAAGCACGTCGCGGTAATAGGTGACCGAGCCGTCTTTCTTGACCTCCCTTTCAGCGCCGATCAAGCAGCCGACGGCTTCGGTGATCGGACGGCTCACGGCCTTGCCGGCAACGATTTCGTCGAGCGCGTTTTCCAGGTCGTGCGATTTGATCTGTTGGTTTCGCTTGAGCCGGGCGGCGTATGCGTCGTCGACCCGGCCTCGGTAACGCAGCACGAGATTGTGGTCCAGCAGGAAAGCTTCCGGCGTCTTTTCAGCTTTAAATGCGGCGACCGCCAGTCCTTGATTGTCGCTGAAGATGGGGAAGCCGATCGCAAAGTCCGTGGCACGCTTGGCGATGCTTGCCGGGTTTTCCGACTCAGCCGCGCAGACGCCCACGAAGGTCACGCCACGGTCCGCGTATCGCTTTTTCATCTCGGTCAAAACGGGCGAATAGCTCGTCGAGACCGGGCACTCGAACGACAAGAAAACGACGACCGTCGCCTTCGTCCCTTTGAGATCGGCAAGAGGCGTCTTTTTGCCCGCCGCATTGACGAATGTCACATCGCCGATCTTCTGTCCCAGTTTGGCGCCGGTCAGAGATTCAGCGCGCGATGAGTCACGTTGCGCGGCCAATACCAGAGCTGCTCCTGCAACAATCCAGCTCAATCGCATACGGTTCTCCCACTGACTCGGGCAGCGTGAAAAAAGGATTTAACGAGGCGGTCCCTGTCTCTCGACTTGTCGCTCAATCGACCAGATCGGTCGCTTAATACACCTACCTGCAGATGGGGCCACCGGTTTTAGAAATTCGGCGGCCTGAAGAGCCGAGCCGGCCCGTGGGTTCAACCAAGCGCACCCATCTTTTCGGGGGTCGCGGACCGGCAGCGCGCTCATCATAAATACCAATTCTCGTGGGGCTTGCACAAGGCGTCTGACGGAATCGGTCCAACACGGCTCTTCACGACAATTTCACGTCGAGCCGATCTGCCCGACTGCGATGCGCGGCCGGAAATCTACTTATTGGCGAATGCGCCGACGCGGCGGGGCGCGACGCGAGCCGCGCGGCTTGCTCTCGTCTAAGGTCCTTCTTTGGCACATGAAGTGCTTTGCCATCGTGATAGTAGCTTCGCGGGTCATGCCGAGAACCCACGCCGTCGGATTGCTCGCGTGCGGTTCGCCGCGGTGGTGCGGCGCGCCCAATTCCAGAAAACTGCAAGAAGGATTACCCGATGTTCGTTTCCGCTCGAAGGCTTCTCGACATCGCCTTGGTTGCCTGCATTGCTTACCCAACCGCGCAGAGCGCGTTCGGCCAGGTTGTCCGCCCTGCGGGTCCGCCGGCGGGACAGCCACCGGCTCAAGTCGTTCCAAACGGTCAGTTCGGTCCGAATCGGACCTTCGCGCCCGACGCGCGCCGCGATCACGATCGGTTCCTGCAGGGCAGCGTCGTTCTCGGCTCGAATGTTGTGCTGCAGGGCGGCGTCAGTTTTGGAACCGTCCGCGACTTCGTGTTTTCCGACAATGGTTGCCTCGAATACGCGGTGATCGCAGCCGACGGCGGCCTCGTCGCCATACCGTGGGGCGTGGGCATGTTCGACGTCGATCGCCGGGCTTTGACGCTCGATTTCGGCCGCGATCGCATCCGCGACCTGCCGCGCATTCGCGATATCGCCGAGCTAAGGGATGCG
>DASZIA010000624.1:0-5443 GCA_035949535.1 Planctomycetaceae bacterium | reverse complement strand
AGTTTACGCCGCTGCTCAACCAGCTCGAGCGGATGTGCGGCTATGAGCGAGCCGAATTCCTGGTGAGCGAACTGGGTCTCGAGCCGCAACCGGAAGACGGCGCCCGGGACGCGGGCCAAATTGCGCTTTCGCTCTTGAGCCGCGAACGCGCGTGAAGCGGTTGGGTGAGAGGGCTACCACTGCCCTCGCTTACGCGTCGGGTTAATGCAGGCGACACACCAACCCGAAGCGTGAGCGAGGGGTCTAGATCGCATCGAATTCCCGGACACCCTCACGGCTTTGCGTGAGCATGCGCCAAACGGAAAGACATGCCCACGCCGAGCCGTGGGCATGGCACCACATGGCACCCCGATCCTCGACGCAAGCAATCCTCAGACACCCTCGGTTACATTCCCTCGGAACCCTCCGAGGACATCGAAGAGTTGTCCACATCCTTCTTTGGCGAGGAAGTGGTCGACGCGTCGTCACTGGGATTGGCGTCGAGTTTACGTTCGACGTCCTTATCCGACGCACTACTTTTGCTACGGATCGCGGGAGCGCGTTGCGACAGGTCGCGACTGCGCGGATCGGCGGAACTCGAGTCGCCACGATTTCGCCAGAACGGACCCTTACTGACGGGAACGAACCGCGGCGTGCCGATTGGCTCGGTCGGTTCCTCGACGGAAGATTTCGCCGGCGACGAACCTTCCCCCGGCTGACGGTTCGGCAGTTCGCGGCTGCGTGAAACAGGTCGCGCGGGAACCTGCCGAGTGCGCGGAGTCCCAGGGGAAGAGCTATTCGTGCGCGTCGACTTCGACTGACTCACTGCGGAACTGGCTGGGCGCTTGGTGCGCGGCCGATCTGCCGGGATGCGCAGCGTCATCCCCACCTTGAGTCGCGCGTTGGGATTCTGGAGCTGGTCCCGATTCACCTCGAAGATCTCGCGGTAGCGATTGCTGTCGCCTAAGAAATGCAGCGCGATCTTGCTCAGCGTGTCGCCACGGCGGACGCTGTAAGTGACGGGACGGCTCGATTCCGTTGAACCAGTCAGGAAACTCGAATCAGAACGCTCGGACTCGCGCCCGGTCATGGCTGGGCAGCCGTCGCGCCCATTGGGGGAATGCTGCCAGGTCATCGAGTCATCGAGCAGCGAATCGGGCGGGGCAAACGCGGGCGAGTTGGGACGAATCGTCAACTCGAGCGGTTTATCGACGATGGCCGCAGACCTGTCGGTCGGGCCCGAGTCTGTCGCGGTCGATGCCGCTTCCGGTGCCGAGCGCTCCTTTTGGGCCGAGACGAACTGTTCGATCGGCGGCGACTGCGAACTCGGCGACTGCGAACTCGAGGTGTCGATCGGCTGGGGTGCCCCTCGCGGCACCACGGTCAACGTGCCGCGTCGCGACCGTTGGCCGCTTCGTGGCGGCTCGGCGGGTTCAACAGCTTCAATCGCCCCGAGCGTTATCATCGGTTTTGCCGGTGGAGTCGAATCGGACTTGCTCTCAGTAACGTAAGGCTTGGGACCGGGGCGTTGAGCGATGCCCTCGTCGAGGATTTTGGCCCGGGCGAGCTTCAGGCCGTGCTCGACAAACTCTTCGTTTCGATAGCAAAAGGCGCCCGCAAAGCCGATCACAAGGATCGCCAGTGACAATCCGAGAACCTTGTCGCGCCCCATAGTGCACCGTCCCCGCCCGCGGTAAAGCGGCGTTCGCGCCTCAGTCGGGAGAGGTCGCCGATGAACTGATATCGGGCCGCTGGGCGATTGCTTCGCAGCCGAACTTCTTGGGACGCGCGGGGCTCGAAGTTTTTTTTCGGCCGACGTCCAAATGGCTGGATAATGCCAGCCCTGACGGGCTCGGGTCCCGAGGAATGCAACGAGGCGGACGTTGGGTCCGATCTTGCCGCGCTTTCCGACGCGATCAGCCTGTCCGCGCAGATCGAACCTTAGAGCGTCTAAGGCCTAGGTGCAGCGGTCCCGCGGGTGAAAACGCCGGACAGTGTGCGACACATGTCGCGACATGCGAGTGCTACCAGCACTAATCCACAGACTATTCACTGCCAAGCCCGCCGCCCATCTTGCCGCCCTTTCTCCGCATCCCACGGCCGAGACCGGCCGCTGCTTTGGCGGGTGGCGTGGAAGCCGTCGGGGGCGTGACAGGCTTGGCGGCAGTCGCGGTCGTGGGCGCCGGTGCGAGGGGCAACGTAATCGACGAATCATCTTTCAATTGCCCGGCACGCTCTAACAAGGCCCGCAGATCTTCGGCATCGTTCGGATGCTTGCTGGTGAAAGCCACCACTGCCATGAGGAACCGTGCGTCGTGGGCAGAGAGCCCGGATTTCAGGTCGGCCAGCTCCCACTTCGTCGGATCCTGAGGACGGCGCCGGGCGACGGGTGGCGCCGGCTTGGCCTCCGGCTTTTTTTCGACTTTCGCCGCAGGCTTTTCGGCCGGCGCTTCGGCCTGCTCATCGGCATTGGCGGCGACTGCGGGTTGGGCAGGCGTGTTTTTGGCAGTCGAAGAATTGCCGCAACCGGGAACAGCAAAAGCCAGGCAGATACCGAAAACCGCCACAGTCGCGCGAAATGCAGTCGGCATTGAACGAATCCCCTTGGGTAACCCCCTGAGGTCACCTAGTGTAAAGACTACGACGAGCCGCGCTGCCGTTCCAGTCAGCGCTGCAAAAAGTCCCGATCAGGCGGCGCAAACGGGGAGCCAATTCCGCGGCTGAAAGGCGCCCCGTCGCATTCCGCCCGTCGCATCCGTCCGGCGAGCGGTCTATGATTGATCCAACTCGCGGGAGGACTTTCGATGCGGATTTCTCTGGGAACTGATCACGCAGGTTTTTTGTACAAGGAAGCCATCAAAAAATTCCTGACTGCGGCCGGACACACGGTCCACGACTTCGGCACCTTTTCGACCGATCCCGTCGACTATCCCGATTTCATTCGGCCGGCGGCTTTGGCCGTCGCCCGCGGTGAGTTCGAGCGCGGAATCGTGCTGGGGGGATCGGGCAACGGTGAAGCCATGACCGCAAATCGCATCGTGGGAGTGCGCTGTGCTCTTTGCTGGAACCTCGAGACGGCCGAGTTATCCCGCAAGCACAACGACTCGAATGTCCTGTCGATCGGCGCGCGGATGATCAGCGAAGAGTTGACTCTTCAAATCGTGCGACTGTGGCTCGAGGTCCCGTTCGAAGGGGGCCGGCACGTCGGACGCCTGTGGAAAATGGATCACCCGGAATGAACGAGAATTGCGGCGCACGAGTTCCCGATTAAGGTAAGACCAATTCATGCCTTTGGTGGCCCGGTTTCTGCTTCCTATTGTTCTTTTGACGGTAGTCGTGTTGCTCGCCGGACTGCTGGCCTTACGGCAGCGAGCGCGGAAAGCTGCCATCGCAATGGAACTAGGAGCACATGCCGCAAGCTGGATAATCGTTCTGGTCTCCGCGGCAATCTGGACACCACCAGCCAGGAAAATCTTTCAGGACTTTGGGGTCGAAATGTCCAGTTTCTCAGTGCTGCTCATCCAAATCGCGGATTTGATGGCTCACCCATCGGTCATGCTAATTTTATGCGCGTTTGTGCTGGCTGCTGATGGGATCATTTATTCCTTTCTTTGGCGAAGCGACTTCTCGCAGACGGTTCGGAATCGCTTCTCGCTCTTCATGACGCTGGTACCGTTTTCCCTTATGCTGGTCTTGGGAACGGCCATTTACCTACCACTACTGAAGCTCATGGTGTCGTTAGGCGTCGTGGAAGCGACTCGCAACACACTGGGATAAGGGCCGGATTGGGCAACGCCAAAAGGGAACTTGGACGTTAAGATCGGCTTGGCTGCGGCGAATATCTGACCGTACTGGCCGAATGATGCTCGGCCAGGCTTTGGCGGAGGCAGGCAAATGTCGCTCTTAGGCAACATCATCTGGCTGATTTGCGGCGGCCTGATTTCGGGCGTGGCCCACATTCTGGCCGGCGTTTTCCTCTGCCTGACGATTATCGGGATCCCGTTCGGCTACCAGGAAATCAAGATTGGGATCGCCACGTTCGCACCATTCGGAACCGAGCTGGTCGAATTTGAGGGTGCCAACTCGCCGCTCTACCTGCTGCTCAACGTCATCTGGCTGTTGACGATCGGCTGGATCATCGCGCTGCATCATCTGATCTGGGCGGTGCTCTTGGCGCTGACCATTATCGGGATCCCGTTCGCCTTGCAGCACCTGAAGCTGGTCCCGCTCGCTCTTTTGCCGTTCGGCCGCGATCTCGTCCGCGGGCCCCTCTATGGGCAAGACGTCTGGTTCGATTCGCGATACGAAACACCGGCACGCGTGCGCTAGAATGCAAAAAGCCGCTGGACCGTCGCCCAGCGGCTCCAAGTGCGTGAATTGCGAAGGGTGACCTGCGCTATTCCACCGAGAGCAGCTCGAAGCGGACCTTGTGGCCCCGTTCGTGTGAAACTTGTCGCACCAGGCGGCGGGACGCGTCAAACCAAACATCCACCTCCGCGTCGCCGCTAATCCGATAGTGCGTGCAGGGCTTCTGGCCTTCGGCGAGTGTTTCCTCGCCAATCAGCTGGATCTTCCCCGACAGCAAGCGCCCCTTGTCGGAGTCGAGCAGCACGACCGCCGCGGCGTCGACCCGAGCCAGCCGATCGGGAAGAAGCAGATACGACGTGTCCCAAACGTCACGACTGACCAGAGATGTGGTCCCATTGGTCGCGATCTGCAAGCCGCGCGGGGTGGAAGTCCCTTTGACGGTGTAGGAGGTGCCGTTGTAGTCAGCCGTGTTTTCAAATGCGGCCACGCGGCCGTTCTTCCAAATCTCTGTGCCACTCGACGTGTAGTTGTACTTGTAAACCAGGTAGTTGATCCGAATCTCGCTTTCGCTCTGGATCCACACGATGCCGTTTCCGCTGCGAAACTCTGCCTTCGATGAGCCGCGCCGAGTCCCATCGATCGAAATCGAGTAGGTGCGCGTCTGCCGTTCGACTGGCTGCGGCGCGCCAGAGTCCGCCAGAGCAGTTCCTGAAAATAAACTCATCGCAACGGCGACCGCCACGAACGGACGGAAGGCGCGCTCGCAGCGGGAGCGTCGGGTTTCGAACATCGCAAGACAGCGTGAGCGCAGCATCGAATGATCTCGCGGAGAAACGTTCGAGCAGGGGACCCAGAACACGAGGAGTGGCGGGAAGATACTGGAATCAACCCAACGGGCCAAGACCAGCTTTCGCTCGCGCAATCTGCGTGTGCGCGCGGCATCCGAGACCGCAGCGGGCACCGTGGAGGGAGGAGTCGCGAAAGGGACCTCTGCGCTATTCGGGCCGTCGAGCGCTAGTCCTTGGCCGGCTCTTCGAGCTGGGCGAAGGGACTGATCCGGCGAACCTTGGCCAGAATCGCGTTCTTTGAGGCCTGATCGGTCGCCTTAGCGAAGCGGACCTTCAATTTCTTGAGCTTTGACCGCCGCGCGCGTCGG
>DASZIA010000623.1:0-3697 GCA_035949535.1 Planctomycetaceae bacterium | reverse complement strand
TTCAAGCGACTTATGCGGCCGCAATAAAAAGTGTCCCAGAACCGCCTTTGGCGTTTGTTCACATTGGCAACATGTCATTCTGCCTATTTTTGATTTCCTTAATTGTGGCGGGTTTCTTTTGGGCGCGGTTTGGTGAAAGGGTCGACCAGCAACCGCGTGGACAACCTCTACCCCCAACCCCCGACCTGCTGAGCGGACAGCCGCCGCAGACCAAGAAACCCGGCTCAAACTGAAAAGCATTGTGCCGGTGCTAGAACATGCGGAGCATGCCCGATGAAGGCAATTCTTGCCGCCGTATTCTTGGTTGGGACGTGCGTCGGCACTGCCGAGACCGCGAAGTTGCAAAGCGGTGAAATTGCGAAACGCGACGCACGGAAGGTCAAGGCCGCACAGGCAGAACTTGAAAAGGATACGCGGCTTGCCAAACTCACTGATGCGCCCCCGCAAAAGATTGGGATTCTGACCTACTATCCCAACAAGGGAGGCGGCTACACCTTTGTCCAAGGGAAGGACATCGTGTTTTATGCACTGCCCTACACGCCGAGCACCTACAAATGTGAGGTCCGCGTGTGGCAACGGGTCATTCAGCTCCCTCGCGGCATCAATCCGCTTGGGGCCGGCGTTGCGGCAATGGCTAATGTTGCGCAGTCAATCAACGTCCCAACTATTGGCCCGTCCAAGGTTCCGTTCGGCGGACAAACGATTTGCCGAACTGAGATGGCTGACAACGGCAAGAATGGCTTCTACCGCGAAGACATCCGACTGGCCTATTGGAGCCGGGACACTTCCGACGGTAAATTTCAATTGTGGATATTGCCTGAAGACAACGAAACCCGGCTTAAGCTTAAAAGCATTAGACTGGTGCTGGAACATGCGGAGCATGGCCGCTGAGATCGATTCTTACAGCCGTGGGCTTGGGTGGGATGTTTGTCGCCGAAGGAGCGCAATAGAACCGCCCTCACCCTCCCGCTAGTCTCGTTGGTCTTACACCCTCTCCCATTCCGATGGGAGAGGGCCGGGGTGTGTGGGCTGATTTCGCTCCGACAGATCTCGGTTGTGCCTGTCGAAATAAAACCGCCCTCACCCTTCCCTCTCCCAGCGGAATGGGAGAGGGTATAGACGCGTGCTCCACCTCACAGATCCATTGTGTGATGCTCGAGTGAATCGGTGATTTGTGATCGGAAAAACTGCGCCCGACGACCCCTGGGCCGACGCGAAGGCGTCCAACGGCGACCGGAGTCTTCCCGTCTTTGCGGCCCACAAGATTCGCAAGGTTTACAAGATGGGCGAAGTCGAGGTCGAAGCGCTTCGCGGCATCGACGTCGAACTTTACCAGGGCGAATTCGTCGTGCTCTTGGGGCCCTCGGGCAGTGGCAAGTCGACGCTTCTCAACATTCTGGGCGGGCTCGACGTGCCGACGTCGGGCGTCGTCAGTTATCGCGAGCACAGTCTCACCACGTACGACGAAGCCGAGCGCACCCGCTACCGCCGGGAACACGTCGGCTTCGTGTTCCAGTTCTACAACCTGATCCCGAGCCTGACAGCCTACGAAAACGTCGCCCTCGTCACCGAGATCTCGCGAAACCCGATGGATCCCGACGAAGCCCTCGCGCTCGTTGGCCTCGCGAAGCGGCGCGATCATTTTCCCTCGCAGCTTTCCGGCGGCGAACAGCAGCGGGTGGCGATCGCCCGAGCCATCGCCAAGCGTCCGCAGGTTCTCTTGTGCGACGAGCCGACGGGCGCGCTCGATTTGCACACCGGGATCGTCGTCCTGGACGTGATCGATCGCGTCAATCGCGAGCTGGGGACGACGACCGCCGTCATTACGCATAACGCGACGATCGCCCACATGGCCGACCGCGTGATCACGCTCTCGGACGGCCGGATCGGCTCCGTGCATCACAACGAGCACAAAGTCTCAGCCAGCGAGCTCAAGTGGTGACGCGATGAGGCAGCTCAATCGCAAACTGCTCCGCGACCTCTGGCAGATGAAAAGCCAGTCGATCGCGATCAGTTTGGTGTTGGCCAGCGGCATCGGCACGTTCGTGATGTCGCTGTCGACGCTCGAATCTCTCGAACTCTCGAAATCGACCTACTACGACCGCTACGGTTTCGCGCACGTCTTTGCGCAACTGAAGCGCGCGCCCAAAACGCTCGAGGCACGCATCGCGCAGATTCCCGGCGTGGCCGTCGTCGAGACACGAACCGTGGTCGACGTCACGGCTGACGTCCGCGGTCTCCCCGAACCGGCCGTCGCCCGACTGATTTCGATTCCCGAGCAGGGCGAGTCCCGTCTGAATCGGGTCTATCTGCGATCGGGGCGGATCATCGCGGAGCATTCCCACGGAGAAGCGATCGCCAACGAGGCCTTCGCCCGCACGCATAATCTCGACGTCGGCGATTCGGTCACGGTCATCATCAACGGCCGCCGCCAGCAGTTGAACATCGTCGGGATCGGACTCTCGCCTGAGTACATCCTGCAGGTCCGCGGGGCCGATGCGCTGCCCGACCAGAAGCAATTCGGCGTCTTCTGGATGCGCGAAAAAGAACTGGCCGCGGCCTTCGATCTGGATGGCGCGTTCAACGACGTCACGATTCAGTTGATGCGCGGCGCGTCGGAAAAAGAGGTCCTCCGACGGCTCGACGGATTGATCGAGCGCTACGGCGGCGCCGGATCGTTCGGACGAGATGAGCAACTCTCCGATTTCTTCATCAGCCAGGAGATCCGGCAACTCCGCAGCATGGGGGTGATCGCGCCGTCGATTTTCCTCGGCGTCGCCGCTTTTCTCTTGCACGTCGTTCTCGCCCGGCAGATCGGCACGCAACGCGACCAGATCGCCGCACTTAAAGCGTTCGGCTACACCAACCTCGAGGTTGGCTGGCACTATCTGAAATTCATGCTGGCCATCGTGCTCACGGGCTTTGCCATCGGCGTGCTGCTGGGGATGTGGCTGGGCCGCGGATTGACCAACTTGTACACCGAGTTCTATCACTTTCCCGTGCTGTTCTATCACCTGCGCTCGAGCGTGGTCGCCTGGGCTTCGGCGATCAGCGTGGGTGCGGGACTCTTCGGAACGTTGGGATCAGTGCGTTCGGCCGTCCGCCTGCCGCCAGCCGAGGCGATGCGCCCCGAGCCGCCCGCCTCCTTCCGCCCGACTCTCGTCGAGCGCATGGGGCTCAAGCGGTTTCTTTCGCAGGGAACGCGGATGATCCTGCGGCAGCTCGAGAGGCGACCGGTGAAGTCGCTCTTCTCAAGTTTGGGAATTGCGCTGGCGGTTGCCGTCCTGGTTTTGGGCAATTTCATGGAGGACTCGCTCGACTACCTGCTCGACTTCCAGTTCTTTCTCGCGCAGCGGCAGGACATGAGCATCGCCTGCGTCGATCCCCGCTCTGCAGACGTCGTGCACGACATCGAACATCTTCCGGGCGTCTTAAAGACCGAGCCTTTTCGCTCGGTCGCTGTCCGAATCAGACACGGGCATTACTCGAAGCGCGTGGCCGTGATGGGCCTGGCCCCGCACCGCGAGCTGTTTCGATTGATGGGCCGCAACGAACAGGAGGCCAATATTCCCGCGGATGGGATTGTGATGTCGAAACAACTCGCCAACCTGTTGCACGTGCGACTGGGAGAGAGCGTCCGCGTTGAGGTGCAGGAAGGCGAGCGGACCGTGAGCGACCTCTACGTGCGCGGCCTGGT
>DASZIA010000622.1:0-6928 GCA_035949535.1 Planctomycetaceae bacterium | reverse complement strand
GTGTCATCGACGTCGGGATAAAACTCGTTGTTGAACTCGAACGCCCAGCCGCTCGGTTCGATCTTGCGGTTCCGCAGGGCCCAATCGCCCTGCCGGCGAATCTCCTTCGAGAGCAGCCAACCGACGGCGCGGCGGATCGCCGGATGATCGGCTGACACGCCCGCGTCGCGGAGCGCGATCAGTGAAATCGCGGTGTCCCACACGGGCGACTTGCACGGTTGCAGCCGGATCGCGTCGTCTTCCTCGATCATCAATTTGTCGAGTTCGCCCAGTGCGGTCATCACCGCCTGCGAATCTTCGGGATGTCCCAGGCATTTGAGGGCCACCACACTCCAGATGATGGGGGGAAAGATCGCGCCCAGCCCGTCGCTCCCCGCGAATCGCTCGCACATCCACCGCTCGGCCCGGCGAATCGCCAGCGATCGCAGCGGAGTCAGCTTGAGGCGATCGATTCCCTTGAGCATCCGATCGGCGCGGGCGAAGACGCGGTGCCAGTCGATGCGCGTGGGCCGACGGATATCGTCGAGCTGCTCGGAACGAGCCATCGTCACCGGCAAGTCTTCGGGTCGCGCGCGGAACAGCTCGCTGATTCCGAGTTCGGTCGGCAGCTTGCGCGACGGTTTGTAGGCCCAAAGGATCGACAGCGGGATGAGAATCGTCCGCGACCAGGCCGACATCTCGTAGATATTGAAGGGCATCCACTTGGGAAGCAGGATGACTTCCGGCGGCACGGCCGGACACTGGGCGTAGCTGATGATTCCCAACAGGGCGAGGTAATAGCGGGTAAAGCTGTTGATCTTCTCGGCGCCGCCGGCCGCCAGAATGGCCTCGCGAGCCCGAACCATGTAGGGCTCTTCGGGCCGATGACCTGTGACTTTGAGCGCGAAATAGGCTTTCACCGACGCGCTCAGCTCGAGCGGCCCGCCCGCGTAAATCGCCCACCCGCCGCTCGGGAGCTGCTGCTTCAGGATGTAGTTGGCCGCCTTGCGGGCGACTTCCGAGCGTTCGCGTCCCAGATAGGCCAAAAGCAGGATGTATTCGGACTCGAGGATCGTGTCCCCTTCCAGCTCGCCGACCCAGTAACCGTCGTCGTGCTGCACGGAGAGGAGATGATCGCGCGTGCGGGCGACCGCCTCGACGAGCCGCTCCTCCTGGCAACCCATGACTTCCATGGCTCCCGGATCAAACGAAGGGCCGGGAGACGTGGTCGGGGATTCGGGAAAGTCGAAACGGAGTCGGTGCGCACCGGGACGGCCGGCATCCATGATTGCATCCTTGCACGGCAACGAGCGACGTCCCGAAACGGGGCCGCTCGCGGAGCCTTCGATGTTCTAAACTGCGCGGGCGCGGGATGTTAGTGGACCTGCGAAGGTCGATCAAGGGCACTGTTTGCTTGCCGTGCACAGCAAGAAGTGGGCAAATCCGATGCCCGCGCAGCAAACCCGGCGAGCCGTGTGCCATGGCTGAGACGTTTCGGCTCAGCCGTGCTCTTCACCAAAGTTATTACGCTTGCTCAATTCCGACCAACATCACCTACCGGGAAGAGCACGCCTGAGCGGCAGCCGCTCAGACGTGGCACCCAAGCCAAAATGCTGCCGTGAATTCCCGGACACCCTCGAAGCTCAGCCGTGGCATCCGCCTGAATTCTTGAATGCCCGTCCTCCGCGGCGTTGGGCTAGAGGAAGACACACGAGGCGGCGTTAGAGGGCGGTCTCTTTTGCCTTGCGAGACTTCGCAGGTGCCTTTGTGCGCGAGCGTTTGCGTTTCGGCGGTTCGCTGGGCGGTGATTCTGTGTTGACGCGCACCCACGGCCGCAGGTGTTCCAGCGTCTTCGGGCCGATGCCTTTCACGCGGGCCAGATCGTCGACCGATCGGAAAGGGCCGTTTTGATCGCGGTCGGCCACGATTCGCCGCGCCAGTCCGTCGCCGATGCCCTGGATCTGGCCCCACTCGACCCACGTCGCCGAGTTGGCGTCGATGCGGAACTCGGACTGTCGAGCCGGCAGTCGTTCGATCTCGACGGTGCGCGTCCCCCAATTGCTCAGCCGGACCCAGTAAACGCCCAGGAGGATCAGCCCCACAAACGAAAGCAGTCCGAAGATCAGCTGGTCGCCGCGCGTCAGCCAGAAGTGCGATTCAACCGGCCCGCCTTCGACGACGGGTGGGGCGGCGGGCTGAATCGTTCGAGCAGGAGCAGCTGGAGCAGGATTGGCGCTGGGAGGCGGCGCCTTCTGAGTCGGCGGCGCCAAGGCTGCGGACGAAGCAAGCGTGTCGGTCGATTCGCCCATGCACCAGCGCCCCCACCGCGGAGAGCGCTAGGCTACCCTGGCGCAAGGTCGATTCTCAAGGGCGAGCCGTCGGGGCGAAGCCAATCTGTCACGGGCCGGCCGTTGGGTCGTTTACTGCCGGTCGTTCTTGTTGGCGGTCTGAGGGGGGGAGACGTAGTAGCGCAGGATGATCGTTTGACCGCTCCGCAAATCCGCGGTTGCTGGCGGGTCTTGCGACGCGATGTGCCAGGTCTGGCTCGGGTCCGGAGCCGGGGGTCCCGGCTCAAATTTCACATTGAACCCAAGGGCCTTTAGCTTGTCAGCAATCCGCAACGCCTGCTTGGAAGACGCACCGATGAATAGCGGCATCCGTGGGCCGAGGGCGCCCGGATTCTTCGGACCGGCCGCCGGCGGAGCGTGCACTTCACGATGATACTTCCAGGTAGGCGGGTTAAACGGATCACCCGTGAAAAGCTTCTTGAGCATGCCCGGTGTGTTCGTGTCGATGTCTTGAAAAATGTAAACCGTTTCGGTCGTCCCGGCCGGGTTGAACAAGCTAACTTTCTCGGGCAAATACGTTGTGAGGTTGAGCAGGACGTAGGCTCGAATCCACTCGGCGCCATCCATGGCGAGCCGGGGTTTCACTTCGATCCAGATCGCATGGCCGTCTTTGGTCTTGTTCAGCAGCTTGAAGCGATAGCGGGCTTTGGCCTTGTCGGGCGGCATCCCCAGAAGAAACGGCAGCGGCCCGTCGATCATGTTGGCCCCTTGCTGGTCGGCCGGAATCGGGACCTCTTCGTAAGTGCGGCGCGTGTCGTTGATCACGCGGACCACTTTGCCGTCGCAGACCCACTTTTCGTGGTTCTTTTCGTATTGGGCCTTCAATTTGGTCGGGGTTCCGTTGGGGGCGTTGTAGGACCTTTCCTCGCCGGGCTTGGGGCTAGGCGCAGTGTAATTGCTGATGTCGAGCCGGCCTTTGTCCGGCATCTCGATATAGAACTTTCCTTCCGCCAGAGTCTCTGCGCCGAACGCGTAATCGCGGATGGAGCGGTAGTGCTTTCCGGCGAGGTTCTTGATCCGCTTGGTGTGTTCCGACCAGTCGAAGAGCAGTTGATCGACCTCCGGATCGACCGGATCGGTGTGCATCTCGGGATGCTGCAGAGAGGAGCGTGGCGTCCGGACGTTGGACGCTGTGCCCCCATCGAGATCTTGAGCGGGGAACGACACGCGGCCTGACCGAGTATGCGGCGTAATGCCCGGGTCGAGGTTTTGATCTTGGGCCAGGAGCGGCAAACCGACCGCCAGGAAGCCGGCTGCCAGGGCGAGCGCAATCCCGCGCGAACCGCCAAATCTTCGAAAGGCCAAATGTCGCGACATACAGGCCCACATCCTTCCTTGGAACGACAGGCGCGCACGCCCTGCGTGCTGCGACGCCGGCGACGAAACGGGCGGAGGGAATTTCGGTGCGGATCGAATTCTTGCAAGCCTGAAGCTTGCAAGGAGGGGATCTCAAACAGGTTATGAATTTCTTCCGCCAATCGCCGCGGGCGGATTCTAATTCTCCCTCGAATTTCAGCCTATCCCGTTTTTTTGCAAAGCCGGCAATCTTTTGGGTGGCACTGGCGGCTTGTCCGGCTTGTCCGCCAGTGTTTATTCGTGCAGGCTAGCTGCGTGGGCGCGGGTGAAAAGGTCACGCGGCTAGCCCGCAGGACAAGACACTGGCGGACGAGCCGCCAGTGCCACCCGAGCGAAAGCGGATCAATTTTCCGGCGAATTTAGCCGGTCGATCAGGCGTTCTGCCTCGGCGAAGCTCGAAATGCAGAAGTCGGCAAGCGGGGCGTAATGGGGGAGATTTCCTGGGGCGAACAGCACCGTCCGCACGCCGGCTGCCCGGCCCGCGTGGATGTCGTGCAAAAAATCCCCCACGAACAGCACGTCGGCCGGCTCGACCTGCCAAATCTCGCACAGTTTCAGCAATCCGGCCGGATGGGGCTTGGGCGGTCCATCCTCGCGGCAGAGCACCCAGGAGAACGTCAGCCCGACACGCTCGAGCATGCGCGTCGAACAGCGGCGGCTGTTTCGCGTGAAGATCGCCTGCGGAATTTTTTTGGCCTCCAGATGAGCCACCAGCTCGGCCGCGCCCGGCATGATCGTCGCCCGCTCGGCCGCCTCATCCTCGTGCCGAGCCAGCACTCGCAGGCAATTGTCCAGGCGCTCGCCCTGCGGAATCTCCGCCAGGGCCTCGAGGATGAGCACTCCGTCGGGCAACCCCATCTCGCGGCGAATGGCCGGAAAGTCGAGCCCCGAGTCGACCAGCGTTCCGTCGAGATCGTAAACCACGCCGCGGATCGTCACTTTGCGCTGTCGCCCTCGAGGTGAAATGCCGAGTTGAGCGTCACAAGCTGCGTCCGGCCCCCTTCGCGGCGGATGACGTTGACCCCGCCGTTGGCCTGATGAATTTCTTTCGCCCGAGACAGATCGAGGCCAAGGAACGTCGCGACCGAGACGCGATTGACAATATTGTGCGCGACGACGGCGAACTCTTCGCCCCAGTGACGTTCCAAGAGCCGCTCGAGCACGGGGACGGCGCGTCGGGCCACGTCGCTATACGTCTCGCCACCCAGGTAGGGAAATCGCGACGGGTCGCGCTGAAAGTTCTCGCACTCTTCCGGGAACTGCTCGCGGATGCCGTCCCAACTGAGGCCTTCCCAGCGTCCCACGTTGCATTCGATCAATTCGTCGCGCACGACAACGTCGACGCGGCAACGAGCGGCAATGGCCCGGGCCGTCTCGAGCGCTCGACGCATCGGGCTCGAATAGACGGCCGAGACAGAGTTTTGCGCCAGTAGTTCCGCAACGCGTTCGGCCTGCTGGGCGCCGGTGGGATTCAAGGGAAGATCGATGCCCCGGCCTTGCAGCACGTAGGGCCGCCGCAAGTTCGCGTCGGTTGCGCCGTGGCGGACGAGGTAGAGCGTGGATTGGTCAGCTTGCACGCGGGGCTTCGCCAATTTCCGGAACCGGACAGCGTTTTCGCGCGAACGCGACCGCCACGCGGATGGCCTCGTTCATCCCCTGGGCACTGGCCTTCCCCTGCCCGGCGATGTCGAAGGCGGTGCCATGGCTGGGACTGGTCCGAACGATCGGCAGCCCCAGCGTGATGTTAACGGCCGCGTCGCGGGCAACAAGTTTGATCGGGATGTGCCCCTGATCGTGGTACATCGCCACCACGCCGTCGAATTCGCCGCCGATGGCGCGCCGGATCAATGCGTCAGCCGGCACCGGACCTTGCGCGACGATTTGCTCCGCCACCGCACGGGCGACGGCCGGGGCGATCACGCGCTGCTCTTCGTCGCCGAACAGCCCGGCTTCTCCGGCGTGGGGATTGAGCGCACAGACGCCAACACGCGGCTCTTCGACGCCGACTTGCCGCAAAAAATCATCCACGAGCCGAATCTTCTCGAAGATTCCTTCCACCGAGAGCAGGCCTGGCACACTGGCCATCGAGGTATGCAGCGTGACGTGGGCCACGCCCAACCCATGAGGCGAACGCACGATCTCGCCGGGAGCGACAAACAACATCATCGCGTGGTTCGGTGTGCCGCAGCAGTCGGCCAGGATCTCCGTGTGTCCCGGATAATCGAGGCCGGCCAGATGGAGCGCGGCCTTATTGAGCGGGGCGGTGACGATCGCATCGACCGAGCCGTCGAGCGCTGCTCGGGCGGCAGCAACCAGCCACTCGTAAGCGGCCCGTCCGGCGCGCGCGTCGAGTGTCCCGAGCTTGACTGTTCGCAGCGACGCGGCCGCGGCCTCGTCGAGCGGGTTCCAACAGGCAATCTCACTCTCAGAGGTTTGATCACATGCCGCGGGCGATTCCACGTTGTGGACACGCGCGCTCGAACCAATCAATCGCAACGACCGTTCCAGAATCGTCGCGTCGCCGACCACAATCGGCCGGCACTCTCGCAACACGTCTGGGTCCACGCACGCGCAGGCCACGACTTCCGGCCCGATGCCGGCAACGTCTCCCATCGTCAAAAGGACGCGTGGGCGATCGGCGAAAGCAGTCGCTGTCAAATCAAAGGCCCCTATAAGACTCGATTTCCGCGAGCGGAGTACCACGGCGGTCTTTGTCCGACAGCACGGGCTCTGTTTCCAAAGGCCAGCGGATGCCGACGGCCGGATCGTTCCAAAGCAGCGTGCGTTCGTGCTCGGGGTAGTAGAAATCGGTGCACTTGTAGAAGAGGTCGGCTGTCTCGCTCAGCACGCAGAAGCCGTGCGCGAACCCGGGAGGGATGTACATTTGGTGATGGTTCTCGTCGTTCAACTCTCTTCCGATCCAGTGGCCGAAGGTGGGAGAGGTCTGTCGCAGGTCGACTGCCACATCGAAGATTCGCCCGGAGAGCGCCTGCACCAATTTCGCTTGCGGATGCTGAATCTGAAAATGCAACCCGCGAAGTGTCCCCCGCCGCGAGCGCGAAATGTTATCCTGCACGAAATCGCCGCGAATTCCCGCCTCCGCGTAGCGATCGCGCTGAAATGTCTCCTTAAAGAACCCTCGCGCATCGCGAAACACACTCGGCTCGACAACCAAGACGTCGGGAATGGTGGTCCGAATCACGTTCATCCATTGGTCTTTCGAGCGAAGGCCAGTTGTGCGCCCG
>DASZIA010000621.1:0-11083 GCA_035949535.1 Planctomycetaceae bacterium | reverse complement strand
CAGCTTGTGATGAGTGGTGGTGCAGCGATGCGCGAACAAGACGTTCTGAAGCAGTGACATCCGTGTCCCCCGTGGCGAGAGAATCGCCAGCGTCGCGAACCGTCATCCGTTGCGGCCGTCTGACTCTTTTTTCGACTAAAGAGGCCCTGAGATCTGACTCTCGATCGCGACTGCGGCATAACCAGACCCGGCGTCCGAGTCTCTGTGACCAATGGTGGCCGCGGCCCGCAGCGTCGGATAACTTAGAGAGACCGCCAGAACCCTGCCGCCCGCGTCCCGCCTTTTTTGGAGACCTTTCGTGTTCCTTGGAAAAGGGCTCAAGTTCGCGCTCCTGACCGCCGTTTTGCTTTCGCCCCTGACTAGTGCGAAAACGAGCGGCGACGCAGTGGACCGGCTGAAGCCCGAGTACCTGAAGTCGCTGCACGCTGCGATCGAGGGACTCAAGCAGGACCGTCAGGCGGTGTCGCTCCCGAGCGCGTTCACCGACTACCGGGGGGCGATGCACGTGCACTCCGGCCTGTCGCACGACAGCCGCAGCCCCGTCTCTGAGGTGGTGGCGGGCGCAAAAAAGGCCAGCCTCAGGTTTGTGATGTTCACCGAGCACCCGGTTCCTCACCACGACTATTTCAAGGAGGGGCACCGCGGTCTCGTCGATGGCGTGCTCTTGATTCCCGGGGCCGAGTTGCAAGGGTTGCTCGCCTTTCCCGAGGAGAGCGTGCTGGAAGGCGGCTCCGACCCCCAGGCGCAGGTCGACGCCGTGCTGAAGACCCACGGACAGATCTTCCTCTGCCACCTCGAAGAGCGGATGGACTGGGAACTGAAGGGACTCACCGGCAGCGAGATCTACAATCTGCACGCGGACTTCAAAGACGAAACGCGGCTGATCCAGTCGATGCGCAGCCTGACCGGGCTCCTGACCCTGCTGCCGGCAAGTCGAACGTATCCGCAGGAAACGATGGCCGCTTTGATGGATTATCCGGCGGACTATCTGCGTCGATACGATCAGCTCTGTGAGAAGTCTCGTCTGACAGGAATCGCCGCCAACGACGCCCATCACAACAACTCGATCAAAGCGGTCGTGCTCGAAGACGGGCGGCTGCAGCTGGTCGATGCGCTGGGGAAGAAACTAGCCAAGATCGATCCGAACAAGATTCCTTTTCTCAAGCCTCTCCTGCCGAAGAACGGGCAGACCGGTGATACGAGCGTGCTGCTCGACTTGGATCCGTACGAGAGGAGTTTTCGGCACGTTTCGACGCACTTATTTCTGCCGGTGCTGACCGAGCGAGCCGTGCGAGACGCCTTGACCTCCGGCCGTGCCTATGTCTCCTTCGAGTGGATCGCTGACCCGACCGGCTTCAACTTTCAGGCCGTTCGTGGCAAGGATGTTTACGAGATGGGGAGCGAGCTTCCCTTCGCCAAGGGAATCTCTCTGCGATCGGTTTCGCCTCTGCCCGCGCGGTTCCGCCTGATTCGCAACGGCAAGGAAGTGCATACCGCGATCGGCCGTGCCTGCGAACACGCGGTCGACTCTCCGGGGAACTACCGCTTGGAAGTCTGGGTCAACCTGGCTGACGCTCCCGAGGTCTGGATCCTCTCCAACCCGATCTACGTCCGTGGCTGACGTCCGCCTTCGAGGTTTTGGCATGACGCATGATGCGGCCTCAAAATCGCCTACTAGCGAGGCACGGAGAATCTCGCGCGGCGTTTTTCGACTTGGCTGCTTGGTGGCGGTTTCAATCTTGAGCCTCGCACCGGTTCCGTCTCTGGCGGAATCGCCGACCGGGGCCTCGGCCGAATTCTTCGAAAAGAAGGTGCGGCCGGTGCTTGTCGAAAAGTGTCATCGCTGCCACGGCGGGAAGCTTCAGAAAGGGGGCTTGCGGCTCGACTCGCGTGAAAGCCTGCTCAAAGGCGGCGACAGCGGGCCGGTGGTTAGTCCGGGCCATCCCGAGAAGAGCGAACTTGTCCGCGCGATCAACTACGATGCGGACGGGTTCCAGATGCCGCCGACGGGAAAGCTCGACGCCGATTCGATCGAGGCCCTGACCGAGTGGATTCGCGAGGGAGCGCCCTGGCCCGACCATTCGACGGGCGTCGGGGCGACGCAGCCGGGTGCACGCATGGATTTTGCGGCGCGCGCCAAGCACTGGTCGTTTCAACCTCTGCGCCGAACCGCAGTGCCGTCGACGGCCGAGCCGAGTTGGCCCAACAACCCGGTTGATGCATTCCTGGCTTCTCGCCTTCAAGCAGCCGGTTGTCAGCATGCGGACGCGGCTGATCGCCGAACGCTGTTGCGGCGAATCACGTTCGATCTGACCGGATTGCCGACGACGATCGACGAATTAAGCGACTTCCTCGCTGACAAGTCGCCGCTGGCTTTCGAGAGCGTGGTCGATCGATTGCTGGCATCGCCGCACTACGGCGTGCGGTGGGGCCGCCACTGGCTCGATCTCGTGCGATTCGCAGAGACGTACGGCCACGAATTTGACTATCCGATCGCCGAGGCCTGGCGTTACCGCGACTATGTCGTGCGCGCGCTCAACGACGATCTCCCCTACGACACGTTCGTGACCGAGCACATCGCGGGAGACCTGCTTGTGCATCCGCGCCGCAATCCGCGCGATCGAACCAATGAATCGACCGCGGCGACCGCCTTCTGGTGGTTCGGCCAGGCGAAGCACTCGCCCGTCGATCTGCGGGCCGAGGAGTGCGACCGGCTCGACAACCAAATCGACGTGATGGGGAAAGCCTTCCTCGGTTTGAGCATCGCCTGCGCCCGCTGCCACGATCACAAGTTCGATCCGATCCGCGCGCAGGACTATTACTCGTTGACCGGTTTCCTGCGAAGCTCGCGACAGCAATTCGCGTTTCTCGCCGACCCGCGCCCCGTCGCGGATTTTGCCAGCTGGAAACGAAGTTGCGAGCCCCGCTGTGCAGCACTCATCGGCCGATTACTCAATCCAAAAACTTGGAGGGAGGGCTCAGACGACGACGAAGTTCTGCACGCCTGGCACGTGCTGAAATCGGTCCCGGCCGGCCCAAGCTTTGTCGCACACCGGCAGCGACTGGCCGACGACATCAATCACCGTCAGGAACTGGCCCACCTGCAAGAGAGCAAGAGCACTCTTTTTGACGACTTTTGCTCGCCGTCATTCGATCGATGGCGGCCCACAGGAACCGCGTTCGGAAGCCGTCCGTCGCGGGCCGGAGATTTTGTCCTTGGCACGTCCGCGGATCGATCGATCGTGGAATTCGCGGAACCTGGAGCGGCCCACAGTGGACTGATCTCCTCGAGGTTAAAGGGCGCTCTCCGATCCCGATCGTTCACCATCGAAAAGCCCTTCATCCACTATCGAGCCGCCCGCCATCAGGGGGACGGCGGTTCGGGCCGGCCGTACAAATCGGGTCAGCTCAACTTGATCGTCGATGGTTTTCAAATCATCCGCGACCCGCTTTGGGGGCAGCTTTCTCTCACCGTCGCGAATGACGCCCCGGCAGCCTGGTACTCGCAAAATGTCTCCAAACTGATCGGAAACCGGGCCTACATCGAAATCCTCGACGAGGACGACGGCTGGATTTCCGTCGATTCCATCCGCTTTTCCGACGATCCCAGTCCGCCCACCGATCGGCCGAACGGGCTGATTCGGACCCTGCTCAACGATGATTCGATCGACAGCCCCACCAAGCTCGCAAACGCTTATGAGAACCTGTTTGTCGAGACTGTTTCGCTTTGGCGGTCCGGCCGGCTGGCTGACGACCGCTTTGCAAAATCCCGGGTCGCGTTTCTCAATTCGTTGTGTGGAGGCGGACTGAATGCCCGCGCGCGATTCACGGACCGTGGTCGGATACCCCTCACCCCCGACCCCTCTCCCGCAAGGGGAGAGGGGAGAGAGATTGTGGGGGAGCGCTCTTCCTCTTCCCCCCAGCGCTCTTCCTCTTCCCCCCTCTCCCCTCGCCGGAGAGGGGCTGGGGGTGAGGGGGAGTTTTTCCATCGGAGTGCCAGAATTGCGCACGGTGATTTGGAGCGCCGGCAGGAAACGGGTGATCTCGCACGTCTCCTCGACGAATATCGCCGCAGGGAATCCGCACTCGCGCCCTCTCCGCGAGTCCTGGCTCTGGCAGACGGCTCGGCCGAGAACGATCACGTTCTGATCCGCGGCAACCCAAGAAAGCCGGGCGACGAGACCGCGCGGAGATTTCTCGAAGTTTTCCAAGCCGCACCGATCGGCGCGGCCGAAGCCGGAAGCGGCCGCCTCGAATTGGCGAAATCCATGACGGGGTCGGCGTCCGCGCTCTTGGCCCGGGTGATCGTCAATCGACTGTGGCACCACCATTTCGGCCGGGGGCTTGTTGCGTCGACCGACGACTTCGGCAAGATGGGCGAGCGGCCCTCGCATCCCGAGTTGCTCGATTTTCTCGCGGCCGAGCTCATTAAGAGCGGCTGGTCGATCAAGCACCTGCAGCGACTGCTAGTCACATCAACCGCTTACCGCATGTCGAGCCGCGAGCCGGACGCCCGGTCGAAGGCTGCCGATCCGGAGAATCGACTGGTGCACCGCGCGGCAGTGAAGCGGCTGGAAGCCGAGGCCATTCGCGACTCGATTCTCGCCGCCTCCGGGCGGCTCGATGAGCGCCTGGAAGGTCCCGGTGTGCGCGTCCATCTGGATGACTTTATGACGGGTCGCGGGCGCCCGTCGGTTTCTGGGCCGCTCGACGGCGCCGGTCGACGCAGCCTCTACCTCGAAGTTCGCCGCAACTTTTTGCCGCCGCTGTTTTTGGCGTTCGATTTCCCGATTCCCGCGACAGCGGCAGGCCGCCGCGCGCAGTCCAACGTTCCTGCCCAGGCGCTCACGCTGCTCAATGACCCGTTTGTCGCCCAGCAGGCACAGGCTTGGGCAAAGCGAATCTGGGGCCAGGCTCAGGCCAGTCCGGCCATTGACGCCCTGTTGACTCGCCTCTACGAAACGGCTTTCGCGCGGCTGCCAACGGCCGACGAGCGGGCCCTCGCTCGAGAATTCTTGCGGCCCTCGAAAGTGAATGAAACGGCTGAACGAGAACAGGCGTGGGCCGAACTCTGCCACGTGCTCTTCAACGTCAAGGAATTCCTTTACGTCAATTGACTGCGGCGTAATCCGGCTACTGTTTGGCGGCGCGATCATTTGATTCGGCCGAGGCCGAAGCGCTTTCGCCGCCGGGTCGAGCGAGAAAACGATACCCGGTTCCGCGAATCGACAGGATATGTCGCGGCTCGGCGGGGTTGGTCTCGATGATTCTTCGCAGCCGCAGGACAAAATTGTCGATCGTGCGCGCAGTGACGTCGGGATTGTGGTCCCAGACATCATCGAGGATGTCCAACCGCGAGAGGACCTTGCCTTGGTGGGTGATGAAGTAGCGCAGGAGCTCCATTTCCTGCGTGGTCAGACTCTGCGTCTTGTCGCCGACCGTGACTTCGAACTTCTCGAAATCGACGTGCACCGAGTTGAAGTCGAACATCGTGCTCGCCGGGGGCGCCACGGCGGGCCGCGGAGCCTGGTTCGTGCGGGCCGTGCGGCTCAATAGGTTTCGCACGCGGCTCAAAAGCTCAGGGAGCTTAAATGGCTTGGTCAGGTACTGGTCGGTGCCGGCGTCGAACGCCAGCGTGCGGTCCTCGCTCAATGAGCGGGCTGAAAGCGTCAGAATCGGGACCAGTTCGTCGATCTCTCGAATCGCTTTGCACACTTCGTAGCCGCTCATGCCCGGAAGCATCACGTCGAGAACGACCACGTCGATGGGAGTCTTTTCGTCCTGAAAATGCTTCAAAGCGGTCGGGCCGTCGCCCGCCACAACGACGTCGAAGCCCTCCTGTTCGAAGTTGAACTTCAGACCCTGGGCCAGGGGATCCTCGTCTTCGACGATCAGGATTCGCATAACTCGGCCCTGCCTGGGAGGCTCACCTCGAAGACGCTGCCCTTCCCGGTGACGCGGTTTTGAACGGTGACCGTTCCTTTCAACATGTGCACCAGCGTGCGGACGATGTACAAGCCGAGGCCGGTCCCCTTTTGCGTCCGCTCGAGTTCGTTGCCGCCGCGGTAGAACATCTTGAAGATCTTTTTGCGCTGACGGGGAGGGATGCCGTCGCCGTTGTCGCAAATGCGGGTGACCACGCGGCCCCTTTCGCCGACGCGCACCTGCACTTCGACAGTTGGCTCGTTGGCCCCGTATTTGATGGCGTTATCGATGAGGTTGCCGAAAATCATTTCCAGCACCATCGGTCTCGCTTGAACGACGGCCGGTTCGACGTCGAAGGTAAACACCTGGCCTTCCTCGCGCTTGTGGTGGGCGCTGGCCGATTTCGCGCACTGCCTTAACAGCGGCTCCAAGGGGACCTCGACCGATTCGTAACGATGACCGATCGCGTCAAGCCGGCCGACTTCCAGCAACTGGTTGATCAAACTGTTGAGGCGGGTGAGTTCGCCTTCCATCACGCCGTAAAACTGCTCCCGCTGCGGTTGCTCGATCTCGCGCAGCTGCAGCGTTTCCAGGTAGAGCCGGAGCGTGGCGATCGGCGATTTGAGCTCGTGGGTCACGCTGTCGACAAAGTTCGCCTGCCGTTGGTTGAGGCGAATTTCCTTGACGGCGATCATCATGTAGACGGCGATTCCGCACAAAATCACCGAAAAACCGACGGTGCCGATTGCCAAACCGCCCCACTGCTCTTGCCGCGCCAGGAGGATGATCCAAAACACCATCAACAGGATGTTGAGCGAAACGAGCACGACCGACAGCGTGATCGGCAGGTGCAGCGATCGCTTTTTTCGCAGATGAAATGCCACGGGCCAAGCCTCGATGGGAATTGTATCCCCAGTCACGTCGGTCGATTTCAGAATAGCAGAGCGAATTTTTCTTGGCGACCTTTCTAAACGTGCGCCGCCTCAATAACTTCGGTGCTTCGGACCTAAATGACCGAGCGCGATTTTGCGAAAGCGGCCGGGGTGCCCCCTCACCCCCGGCCCCTCTCCCGCAAGGGGAGAGGGGAGAAGATTGGCATGAAACGCCTTCTCACTCTGCTCCCCTCTCCCCTTGCGGGAGAGGGGGTTGGGGGTGAGGGGGGCCCTGGCGTCGGTGTCCCAAAATCGCGCACCCGCATTTAGGTTATGTTTCAATCGACCTTGAGTTCCAACCGAGTTTGCTCGGGCGCGGGCGCCTAAATGGACTATCTCCAGCTTTCGGGAAAAAACATCCTCGTAATCGGCCTGGCGAATCGCAAAAGTGTCGCCTGGCACGTCGGGGCGCTGTTGCGCGAGGCGGGAGCCCACGTCCTTTGGTCCGTCCGCTCGGAGGAGCGCCGCGCGTCCGCGAGCAAGCTGGTCGGCCCCGACGAGCCGTTGTTCGTGTGCGACTTCGAGCGGCAGGCCGAGATCGACCGCCTGCGTGACGAAGTTTCGAAAGTCGCTCCGACGCTCCATGGCATCGTGCATTCGATCGCCTACGCAGACTATTCGTTCGGTCGGCGGCCCTTCCACCAGGTTCCGCGGGCGGCCTTTCTACAGGCCATCGACATTTCCTGCTACTCGCTGATTGCCCTATCGGAGGCGTTCCGCGAGCAGCTCGATCCGGCGGCGGGCAGCGTCGTCACCGTTTCGATTTCGACTACGCGCATGGCCGCTGAGAACTACGGCTACATGGCGCCGGTCAAGGCGGCCCTCGATTCAACCATCTGCTTTCTGGCGAAGTCGTTCTCTGAATTTTCTCGCGTACGCTTCAACGCCGTTTGCCCTGGCCTGCTCAAGACCTCGGCCTCGGCGGGAATTCCCAACTACGTCGACAGCTACTTGTTCGCCGAACGCGCGACGCTTCGCAAGGAGGCCGTTCGCACGGAAGAGGTGGCGGCGGCGATTGCGTTTCTCTTAAGCCCGCGCTCGTCGGGCATCAATGCGCAAGGCCTGGTGATCGACGCTGGCATGGGGATCAATTACTTCGATCGGCAGATCGTTACGCCGAGAGACGCGAATCGGCCGAGCGGCACCTGAGGGTCGCCGAGCACGAACCCCTACTCGAGAACGGGCGTGCTGCGCAGGGGAACGATCAAAAACAGGCTGAGCGCCATGATGATCGCGCCCGTCCAGTACGGATAGGGGACACCCTTCTCGAACAGGACGATGCCGACAAACGGCCCCAAGATTCGCGACACGGCGGTGATTCCCTGGCCGATCCCCAAGACCGCCCCCTGTTCCGAAGCCTGAGTGTTGCGCGAGAGCAGCGATTGCAGCGAGGGCGTGAGCGCCGAAAAGCCCGCAACGCAGACGGCCGTCACCACGTACAAAAATCCGACCGATTGAAGATGGGCCGCAATGGCGACCCCGACGAGGCCGACCGCCATCAGGGCAGTCCCGGCGAGGCTCATCCAAAATTCTCCGACCCGCGGCACGAGTCGCCGCACGATCAGTCCCTGGCTGAGTGCCAGCACAAAGCCGACATAGGCAAACACAAGGTAGTTCTTCGCGTCGGAAACGCCCAATTGCTTCGTCAAGAGCGCCAGAGTCGCCTCGAACTGCGCGAAGGCGAACGTTGTGAAAAACATCGCGAGGAGAATCGGCCCAATTGCGGCACGGGCCAGCGCCGTGGCCATGTTTCCCAGCAAGAACCAACCGAAAGCGGACGGCGCCGAGTCAGGTCGCAGCGACTCGGGCAACATGAAGATTGCCGACAACAAGGCCAATCCCGACAGCGCTGACGCCAGGTAACCGGGATAGGGACTCGGGGCTCCTGACGCATCGCCCGAGACGAAGAGCGCTCCCAACAACGGTCCAAAGGTAAATCCCACGCCGAACGCCGCACCAATCAGCGCCATGCCGCGGGCGCGCTCCGCGGGCGACGTGACGTCTGCGATGTACGCTTGAGCGGTCGAAATGGTCGCTCCGAAAATGCCCGCGCCGATTCGCGTGATAAAGAGCCACGTCAACGGAGAGAGGCCCAATAAGCGGCCGCCTGGCGAAAGCGACGAGGCCAAGCCGAAGATCGCATAGGAAACCATCGAGCCGGCCAGGCCCATGATCAAAATCGGCCGGCGTCCGACGCGGTCCGACACGCGGCCCCAGATCGGCGAGAAAATGAACTGCATGGCCGAGAACGAGGCCATCAGCATGCCGAGCGTGCTCGGACCGGCCTCGAAGTGCTGCGCATACCGCGGCAACAGCGGCAGCACGATGGCAAAGCCCAAGAGATCGATAAAGACCGTGACGAAAATGATCGCCAGGCTGGACCGCTTGTGTCCGGCGGCCGGGTTGGCTTCATCCATGAACAAACCAATACGCAAAAAGACACAACAGCGGAAAGACGACGAAGACCAGGGCCAGCGTCATCACGGTTGATCGAGTGTCGTCGGGCCAACGGGCCATGCGAAATCTGTTGTCGGAGCGAACGCTAGCCGATCACGTCGCGATCGGTCTCGGGGACTGCGTCGGAGTCGGGCTCGAACCACTCCTTC
Source organism: Planctomycetaceae bacterium (assembly GCA_035949535.1). GTDB lineage: Bacteria > Planctomycetota > Planctomycetia > Planctomycetales > Planctomycetaceae > DASPSM01. The sequence continues at coordinate 1,620 of DASZIA010000621.1, read as the reverse complement.
TTGAAGACGATTCGTTTCTTGTGCTTCATTGCCAGGTTGGCCGTCAATGCCATGATCGCGTCACCCATCGCCACGGTGCCTGGGCAACGCAGGCCCCCCTCCTGGGGCGACTTGTAGTTTTGGTGGCGGACGCAATAGCAAAAGTGCTCCATCTCTTCGGTGTAACCGCGGCTCACTGACTTTGGCCCTTCGGTCGAGGCGTGGCCGCCCGTGTTCGTTTCGTACGCTTCGAGAACCGGGCCGCTGCCTTTCGCGGAGTTCACAACGTAGATCCGCTGTTCCAGGCCACCACCGGCCGACGTCGGGCTCTCTTCCTTGAATAGCAGCGCGTCTTTTTCCGTCCGCACCATGAGGGTGCCGCGACTGCCGAAGACCGTCTCGCCGTAAGGCTCGAGGCGATTCGTGCTGATCGAGGAATAGGTCACGACGCAGATGTCGTTGGGATTGTCGGTCGCGTGGTAGTGCGGACCGGGAAATTCGAGCGTGACGAAGATCTGATCGTCGATCTCGCGGTCGTCGTTCTGCTTGTCGCTCGATCCGACCCCTTTCACGCCGTAAAAGTTCTTGCCGCCGTACCCCTGCACCGCCAGCGGGTGTTTTTTCCCCAAGAAGATGCTGCAGGCATCCATCTGGTGGCTGCCGAGCTCGGCCATCAGGCCTCCGCCCGTGTCGTTAAAGAGCCGCCAGTTGATCAGCCGCTCCATCGATTCGAATCCGTACTCTTTGATGCGACCCTCGAGTGCCTTTTCGTCGGCCGCCGGAATCGACTTGCGCCAGCTATCGCGGCCTGGGAAACTGTTGTTGCGGTGCCACTGGGCGCGGATGAACTTCACGTCGCCGAGCGTGCCGCCGGAGACAATGTGGTTCGCGTTGTCGTAGAGCACGCTGTAGTGCCGCTGGTGCCCGACGGCAAGCAGCAGATTCGTTTCGCGGGCCTTCTTGATCATCTGCTTGCACTGGCTGACGTCGTGGGCCATCAGCTTTTCAGTGAGCACGTGCTTGCCGGCCTCCAGGGCTTCGAGAGCCAAGGGGGCGTGCCGGTTGAGCGGAACGGCAATGACCACGGCCTCGATCGTTTTGTCGGCCAGCAGCTTTCGATGGTCGTCGTAGACCTTGATCTTGCTCGCGCGATCGTCGCCGAGCTTTTTCGCGAGGCCCATGCGGTCTTCGTTGCCGTCGCCGATAAAGGCCCGCACCCGGTTCGACGGGCGGATATCGGCGATCGCCACGATGTTCATGTATTCGGGCGGATGTTGCGTGAGGAGAATATTCCCCTCATCCCCCGTGCCGATGAAGCCGACCCGCACCGGGTCGCCTTCCAGCTTCTTGTAGCCAAAATACAGGGCACCGAGTCCGAGGCCCCCGGCTGCCGTGGCCTTCAGGAAATCCCGCCGCGAGACGTCCGCGTCATTGAGCGAACCCGCCACGCGGTTGAAATTTTCCGAGCCGATCTGAACTTGTTCCGGCGTCAATTGCATGGACCAATCCCCTCAAATCCGGCGAATTATCTGGTCAAACGCGTGCCGCTTGCTGCGGCACCGACCTCTGCCGGCGAAACGCGAGTGAAAACAGTTGATCGAGACCGAGCCAGCGGCCCGTCGGCATCGAGGCAATCGCCAA
>DASZIA010000620.1:0-5291 GCA_035949535.1 Planctomycetaceae bacterium | reverse complement strand
CAACCAACTCGCCCGCTTCGCTCGGCGTGAGGGCTCGCTTGTCAGCCACCAGATCGGCGATTGTGACGTCGATCTCGTGCCCCACCGCGCTCACCACGGGAATCGGACAGACAAAAATCGCACGAGCCACAATTTCTTCATTGAACGCCCACAGATCCTCCAAGCTCCCACCACCCCGTCCGCAGATGATGACGTCCACTCGGGGTAAGCGCGCCGCCGCACGCATCCCGGCGGCAATGGCGGGCGCGGCCTGCTGCCCCTGCACGGGCACCGGCACGATGACCAGATCGCAGGCCGGCCAGCGACGCGTGATGACCTGCAACAAATCGCGCACAGCCGCTCCTGATGGACTGGTCACGAGCGCGATGCGTCGAGGAAACCGCGGCAAGGGTCGTTTTCGTTGTTCGGCAAACAGCCCTTCTGCGGCGAGTTTTTCGTATCGCTGCCGAAACGCCAGCTCGAGAGGTCCGATTCCCTGCGGCACGAGCCGCTCGACGACGAGCTGATAACTTCCCCGCTGCGCGTAAACCTCGACCGGTCCGGCCGCGACGACATGCAGTCCGTCATGCAGCTCGAAACGGACGCGCATTGCCGCACTGCGCCAGAGCACGGCGCGAATCTGAGCCGACTGGTCCTTGAGCGTGAAGTAAATATGGCCCGACGCGGCGCGGGAAAAGTTGGAGATCTCTCCTTCGACGCAGACGAACGGAAAGCTCATCTCGACGAGCGCCTTGAGGCGTCGAGAGAGTTCGCTGATCGAGAGGACTTCCTGTTCGGCCACTCCCTCGTTCCCGCTGCTCAGCCGAGTTCCAGAGAACGTAGATATTGAATGGCGCGAGCCGCGTCGCCCGCGCGGTCCTCGCCCTGCGTGCGGTCGACGCACAGCCAACCGCGATAGTTGAGTTCGTAGAGCATGGCGAGCAGTTCTTGCCAGGGGACCTCGCCGCGACCGACCGGAACTTCGGTCGATGTGCCGTCCCCCTCGCGGATTGAGTCGCGGACCATCACATGGCTGAGAAATGTTCCCCACTCCGCCGCGGCGTCAGTCGGCGATCGACCGGCGGAGATGACCGCCGCCGGATCGAAATTAATCCCCAGAGGACCGGCAGAGACCTGACGCACCAGTTCGAGCAAGGGAATGGGCGACTCGCCTCCCGGACCCAATCCCAACGTCACCCCGACGTGATTGCCGTGCCCCGCCAGGTCGTTCAGCACGGCGACCGGAGGATCCTTTGTACCCTCGTTTTCCCCCGGCAGTCGTCCCAACCGAACAGTCACGACCCGGCAGCGCAGCAGTGAGGCAAAATCCATCGCTTGTTTGAGTGCAGCAATCCGAGCGTCAAGGCGATCGGGATCGAGGAGGCCGCGGCGCAAGGGGAAATCGAGGGAGGCAATCGAAAGTCGCATCTCCTCCAGCAGGTGCAACAGCTCGCGTCGGCCGGTCGCGGAAAGTTCGTCCGGCTTGAGTTCATTCCGCACGTCGAGCTGCACGCCTCCGGCACCGAACTGCGCAGCCAGCACGAGCGCCGGCCTGAGCGGTTGATTCAGGCAACGCGTGGCAATAGCGAGAGGCAATGGTCTCATAGGACTCACGGGTTCCGAGCTGCCGGCGCGTAACGGGGAACTCGGCCGGCGGACTCAGCATTATAACCGCTAAAGCCGCTCCAATCGGCCCCAGCGGACCTCGCATCGAGACGTCCGCGCAATTCGGTCGATCTTGAGCGATGGTTACGATCGGAATCCTTTTCCATTTTGAGCGATGCCCACTTTATTCTTGTTGGCTTGCTTCGCCGCGGCCGGTCCGGAGCCTGTCTCCCCGCTCGCCGACGCTCCTGCGACGAGCAGCCCGGCTCCCTCCCCGCCCGCTTCGTCGTCGACCGGCAACCCGGCTGCCGCACCCCGTCCGCGCGCGGCTGCCGATGACCCGTTTGAGGGGGCTGTCGAAGTCTTCAAATTCGGGTTCGAACAGGACGAAGACCGCGATTTCGACCGGCACCCCGACGGTTGGATCCGCCGTAAGGGCCCCGACTTTCCCCGTTACATCGAAGGCTCGATCGATCATGAGCGCGGACACGGCGGCAAGGGCGCAAGCCTCTGCTTCAAGGCCAATGGCGGCCGCATCACGATGTACTCGAAGCCAATCGTCATCGATTCCTATCACTCCTACGTTTTTCGCGGATACGTCCGCACGCAGATGCTCGAGAACGACGCGGCCCTTGTCTCGATTTCGCTGTTGAATCACAAGCGCCAGCGTGTGCAGCGGTTCCTCACCCGGCCGGTCACCGGCACGTTCAAGGACTGGTGCCTGGTGACGATCGGGCCGATCGTGCCGCACGAAGACGTGCATTTCGTGGTCGTTGGCTGTCATCTCCATCCGCGCAGCCGGTCCGACATTCGAGGTGCGGCCTGGTTCGATGACCTGTGGATGGGCGAACTGCCCCTCTTCTCGCTCGACAGCAATTTTCAGACGCATTTCCGCGAGCATGATTCGCCCGTGGTGATTACTTCGCACGTCGACGGCTTGGATCCGCGGCGAGCCTACCGATTGGACATTGCCGTCGCCGATGCCGAGGGCAAGCGAGTCGCCGCCACCGCGTTCGACCTGTCGCGAAAGCCCGCGCCGAGTGGGGCGGCCGCATCCACAAGCCCGAGCGTAGTGATGGACAAGACGGCGGCTTCCGACAAAGCGGCCGGGCCGGGAAAGCCGCCCGAACGCCGCACGATCAGACAAAAACCGATCGATTGGACGTTGGGTGCCCAGCCGCACGGGTTTTACGCGGTCGAAGCCGTGCTGAGCCAGGGCGGCAAGCCCATCCTCAACAAGCGGACATCGTTTGCGGTGATGGACACGCTCTCTGACATGGTCGAACAAGGAGAGTTCGGCTGGACGATCCGGCGGGCCTCGGATATGCCGGCACTCAAGGAACTTGCCGAATTGGCGGCTCAAGGCGGGATTAACTGGCTCAAATATCCGCTGTGGGGTTCGGTGTCGGACGCCAACTCGACCTCGGCGACCACGGGTCTCGGCCCAAGTCAGACTCAGACGCCGACTCAAATCTCGGCGTTCTTCGAGGAATTGTCGCTCAGGCATATCACGGCGGTTGGCCTCTTGAACGAGCCTCCCGCAGAGCTGCGCAGTCAGTTCGCCCGTGACTGGAACGGAATCAGCGAGCTGTTCACGATGCGGACAGAGTTCTGGCGCGAATCGATCGAGAAGGTGATCGCGCGCTACTCGTCGCACGTGCGACACTGGCAACTGGGTGAAGAGGACGACGAGAGTTTTGTCGGTATGTCGGCCCAGAATTTGTCGCGATCCGTGGCCCGCGTAAAAAGCGAATTCGACCGAATCGGCCGCGACACACGGATCGGTGTCCACTGGAACTGGGAAACACCTCTCCCCCGCCGGAGTGACGTTCGCGGCGTCTTCTTGTCGATCAGCACTCGTCAGCGTCTCAAAGAGAACGAGCTGGTCGCCCGGCTCAAATCGATGGCCGCCGCCGACGCGCCCGAGCGCTGGGTGCTCGTTAAACCGCTCGCCAAATCTGGGTTTACTGCGGACGAGCGCGGGAGCGATCTCGTCAAAAAAATGGTGGAGGCCAAAATCGGGGGGGCGGACAGAATCTTCATTGATGACGTGTTCGACGAGGATTACGGGTTGCTCGCGCCGGGCGGCTCACCCTCTCCCCTGTTTCTCCCCTGGCGGACGACTGCCATGGCGCTGCAGGGAGCCGAGTTCATCGGCTCCTTTAACCTCCCTGAGGGAAGCCGTAACTTCGCCTTCTCGCGCAAGGGAGACGTGGCGATCGTCGTCTGGAACAACGAGCCCGTCGACGAGGATTTGTATCTGAGTGAGGAGTCGATCGTCACCGACGTGCTGGGGCGACGGATCCGTTTGCCGACGAACGCGGCCGGATTGCGTCAGAAAATCCGCATCGGGCCCAGTCCGCTGGTCATTCGCCACTTTCCGGAACAAATCGCGCGGTGGATGGCGGCGATCACCTTCGAGAAAGGCCGGCTGCCGAGCAAGACGGGAAAGCAGCGCGAAGTCATCCACGGAGTCAACACGTTTCACCAAGGCGTGAGCGGGCAAGTGCGCATCATCGTACCCAAAGACTGGAAGGTCGAACCCCCCGACGCGCGGTTCTCGCTGGCGGCCGGCGAGAAATTCGATATCCCGATCACGCTCGAGCTGCCTTCCAACACCAGCCTGGGCAGCCAGCGGATCGTCCTCGATTTCGCCCTGTCGCCTTACGCGTTTCGCGTTTACCGGCAGTACGAGGTCGGCTTGGGGGATGTGGTCTTCTCGGTCGTCGATTCGCGGCTCGACAACGGCGATCTGCAGATCAAGCAGCTGATCGTCAACAACACCAAGCCCGAAGAGCGGCTCAACTTCGAGTGCAACCTCTATATTCCCAACCGCAAGCGCATGCAGCGAATCGTCACCAAGCTCGGCAACGGTCGCGACACTCAGGTTTACACGTTGCCCGACGCCGATTCGCTTCGTGGACAGGAGTTGCAACTGCGGGCCCAGCAAATCGGCGGTCAGCGAATCTTGAACCTGCGCTTCAAAGTCGGCGAGAATTGGGACGCCAAGGGACGCGGCGCGACGGCGGATCGGACTCCGTTGCGTCGACGCGCGAAAATCCCTGAACCCAAGCCGCTTCGCGGCGAACCGCCTCAATCATGAATTCATCGATCGCCTGCGGCGCTGGGGGAGAGTTCATCGACGACGCCATCCACCAGAGCTGCCAGGTGCTGCTCTCGGGCGAGGCACGCTTCCACGCCTGCCTCGAAGCCCGGGACCGGGGCTTGGGCCTGGTTCTGCTGGGTCATTTCGTCTCGGAACAGCCGGCGATGCACGTCCTGGCTGACCAGATCCGGCGAAGATTTCCGGCGCTCGTGGTCTGGGCGAGCACCGTCGAGCGTGATCCGCTAACGTCTGCATAACGGACCGGTCAACTTTTGTGAAATTTGCCGATTCGTTCCGCGAAAGTCGGGGTTGAATCGGAAAGGGGCGCTGCGCGCCGACCAGCCGGCAAACTAATATTGCGGGCCGGATCCCCATGACAGCCAACCTTATGAGCGAATCAACCGCACCGCACGCGACTCTTGCCGAGGTTCTCGGACGCGCCGTGCGTTTGCGCTGCCCACGCTGCGGACAACGCAAGCTGTTCGTCGGTTGGTTTCGCATGCACGAGACGTGCCCCCACTGCCGGCTGCGCTACGAGCGGGCTCCCGGATACTTCCTCGGGTCGACCTACATCAATTACGGCGCCACCGTGCTGGCGGTG
>DASZIA010000619.1:0-36925 GCA_035949535.1 Planctomycetaceae bacterium | reverse complement strand
CGCCGATCCTGCTCACCGCAGCGGGCAAACCGGGTGGACATCCGATTCCAGGTAAACGCAATTCCCGCTTGGCTTTGGGGCGGGGCGCTGGGAGCTCTCATCGGGAGCGAGGATGTTCCGACCGTGCTCGCCTCCTCTTCCTGAGACACTCCTGGAATCGCGCTAACCGGTTTTCGCGGCGTAGTTCAGGTGTGCCGTTTCGCCGCTGCGTGCGTCCGGAACGGCGAGTCAACGAGGGACGAATCGGCGACAGCCGGCGCGTCCGAAAACAGAGGACCAATCATGTCTCCGATTCTTGCGTTCTGGGAAAGCCCGATTCAGCTCGCCGTCGTTGGTTTGATCGCACTCTTGCTGTTTGGCAAACGGTTGCCAGAGGTCATGCGAAGCCTCGGGAAGGGGATCACCGAGTTCAAGAAGGGGATGAGCGGGCTTGAAGAAGAAATGCATCGAGGCAGCAACAACAGCAATAGCTACCTTCCTCCCCCCTCCTACCACGATTCCGTTCGGCCGCTGCCAACGGAAGAGCGTCCCGAAATCACCGCTCCGAAGTTCCAACCCCCCACTTCAGCTCCGACGCCCCCGCCGACCCATAGCTAATACGTAGTCAGGCGCTCACCCTTTGGCAAACGCGGCCCGGCGCGTTCGGTGCCGCCGCGTCGATTCTCGTCGCCTGAATTTGCACGCACCTGCCAACGTTGGGTTCGGACGTGTCATCTTCGAGCGCCTATGTATTCATAATGAAGTCCGACTTGTTGTCCAAATGACGTGCTTTGAGGCCCAGCAGGTTCGCTGAGCGCGCAATCTAAACTGCCATTTCATGCATGCCCAACAGGGATTAGAGCGAAATCATCAAACGGATACTTCTCCGGCACGCTCTTCGCTTTTTCTCTTCCGTGAGTTCGAGAAAAAGTCCGGTTCGGGAGAATCTGAGTCAGAATGAATTGAACCCGAGCCCAAATAAAGTGAAGGAGTGAGCCATGAAAAAGCTACTCGTTGCCGGTGTTGCAGGTCTGATGTTGATGGCTGCTGCGGGAACTCAAACGGCGATGGCCGCCTCGTGGCGGGGTGGTTATCGCGGGCATTTTGAGGGCCGTCCGGCGTATCGTACGGTTTACGCTCACCCGCACTTCTACCGCGGTCCGATCGTCCGCAACTACTGCTGGTAAGCCACCGGGCTAGCAGCCTTGTCACTAAGCCATTATGAGCCGCTTACTCCTCTCCCAGGCATTTGAACTGGGCGAGGGAGGGTTGCGGCTCTTTTCTTTTGTGCAGCGAGCGCACGGCTGAGCGCCGCGTACCGCAATTTCCGTCCGGAGGGAACCCGCGCCCCGACGAGAGGCTTTCCATGCCTGCCAAGAAATCCGGGGCGCCAACCGGAGCGCTTTTTCAGGAGGGGCACAGCATCCGTTCCGGCCGTTGGGTCAAGAGTAAGTTTCTGCCACCGCGGCCGTAAACGCAAGATGAGTCAGGCCGATTTCTCTCGGGCGGGCATGAACAACGCTACTTGTTTGTGACGCGAAGAAGATCGGCCCGCATGAGCGCTGCGTTTCGTCTGCTTTCCTCGCGGGTGAATCAACGAATCGATGCAGTCACAAAGTGCCGCAATGCGGATTGGCCTTTGTACGCAGCGCACCACAGGCGGTTTTCGCAGGCCGCTGAGTGCATTGAATGGCATCAAGTCGGCCATCATCACAACGGGAACGTGCGGCAAATCATCGCCCCGCAGCTCAGCCAAGACCTTTTCGCCACCGCCCCCGGGTAGTCCCCAGTCGAGCAGCAACAAATCCGGTTGGTGACGTCGGAGTTTGGAAAGGCATTCTGCGCCGTCGAGTGCCGTCTCGACTTGGTACCCAAAATGCGAGAGGTACGCGCGGCACAAGCCCGACATGGCCTTGTCGGCATCAGCCAGCAGCAACCGCGTTTTCATTCCACGCTCCTTCGGTCGACGTCAACGCTACGACACCGCGAAGGTTTTTAGCGTTTCGAATTCGCGCTGCCGATCAGCCCGACTAAATTGTGCGCAGATGGTTCGGAGGAAGTCTGTCAGTCGAAGGACGATTTCGCTGTGCGGGAAATAACCACGTGACTTGCGTCCGACCGCCCAAATTGGTGCGTGTCACAAAAGTACAACGCTTGCACCAGCGCGCGTCAGTGTCGGGCAGACTTTTCCAGCTCTGCGGGATCAATCCTCCAGCAGGAGATCGTGACGTGTCCAAACATCAGTTATCACGTCTGCGTCATTTGTCGCTTCGCGCCACATCGGGTCGCGAGTCGATCGCCCGGTCGCTGGTCGTGTTGTTTTTGATCGGGACTGCCTTCGAACAACATCACGTTGGCGACTCGGTGACGCTCATGATTGTTCGCGATGCAACTCGAAAGGACGTCCAAGTGCGCCTCGGAAGCACTTGACGCAAGTGGGGTGCTGCCTTGCGTTTTGCCGTTTTCGGCAGCGGCGAAACGGCTCGAGCTGGCGCGATCAACGGGGCGTTTGGAGATGGGTTCGAAAGACGGCCCAGGAATCGGCGACGACTTTTCGCGCGGCCCCTTCGATGAGTGTGCGACTGAGCGCCTTAACGAGCCCGGTCATTTGGGTCACCTCGCTTTCCCAGTCGAGCCGAGTTCCGGCGTCCTCTGCAGTGAGGTGAATCGAGGTCTCGATCGCGAGCGACGCTCCGATTCCTTTCCCTATGACCCGCATGCGGGCTGATGACGGCCGATTGGTTTCCAGGATGTCGAATGTCATCTGCATGCTGCCGGTGAGGAACGAGAACTTGGGCCGTACTCGGCACTCGAGGTGTTTGGAGTCGACTCGCTCGACCCTCTCCATTCCTGGGAGGGTCTTCGCCGTCACGTTCAAGTCAGTGATTTCGTCGAACACCGTTTCGACCGGATAGTCGAAATGCTCGGATCCTGAAAACTTCATGGGCTGTGGTCCTTGTGGCCGTGTGGGCTGAAGACTATGGCTGCGGACGATCGTCCGCTTGCGGGGTCAGGCAAAATTCGAGACGTAGCGGAGCTTCCTTGCCGTATCGCGAATCTGGCCCTCGCCAGCCAGAAGCTGATCCAGAAAGTCGAACTCGCCGGTCACCAGTGCCTTTCGCGCGCCGTCGGGCATCTTGAAGGGAGCGGAAGTGTCGCCATGGCAGACCGTGCCTTCGACCAGATCAACGGTGACGTTAAGCTGCGGATTGCGCTCGATCGCGGCGGCCAGTTGCTCGAGCGATTCGCGCGGCAGGCAGACGCAGGCGACCCCCAGCGACGTGCAATTGCCGAAAAAAATCTCCGCGAACGATTCCGCGACGCACGCTTTAATCCCGAATCGAATCAGCGCCTGCGGGGCATGCTCGCGCGAAGATCCGCAGCCAAAATTTCGGCCGGATACCAGGATTGACGCGCCCTTAAACCGAGAGTCATCGAAAGGGTGAGTCGTCGGATGTTGCTTTCGATCGTCCTTGAAAACGTGCTCGCCCAGTCCTTCAAAGGTCACGCAGCGCAAATAACGGGCCGGGATGATGCGGTCGGTGTCGATGTCATCCAACAGCAAGGGGATCCCGGTTCCGCTAATCGATTCGATCTTTGGCATAGTTTGTGGATTTGTTTGAGGCGGTCGGCTGAGGAACTGCGGTCGAGGAAACAAACGGTAATCCCGAGTCAGACCGACACGGAATTGAGAAGTTCTCGAACGTCGGTGACGCAGCCCTCGACGGCGGCTGCGGCGACCATCGCAGGACTCATCAGGAGAGTGCGACCGGTGGGGCTCCCCTGCCGTCCCTTGAAATTCCGGTTGCTGGAGGACGCACAGATCTCGCGTCCCACGAGTTTGTCGGGGTTCATGGCCAGGCACATCGAGCACCCGGCTCCGCGCCATTCGAAGCCGGCGTCACTGAAAATATGGTGGAGCCCTTCGCTTTCGGCTTGCTTTCGGACCTGCTGAGAGCCTGGTACGACCAGCGAGCGAACGTGGGGCGCGACGCGCCTACCGCGGACAACCCGGGCGGCCTCCCGGAGATCGGAAATTCGCGCGTTCGTGCAGGAACCGATGAACGCCACGTCGATCTTTAAGCCGCGGATCGGATGATTCTCCTCCAGTTCCATGAAGGCGAGCGCCTCGGCGATCCCTCTTTGTTCCTCGAACGGGAAAGACTTGACCGGCGGGACGTTTTCGCCCACCCCGACCGATTGACCCGGATTGATTCCCCAGGTCACCGTCGGCTCGATCTGGGAGCCATCGATCGAAACATGGTCGTCGAACTGAGCGTCCGGGGGCGACGCGAGACTCATCCACCACTTCGAGGCGCGATTGAACGCGGCCTCCTGCGGGGCAAACGGCCGGCCGCGAAGGTAGTTGATGGTAGTACGATCGGGGTTCACATAGCCGCATCGGGCTCCCCCTTCGATGCTCATGTTGCAAACCGTCATTCGCTCGTCCATGGTCATGCGGTCGAAGACCTCGCCGGCGTACTCGTAAGCGTAGCCCACCCCGCCGTTCACTCCGAGCCGCCGGATGATCGTGAGGATCACATCCTTCGCGTAGACGCCGGAAGGCAGTCTTCCAGAGACCTCGATCCGCCGAACTCTTGGGCGGGTCAGCGCCAAGCTCTGAGTGGCCAGCACGTGGGCGACCTGGCTGGTGCCGATGCCAAGAGAAATGTTGCCAAACGCCCCGTGTGTGCTTGTGTGGCTGTCGCCGCAGACCAAGGTGATACCGGGCTGCGTGACTCCCAGCTCCGGGCCGATGATGTGGACAATGCCTTGCCGATCGTCGCCGAGCGTGAGGAGACGGATGCCGAATTCGCGGCAATTGCGTTCGATGGCCGACATCATCTGCTCGGCCAGGTCGTCGGCAAAGGGCCGCGCGACGTTATCGGTCGGGATGATGTGATCGACTGTGGCCAGCGTCCGCTCGGGGAACAGGACTTTGAGCCCGCGCTCGCGCAGCATCTCGAAGGCTTGCGGACTCGTCACTTCGTGGACGAGGTGCTGTCCGATGAAAACCTGCGTCTGACCCGATGGAAGCTCCCGCACCGCGTGTGCGTCCCAGACTTTGTTGAACAGATTGCGACGGTCATGCATTGCGTTCGTCGGCTCCTCTCGTGAAGCATTTTAGCACGTTCCGCTAAACCCGTCAGGCCCGTCAAACTTGGGTTTTCCGGGCAGGTCCGCGGTCGACGGCCTCATTCATTCGAGAGCGCCGGCGGCATGATCGGTCACCAACTCGACTAAGTGGCGCCCTCGTCGCGGCAGGACGCCTTGCGTTCGTGGGCGGTCGCGACAAGAATGCGTCGGCCGTGTTCCCCGCGCACGACCGGCGTGACGTAAAATGCATTGGGACGGATGAAAGGCAGGCTCCCATGGCCAATGCAAAGGTCGATGTCGTCGGCCAGGACGATATCCCCATCGTGCTCGAGTTGTATAACCGTATTTATCGGCCCACGCACGACGTGCAGTTTTTCAGCCGGCGGTTCTTGGGCCGCTATAACGTCCTGATGCTGATCGCCACGCTGGACGACGCGCCCGTCGGCTTCTTCAGCGGATTTGAATTGAAGCCGAGCGTCTTCTTCGCCTGGCTGTACGGCGTGCTCCCGGAGTACCGCCGGCACGGGATTGCCTCGCAACTGATGGACGCGGCCCATGCCTGGGCGCTGAGCCACGAGTACCCGATCGTCCGTTTCGAGTGCCACAACACCCACCGGCCGATGCTGCAGCTGGCAATCAGTCGCGAATACGACATCGTCGGAATTCGCTGGGACCCAGACCGGGGCGAGAACCTGGTGATCTTCGAGAAGACACTGGCGCACGAAGCCGAGTAGCGAGACGTTGGATCGCTATTTCCCGCTGCCACTCTGCGATCGCAGCATCGCGATCGATTTCCGCGCGGGCTCAGTGATGCGTTGCTTGAGCCGGCTGTAGCCCTCCCACGGATCGCCCTTGCGTTTCTTGATGTGCGCCAGCGCGTTTTCGATCGTGAAGGCGGCCCCGCTTTTCACGCGACGCAGCTCAGTCCAGCTCAGCGGCATTGACACCGGCGCACCCGCTCTGGCACGCGTGGAGTAGGGAGCGACGGCCGTGGATCCCCTCTCGTTGCGCAGGTAATCGAGATAGATCTTGCCCGGCCGGGCGGCCTTTGACATCGTCGCCGCGAAATGGTCGGGGTCGGCACCGGTGATCACGTCGGACACCGCGTGACAGAAATCCTTAACCTCGTCCCACGAGCGACCGCGCGCGATCGGCGCCACGATGTGCAACCCTTTGCCACCGGTGGTCTTGACGAAACTCGTCAGCCTCAGGTGTTTCAGGAAGTCGCGCACGAGGAACGCGGTGTCGACCACGCGCGACCATTCGACATTCGGCCCGGGATCGAGGTCGAAGATCATTCGATCGGGCCGCTCGACGTCGTCGGCCCTCGACTGCCACGCATGGATCTCGAGCACTCCGAATTGCACGAGCGCCAAGAGCCCCTCGACGTCCTCGATGTAGACGCCGACGGTCATGGCGTCCTTGTACCGAATCTTGATCTCCTTTACCGACGGGGGCAGTCCTTGAGGCGGTTGCTTTTGATAAAAGCACTGCCCTGCCAGACCAGCCGGACAACGGACCAGCGACAGAGGCCGCTCGGCGACGTGCGGCAACATCCAGGGTGCGACTGCGGCGACATACTCGGCCACTTGGCGCTTGGTGATGCCGACATCAGGGTAGACCACCCGGTCAGGATGGGTCAGGCGCACGCCATGCAGCAGATCGGCCGTGCCCGCCGTTATCTTTTTGGTCGTTTTCGCCTTAACCACGATGTTCGAGTCCCCTGCGCGAGGCGGCTCAATCGACCGGTGCCACGGGCCGTTCGAGGACCACTTCACGGGCCGGCTTGTCTTCGCGCAAGCCTTGGAACGCCGCCTGCCTCAGAATACCTTCATCGGTCCAGTTGCTGAATTCCACCTGGGCGACAAGCTCGGGCCGCACCCAGTGGACACCCTTGCGCGGAATGTCGGCAATTGGACTCGCGAACGGCGACTCCTTCTGCTCGAGTTCCTTGAGTTGCTTAGTCAGATCGCGAAGCATCTTTGTGTTGAAGCCCGTTCCGACGCGCCCGGCGTAGATCATTTCGCCCTTCGCTCGGTAATAACCCAATAACAGCGCCCCGAAGCCGATTCGCGAGCCCTCGGGCTTGGTGTAACCGCCAATTATGAATTCCTCGGTCTGTCGGCATTTCGACTTTTGCCAATCCCCACCCCGTCCAGCGATATAGGGGCTGCCGCGTCTCTTTGAGACAATGCCTTCGAGATGGGCTCGTGCGGCCTGCCGATAGAATTGCCGCCCATTTCCAACGACATGCTCACTCAACTGAATGCGGGAACCAAGCCGGGCCTGCTTGAGCAGCGATTCGAGCAGCTGCTTTCGCTTTTCGAGCAACACGCCCGTCAGATCGAAGTGGTTCAAATAAATCAGGTCAAACGCGTAGTACAACAGCAGCGCGCCGTGGGTCCTTTGCCCCTCTTTGCCCATGGCATTTTGGAGCAATTGAAACTGACTGACGCCCTTGGCGTCGAGGACCACCACTTCGCCATCAATGATTGCGGAATCGACTGCCAACTTTGATGCAACTTCGGCGAGCGATCCGACTTTGGCCGTCCAATCCTGGCCCCGGCGGCTGACGAACCGGGCCCTGCCCCCTTTAACGCAACAGAACATGCGGTAGCCGTCGAACTTGATCTCGTGCAGCCACGCGTCGCCTTCCGGCGGTTCTTGCACGAGAGTCGCCAGCTGGGCTCCTGGTTTAGTCGGCATGGGTCGCCGCCGCGCACCGGGCAACTTGTCGAGGGAGGGAGTCTTCACGCGGGTCTGTTTTGAGGGTGCGACTTTAGCCGGGGACGGCTCGACCCGTCGTGCGATCTTGGACGGACGGTTGCTGTGCCAGACGTCGGGAGTGCCGGTTTTTTTCGAACGACGTCGTCCGTTTTGGTACGGAGGGGCGCCTTTTGCGATTTCATCGAGCGAGCGACCCGTCTTTGCGCTTTCGGTGTCCGTGTCGATGATGTCCCGCTTCGCGTCCGGTTTGGCCGCCGCGTCACGGTGCTTGATCAAAAGCCACTGCGGCGTTCGCGTGCCGCTCCGGTCGGTGCGGACTAGGACCCAGCTCCCTTGGAGCTTTTGCCCTTCGAGCTTGAACTTGAGTTCCCCAGCCCGGTACGCTTCTTCTGGGTCGCCATTCTCTGGAATCCACTCACCCCGATCCCACACCATCACGGTGCCACCGCCGTATTCCCCCTGAGGAATCGTGCCCTCAAAGTCGGCATACTCGATGGGATGATCTTCGACCTGAATGGCAAGACGTTTTTGGGCCGGGTCAAGGCTCGGGCCTTTCGGAACCGCCCAACTCTTGAGCGTGCCCCCCATCTCGAGTCGAAAATCGTAGTGCAAATTGCTCGCATCGTGTTTCTGCACAACGAAGCGATGCCCCGGCTTGACCGTCTTCGAGCCTGACGGTTCGGGAGTCCGCTTGAAGCTTCGCTTTTGGCGGTACTGCTTTAGGCTCATAACGATGCGCTCCCCGCCCGAACGATGCAGACTGCGTGCCGGGCTGGTCGCCGAGCACCCAAGCAGGCGGGACTCAGACGAACATAATGGTTCCAGAATCGACCGACTCGGGTTGGGAGGCGGTACTGGATTTGCATCGCCTTTCTGTGAACTCCATCCACTCCACTGCCACGGGCAAACGCGTCATCGCGGGGGCCACGACGGCCGGTGGAATCCAAGGAGGAATCAACTGATGTGGCAAAGCTGGATGAAAGTTGCGCTTGCCGCCAAATCGCTGGTGGAAGTGATCTTGGCATGCGAGGTCGCGATTGCTGGTAAAATCATCGTCGGGATTTGTGTCGCCCTGGTGGGGGTCGCGCCGCACGTGTGGTCCTTCAGCCGACATTTTGTCGAGGGCCCGCGAGAGTCGTAGGCCGCGCCGAACGGAGCTCGACGGATTCCGACTCCAGTTAAGGACGGCGTAGGTGGTGCGAGCGCGTACGGCCCACTCTTTACGGAGTTCACGCCGTCACCACCAGCCGACGCCGCAATGATAGTCACATCCGCCGCCGAGATGTCCGTAGATGTAGGGGGCGTACGCGGCCGGCACGAAATAGACGGGTCGATAGGGGCTGTCGGCCCGCGCCCCATAAAAGCCGGGTCCGTAATAGGGGAAGATGTTTGGGGCGCCGGACGCGCCCAACGCGTACGGAGCATAGTAGCCGCGCCCGTCGTAATAGTTGTGCGGGTTGGCGTCCCCCATCGGATCGTCGGGGAACGTCTCGTACCACGGGCCGTAGGGGCTGCCGCCGGCCCAAGCGCGGGAGCTCGGTGTTCCAACGAGCAGCATCAAGCTGCCGACAACGGCTAAACGCCGCAACCAGGTTGTCTGAATCATCGGACGAATTCCCCTGCATTCAAGATTGACCCGGGAGTGACCGTCCGAATTGGCAGACTCAGCGGGCAGATGGGTCGGGCGGATCGATCCCCAGCGCGGTTGCCAGGTCGATCTCGTGGTCCTGCTCCTCTACTAAGAGCTTACGCACCAATTCGGCAATTGCAAATTCGCCGAGCTGTTCGCACTGTGTGACGCGCTCGCGATAGTTCCGAATGGTCTCGATTTCATTGTCGAGATCAAACTGAAGCAGCTCTTTGGGATCCTCGGACATCTTGACCGGCCTCGGCTCGACCGTCGGCGTGCCACCCAAATAATCGATCTGCTTGGCCACGAGAAGCGCGTGCTCGAGTTCCTGCCTGGCATGCAGCTCAAGCTCCGAGGCGATCTTCATGTACGCCGCCCCCTTGAGTACCTGAGAATAGACGACGTAAGCGATGACCGCCTGGTACTCGCGGGCGAGGTCCTCATTCAGCAAATCGATCAGCTTGGCGCGCGTCATTTCGGGTTTGCCATCCTTCCCCGTTCTTGTGGGTTGGGGAGCGGTCGAACTTGGTGACATAAATGTGTTCTCCTGGATTCGGGCCGTGTCATTGGGGACGAATATGAGGGACCAAACGACGGCCGGCGTCTGCTCGCTCAAGAACACGCGAGCGGACGCCGGCCTGATGCACGAGCCTTTGAACAGTTCCGCAAAATCAAATTTGCCGCATCAATACGAGCACCAAAACGATCACCAGCAGCAGGCCCAGGCCTCCACTGGGGTAGTAACCCCAACTGCGACTGTGCGGCCAGGCGGGAACAGCCCCAAGCAGTAAGATGATCAACACGATCAGCAAAATGAGGCCCATGTTGGGTCTCCTTGTTTGAGTGAATGCGCTCGCGCCGACGTTCGGATTGACTTGCCGATGCGCCACGCGGACGCGTGGGAACTTGCATTTTCAGAGCTGCAGCGTCTGGCTCGGATGTTTGCAAACTTGGTGCCAACCGAATCGAGTCCAGTTGGACGACGCGTTATTCGGACGGATTTCCTGATCGCTAGGGTGCTTTCAGCCAACTCTATTGACAGCCGGCAAGGCATCATGACTGCGACCCGACCAAGTTGGCACTGCCCGCGCAACGACAATCGGGCTGCGAGGCCCTTTGGCGAGTGGAGGCTAAGAGGACACAGGTTCCAATAACGCAGCGACGCCGTTTGGTTCGAGAGGACGACGAGGAGCCTTGCATAGCGGCGGAATGATCTCGCGAGCCCGTCGCGATCGCGTGCTCGATTCCAATCGCGACGAATTGTCGACCCAATTGGCATAACGCTTGCATTCTGTGGAGTCATCTAACCGGAGCCGGCAAGCCTTTCTTGACCGCTGGTGCCGGCCCAATTGAGAGCATATTTAACCGAAGGAGTCGCACAGATGATTAACCAAGCCACGCTTCAGGGAAATTGGAACGAGATCAAAGGAAAGCTGCGCAAACACTGGGGCCAGTTGAGCAACGACGATGTGCAAACCTTCAACGGCAACATCGATCAGCTGGTCGGCCTCATCCAACGCAAGACCGGCGAGGCGCGCTCACAGGTCGAAGACTATCTCAATGAGCTGACTTCCAAGGGAACGTCCTCGTTCACTGACGCGACCGAGAATGTCCGCGAATACGTTCAGCAGGCCGCAGACCGCATTCAGGAAGGTTCGCAGCAGGCGATGGACACAGTTCGCGACGGCTACGAGCAGGCCGAGGACATGATCCGGCAGCGCCCGACCGAATCGATGGCATTCTGCTTCGGCATCGGCGTGTTCGTCGGTCTCTTGATCGGCGCCAGCCTTCGCAGCCGCTAACTGCGGCGGCGGTTCGTGCAAGCAGCCGGTCGGCGTGTCGACTAATTTTTCTCCTCTTTTGGGGGGCGCTTAATGAGTTCGCAAATTCAACACGGTAATCGTCGACGACAGGGATCGTCGCTCGGAGCATCGTCGATGGAGCTGGTCGAAGAGTATCCGATTTCGTCGACGGTCTTGGCATTCGGCGTTGGTTTGGGCATCGGGGTCTTGGTGGGTCACACAATCGCTGGAACATTGAGTTCAGAGCGGGAACCCTCGTCGCGACTCGATTCCTTGAGCCAACAGGTCTGCGACGCTGTGCGTAAGGCGGTTCCCGAAGCGATCGGTCGGTATCTGCCGCGGTAATCGGTGAACCAAGAGCGGAGTCTTGGGTGCTGTCTGAGGTTCCGTGATATGCTTGAATCGGGGAAGCAAGGAATCGACAAGCACTAGCGCCGGTCGCTTTATAGGAATTGATGGGAAAATCGCCATGATGCGCTCTCCGGAAACGATCGACCAAGTGCGCGAGGAGATGCGCCAAATCCGATCGAATCTCGATGACGAAGTCGCGACCTTCGTGGAGAGCACGCGGGGTTTGTTCGATTGGCGCTCATACCTACGGCGTGCTCCCTGGCTTTGCCTGGGAGCGGCGGCGCTGGCCGCGTACCTTGTCGTCCCCTCAAAACCGAAGGTCGTTTCAGCGACTCCCGAGCAGCTAGCGGAACTTGCCAAGCACTCGCGGGTGACGATCCCTGAAGCCGGAGTGCAAGCGAAGGCCAAATCTATGGGCCGTGAGCTCGCGGGAGTAGCGCTGGGGATGCTGGTGCGGGCGGGGCTTGCCGCCGCGACTCAGCAGTTCAATCAATTCATCAACCGGCCCCCCGGGCCGACGGAGGGGTCAGGAGGTCCGAAGCGATGATTATGAAAAATCGACTTTCGGAGGACGCCTTTGGCAGGAAGGCGCCGCGGTCGCGCCCCTCCGAAGGTGGGGGTCTGCTGGGCCCCGCGACGCCGTACTTCAATTCGCTCGAAGAGACAATTGCCGAGCATCCGGGTTTGAGTCTGACCGCTGCTGTGTTGGTCGGAGTTCTCCTGGCATGGTGGATCAAACGCAGATGAGCACGAGCCGCGTCGAGGAGAATGGTCATACGGCAGGCGGAACGGCTGCTCGGAGCGTCGGCCAGATCCTGCACGACATCGTGACCCTGGCCCAGCTCCAGACGCAGCTTTTCAAGCTTGATGCGCGCGACGCAGTGGTCAGGATCGAGCGGCCGATTTTCGCGCTAGCCGCTGGAGCCATTTTGGCGGTCTGTTCCGTTCCCGTTGCGCTCATCGGAATTGCATTCTTATTGATCGACATCGCTCACCTCAGCCGTCTGGCCGCGTTTTGGATCACATTTGTATTCGCGATCTTTGTGGCTGCCTCCCTTGTGGGTTACGCGGTCGCATGGTTCCGAAAACCGCCGGGATTGTTCGTAAACTCGCGCGAGGAGTTGGTGAACAACATCGAGCGGGTGAAGGAGATGCTTCACCGTTCGGGACCTCCTGCCGGCTCAGGATTCCCTCGGCACAGCTCCAGGACCTAAGAAAGAATCGAACGTTTTCTCCCAATGGAGGATTGTGAGTTATGCCTCAACATCAATCGTCAGCCGGACGCATGCAGGAGCGATCCCGGCAGCGGACCGGATCAGAAGGTGGGCAACTGAGCCGGCAGAACCGGTCTCAGATGCAGCCGTTTGACGACCTGCTCGAGTACGCCCGGACCTACGCGCGCGAACGCCCCGAGACGTTCGCGCTGGCCTGCTTCGGCGTCGGCTTCATTTTGGGATGGCGTCTCAAGCCATGGTGAGTCTTGCACTGGCGAAGGCCGGTGAAATCGCGGGGCTGCGTCATCGGCGAACGCCTGACGCGGCCCCGCTTGCTTTTCGACTGTTTTTACAAGCTGGCTATCCTCAACCGCACCTTCAAGCTGGATTTCAACGTGTCCAAACAGGCCCACCGCAGGCGATCGGACGAGACACTGCGCATCCCTCCAGCCGTGGCCAAGTTCCTGCTGGGGGTCGTCGTGATCGCTTGTCTGGCCTGGGCGAAGCCCGTCGTCGTGCCAATCGCCTTTGCTGTGCTGCTCGCGTTCGTGCTCAATCCGGTGGTCATGCTGCTGTCGCGACGTAGTCTCCCGCGTGCCCCCGCCGTGCTGGTCGTCGTCGCAGCGACTGGCGTCTTCGTAGGGACGTGCGGCTGGATTCTCACAAGCCAGTTGCTGCAGTTTGCCAATCAACTGCCAGAATACGAGGGAAACGTCTCCCGGAAGATCCATGAACTGCGTGCGTCGAGCCGGAATTCCGTCCTGACGCGAGTCGAAGAATTCGGGAAGAAAGTCGCCAGCGCCGTGACCGGCGTGTCGGAGGCGGCAGAAAAAGAGGGTGCTCAGCCCCAGGCCGTCCGCGTCGTGAACCATGAACCGACGATGCAGTTCGGACCGATCGTGGCCGGGGCGGATGCCGTCTTTGAATTTCTCGCATCGGTCGCGCTGGTCGCGGTGCTCGTCATCTATATGCTCATCAACCGCGAAAAACTGCGGAACCGGTTCTTGTGGTTGTTTGGCGAAGGGCACATGACGGTCACGACCCGGGCGCTCGATGACGCCGCCCAAGGTCTCAGCCGATTTCTCCTGATGCAAGTTTTGGTCAACGCTTCGTTCGGTCTGTTCGTGGGCGCCGGCTTGTGGGCGATTGGAATGCCGTACCCGCTCTTGTGGGGAGTGCTCTCGACGTTCTTGCGATATATCCCGTTCGTCGGACCCTGGATCGCGATGTTGTTCCCCTTCGCCCTGAGCCTGGCCATCATGCCCGGGTGGACCAGGCCGGCACTGATCGTCGCGCTCTACGTGGCGTATGAGCTGGCGGCAAATCTTGCCATCGAGCCGCTGCTTTATGGGCAGAGTATGGGCGTTTCGCCGGCGGCACTTTTGATCGCGATTGCTTTTTGGTCGTGGCTGTGGGGCGCACCGGGGCTGGTGCTTTCGGTCCCACTGACTGTGTGCCTGGTTGTGCTTGGCAAACACGTCCCGAGCCTGGCGTTCTTGGACATTCTGCTGGGCGATGAGGCCGCCTTGACGCCAGACGTGCAGTTCTATCAGCGGTTGTTGGCGCATGACCAGGATGAGGCTTTCGAGATCGTGCGCGAACGGCTCCAGACGATAAGACTGGCACTCGTTTTCGACGAGGTCGTCGTCCCTGCTTTGATCTCGACCCGCGCCGACTTTGAATCGGGATTGATCTCCGAGAATGAGGCCACGTCTGTTTTTGAAATTGTTGGTGAAATCGTCGAAGAGCTTGAACCACCGGCAAATGATCAAAGTGTAGCCGCCCGGGCGAAGCCGGGGGTCAGCCATGAGAGAATCGCAATTCTCGCATGCGCCGCTCGGGACGCCGCGGATGAAACGGCTGTCGAAATGCTTTCCAAGCTGTTGGATCCGCGGGTCTGCGCGCCCCGGGTGATCTCAACCGATCACTTGGTCTCTGAAATCGTGGCCTTGGTGGCCGAGGAGCATCCGGCGATCGTTTGCATTGGATCGCTTCCGCCTGGCGGGCTCTCGCACACGCGACTGCTCTGCAAGCGATTGAAGGCCAGTTTCCCGGGTCTCAAGATTGTGGTCGGCCGCTGGGGCGTGAGAGGTGAGGCCGATACGCGAGATCGCGATCATTTGCGGGAAGCAGGCGCCGATCAGTTTGGGACAACTCTCGAGGAAACTGCCGTCCAACTTGTGCAGTTGCAGCAACTCGTGCAGTCGATGGACACGCCCGCGCAAGTCACCCGTCCGGCCGCGACTGCTGGCGGGACGTTGACAGCATCCGCCTGAGCCAATGCAGTCGGCGGCCATCGGGGCCATGCCCGGCTCAGGAAAAGGGGACTTCCAGAAAGATCAGAAGACCGGTTTGGAACGCGAAGAGCGCGAATGCGATCGGACCGGCAAATCGCTTGGAGCGCCGACGCAAGAAAGAAAGGCCGGCGAGCACGAGGATCGTGCCGGCGGCTTTTACTCGCAAAAATACCGAAGGGCTTCCGTTATCGATCTTGATGAGATAAAGCCCAACGGGGTTCTTCTCAAAGTCTTCGATCATGTCGCCTGTGCGGATGACAAGATAGCCGTCGTAGAACGAAACAGCGCCGACGAACAACAGAGCGCTGGTAAAGAAAGGAGCCCAGCCGTGCGGATTGTCGACAGACGTCGAGTCCGAAGGCTGAGCGACTACTAGTCGCGGTTCACGCTTCGAGAAAAGCTCTGAATCCTGAGGCGGATTATTCTTATTTCTGTCGAGCATGGCCCGACTCCTTACCAGCTCCTTCGCAATGTTTCGCCCGTCTTCAAGCGTCAAAACGCTGAACCAGCAAAACGAGTGCCGAAGGCCCGAGTGCGGCGGTCTTCATGGGAATTCTGCTGCGCTCCTTAGTGACGGCAGTGTGTCGGTTGCGACCCGCAAACAAAGTCTAGCCCATGGTTTGCCGTTAGATTCCTCCGCGCGCGAAGAAACATTGGATTCGTTGATGTTTCGAGCGCCGCCGCCCGCTCTCGGTGCAAATGGCTGCCCGATAGCCACAAAAACCGCTTCCTTCTTGTCTTGGCGCGCCCCCTGCAACTCGTGCGCAGAGTCGAGTCGGGCGATGCGGGACTTGCGCCGGCTGGCGGTCCTTTACCTCGTTCGTCTAAATTGACGGCCGACACAAACGCGAGAATGCCATGCGCGTCCTCAATTTCTTGCGCCGTCATATGCAGTATTTGATCGCCGCGTACGATCGTTGGAGCCGTGACGAAGGTCCCGTGATGGCCGCGGCGGTCGCTTACTACGTGGCCCTTTCCTTCTTCCCATTGGTTCTGGTGCTCATCTCCGGTTTGGGTTTGTTCTTCCGGTTCGCACATTCGGGACAAAGTGCTCATCAGGCGGTGCTGACCTTGGTGGAGAGTGACCTCTCGCCATCCGCCCGGGCGGCCGTGGAGCAAGCCCTCGACCAGGTTCGCGATCGCTCGACGGTGCACGGCCCCATCGCGCTGGGGATGATGCTGTTCTCCGCGATTGCCGGTTTCGTCCAACTTCAACAGGCGTTCGATCGAATCGGCAATGTCTCGCGAGATGCGTCGAAGGGAATCGTGAACGCTCTGCGCATGGTGCTCTTCGAGCGGCTGATTGCCTTCTTGATGCTTTGCGGATTGGCGCTTTTAGTGACGGCCGTCTTTATTGGCACAATGGTGCTGGTTGCCATCGAGAACTATACGACCGGGATCCTGCCGGGATCCCAGATGCTTTGGCGCCCGCTGCAGGCGCTCGTCAGTTTCCTCACCAACACACTGTTGTTCTCATTGATTTACCGTTCGATCCCAAAAAATCCGGCTCCCTTCAAATACTGCTTGCGAGGTGGTTTGGTGGCGGCACTGATCTGGGAAATTGGCCGGCAGATCCTGGCCGCTGTCTTGATCGGCACTCGCTACACGGCCGCGTATGGAGTCATTGGCTCATTTATCGGGTTAATGCTTTGGTGCTTCTACGCAGTGGCGGTTTTGTTGCTTGGGGCTGAGTACATCGAGGTCCGCTGGCGTGCCACGCCCGGTTCCCAAAACGACTCCGATGCCTCGTCAAAGTCCGAGCCGCAGCCGCCCGAATCCCAGAACGAAGGTGACAATCCGCAGCCAACACTCCAGCACCACCTACGGACGGTCGCGCACTTCCTTGCTCATCCGTTCCCGGACTTGATGCGCTGAGGCGCGGCTAACGAATCACCGCCCAACCATAGGTCGAGCGACGATCAGGCCGATCCCATTTCCCCCAAGTACGTAGTTCGCAGTCGCGCGTCCCCAGACCCCAGAGCAGGACTTAGGGTCGATTGCCGTCGGCGGCATGACGCTTGCACCTCAGCTCTCTATGGAAAAAACATGACCGGCTTTGAGACCAATGAGCTGGGTGTTGGACTCCGCTCGCGAGGCCGCCAGGCAAGACAGGACCGTCACCGTAGGAGAGAAGCGATGAACTGGGATACTGTGAAGGGCGATTGGAAACAGTTTCAGGGCAAAGTGAAGGAACAGTGGGGCAAACTCACTGATGACGATTTGAAGCGCATCGAAGGTCGGCGTGACCAACTGGCCGGCGCAATCCAGCAACGGTACGGAATCGAAAAGGACGAAGCGGAAAAGCAGGTGGCGGCTTTCGAGCAGACGTGCGAACACCGCCACGGCGAGCAAAACCGGCCTCAAACCCACGATAAGAACGTCGCGGGACAACGGGCGATGAACAATCCGACCAAGGAGAAATCGGAAAGTCCGCCGATGCGCCATGACCCGCGTCGTCAAGAAGATCACTCCGCTCACCAGAACGATCCGAAGCACCACAAGCAGCAAGGCGGAAGTGGTGAGCGGATGAAGGACAAAGACATGGACGGTGAAAAGAATATGGGTGGTAAGCAATCGGTGAGCGGGCAAAAGCAAAGTTCGCAGACGTCTCGCGATAAGAAGTAACCGCTCGCTCGTCGGGTGAACCGGATAAGGCTTTACACCTGCGGCCTCGAGAGGCCGCAGGTTTTTTTGCGCGCGAGTGGACTCCTGGTATCGATTTGGGCATTCGGCCATCCCGGTACAGCCTTTGCAGTGAGAAGGCCCAGTCCCCGACGGAACCTCTGACAGCTCGAAGGAGCTTTTTCTCATGCGTACACTCCGACACGCGACAACGTTGTTCAGCGCGCTGGTCGCACTTCCCCTCACGGCATACGCTCAGCAACCCGGGCAACAGTCGCCCGGGCAAGCACCGGCATCGCAGTCGTCCCAGACAACGGGTCCTTCATCGACGACCACGACCACGACGACATCGACCGGTCCCGCGCCCTCGGGGAACATCAACACAGACACCAACTCGCAGCCCGACATGACGGCCACCGGGGGCCACGCGAATACCGACGTGCGGATCCGACCGGGCGTCGGCACACTGGCGTCGGCCATGGCGAATTTCAGCGTTCGCACCGGCCTCGAGATTCGACCGAATACGATGGCCCAGGTGGTTGTGCAAAGCGTCCGCCCTGACAGCCCGGCCGCCCGCGCGGGAGTTGAAGCGGGGGATCTGATCACGAACTTGAATGGCACCGAAATCAGCACCATCGGCTCGTTCCAGAGGCTGATCACCAAGCAGCCCTCGCAAGGCGCCTACCTGGCGAGTTTTCGGCGGGGCGAACATAACTTTCGGGCACCTTTGGGGCGCCAGTTGTCGCTGATGGGAATGACGCTGTTTCCTGATCCCGCCGACAGGCCCATCGTTAAGATCGTCGAATCCGCCTCACCCGCGGAGCGGGCAGGATTCCAAGTGGGCGACGTAATCACGGGCGTGGACCGTCAAGATACGGCAACGATGGCTAAACTGTTGGACTTCGCGATCCCATTCATGCGAAATATTTCGCAGGGCCAAGGAATCCCATTTCGAGTGGTCCGCGATGGCAAGCCCCTTCACTTCTCGGTTACCCGACCCGCGGACGCTGACTTGCCACAGTTAACACCCGATCAGGAGCGGCACTTGCGTCGCTTGGCCAATGGCGACGAGGATCGATCTAGGTCCCAACCGCGCACCATGACTCGCAAGACCCGCACGACTCGAACGACACAGGGTGGTCAAATCAATTCGATCACCGGCCAAGTTCCGCAGCAGAACCAAAATGGTGTTGGGATAGCAGGCGGAATCGCTGGCGTGGATGGAGCAGGTCTGGGCGGCGTCGGTGTTTTGGGTGACGGCCTTGGCGGCGGACTGGGCACGACAGGAACTACTGGGACGAACGGCGCGTCGTCAGTCGCAACTTCGGCGGTCGCGGTGTTGCGCGGGACGTCTTCAGGACAGCAAACACCCAATTCCGCTCAGCAAACAGGAACCTCTGCGACAGGTGCAATGGGTAATAGGGGAGCGGGAGTTGTCGGCTTCGTGCAGATTCAGGCCAACATCGGCTTGAATGGGAACAGCAATACTCCGTCCAACATTAATCCTTCAGCTCCGGGTGCGAATCCGATCACGGGAAACACGACCACCAATACTGGCGTCAACCCGGTTACAGGTAACGCGGCCACAAGCACTCAGAATCCGAGCGCCGCAGCCACACCCGCTGGGTCGCAGCAACAAGCGCAGCAGACGGGAACGACAAGCAATGGGACTAGTGGATTCGGCAACGGCACCACGGGCCTCGGCGGGATCGGCACTGGCGTAACCGGAACGAACGGAATGAATGGGACCAACATCGGGACTAATAGTGGGACAAACGGAAATACGCCCACGCAATCGCTTGTCAGTGCGCAAGTCTCCCGCCTTCCGCAAGGGACCTACACGCTGACTGTAAACCAGTTCGGCGAGTGTGGTGATAGCGCCGGCACTGCCCCGGGCCCGTCGGTGCTGACGCTGGGTACGATCACGGTAAATGCCAACGGTCAAGGAGGCCTGCCCACCCAGACAATTAACTTTGCACCCCAGGCCTTCATCGGTCGAACCGTCTCCCTAGTAGCCGCAGGAAGCGGAGGAGGGATTGTGGGACCAGTGAGCGGCCAGTCGCAGACGGCGAATTCGAGTGTCCAAACAACGGGAATTGTCGGCTGCGGTAGGTTCACCGTGGCGAATCAAGGCAACTCGAATATCGGGGGCAATCAGGGTGGCGTCGGCGTAGGAATCGGAACTGGCACGGGGACAACCACAGGGAACGGAACCGGTACGGGCCTGGCTCCGGCGCAGCCGGGAACGGGCACGATGGGCACGGGCACGACGGGCACGGGAGCCTTGCCGCAGTTGCCCGGCCAGTTGCCGCAGCCGAGGTTTCCCTAGTCGGCCGTTGTCAGCCTGATCCTAACAACATGCGCGAACAAGGCGCCGGACGATTTTGCCGTCCGGCGCCTTTCGTTTTGAGATCGCCGCCATCGCGACTTTGAGTTTGCGTCCTTAGAATACTGCTCAACCGCTTGAGGCCAATGCCTGGTCAAATCGGTTCGAGGTTGGACCAGGGAGTCGCGGATTCTTTGAGGCCGCCGCTCGACGGGGGTAAACGATGGCGCCGTGTGTTCTCACGATCAACGCGGGTTCGTCGAGCATCAAGTTCGCGCTGTTTGACGCGACTTCTGAACCAACGCGGCGAATGAGCGGAATGCTCGAACGGATCGGTCAGGCCGATTCCACGATCGCCTGGCGAACGCGTGACGATTCGACCTGGCAGCGGCAAGCTTTCGAGGCGACGACGAATGAAACCGCGATCGAACCTTTGATGCAATGGCTGGAATCTCACGTCGGTCGCGATTCGATTGGCGCGATCGGACATCGAGTCGTTCACGGCGGCCCGAACTACGCCCAGCCAGAGCGCGCATCTCCGGAGATAATCGCCGAACTCCGCCGACTGAGTGCGCTTGATCCAAAGCATCTTCCGGCGGAAATCGATCTGATCGAAGCTTTTACGAAGCATCTTCCAGACGTGCCTCAGGTGCTTTGTTTCGACACGGCATTCCACCATAACCTGCCCCGTTGTGCGCGGCTCTTACCGGTTCCTCGGCGATTCGAGGCGCAAGGAGTCCGTCGCTATGGCTTTCACGGACTGTCGTATTCCTTTCTGATGGGAGAGGTCGAACGGCTTGCCGGGAAGGAAGCGGCCCGCGGGCGGATCGTACTCGCGCATCTTGGCTCGGGCGCAAGCATGGCCGCCGTGCGCGACGGCCGGCCGATCGATACGACGATGGCATTCACACCGGCGGCAGGCCTGGTGATGGCGACGCGGTGCGGCGACATCGATCCGGGTCTGCTGGTATACATGATGCGCTCCGGCAGCCTGGGTGCCGATGCGCTCGACGAGTTAGTCAATAGTCAATCCGGGCTCTTGGGAGTCTCTGGGACGTCACCGGACGTTCGCGACCTGCTCGAGCGCGAGACGCACGATCCGCGCGCGGCCGACGCGATTGCCCTTTTCTGTTATCAGGCAAAAAAATTCATCGGTGCTTTCGCCGCGGCGCTCGGCGGGCTTGACCTTTTGATTTTTAGCGCCGGGATCGGAGAGAACGCTCCCCCAGTGCGTGCACGCATTTGCGAGGGGCTCGAGTTTCTTGGAGTTCGACTCGACGATTCGCGCAACCAGCGGAACGCGGATGTCATTTCGGTCGATCGAGCACCTGTGACTGTTCGGGTCATCCGCACGGATGAGGAATTGGTTATCGCCCGCTCAGTGCGGTCGGTTTTAAGCGAGGCCACTTTGCCTTGAATACGACCCGAGAAAATCTGAGCGCGGCCGATTCGGGTTTGACCTTTGATCATTCCGACGTAGAGTTTTAGGCGATTTTTGCCGCCCCATCTCAGGCGTGCCGAGCCGGTTCTGACAGTCCGCTTTTGACGATTGCATCAGCAAAAGCGAATTGACCGGAAGTCCTATTGCCGGCCCGCTCTTCCCATCCATCAAAGATCGACGGTCGATCAGTTCGTCGCGGGGACGCCGCCGGCGCGCCCGCCAGGAATGTCTTCTTGGAGACCGCCAGTGCGGGTGCTCATCGTCGACGATGACGAAATTGCCCTCGAGCTCTTGAGCGCCACGATTTCGAGCGCTGGCTACGAGGTCAGCACGGCCCGCGATGGGTGCGAGGCGCTCGAGACACTCCGGACGGGCGTCTTTCGGGTGGTGATTACCGATTGGGAGATGCCGAACATGAACGGCATCGAGCTTTGTCGCAAAATTCGCGAGCGACAGAGCTCCAGCTACGTCTACGTGATCCTCGTGACGTCGCGCGAAGGCGCACAGCATGTCGTCGAAGGTCTGGACTCCGGCGCGGACGACTTTATCAGCAAGCCTTTTCATCCCTCGGAACTCTGTCTGCGCGTGCGCTCTGGGATGCGATTGCTGTCGATGGAAAGCTGCGACGTCACGATCTTCACGCTCGCCAAGCTCGCGGAGTCTCGCAGTGCCGAGACCGGTGCGCACCTCGAGCGCATGCGCGAGTATTGTCGCGTGCTCGCAGAAACGCTGTCACATCATCCCAAGTTCCGCGACCAGATCGACGCCGACTACATCAACCTGATTTACCTCACGAGCCCACTGCACGACATCGGCAAGGTGGGCGTGCCCGATTCGGTGTTGCTCAAGGCCGGACCGCTCACCGACGCGGAGTTTCAAACGATGAAGCTTCACGTCCGCTTGGGGGCCGACACGCTCGAGGCGGCTGCGGAAGTGCAGCCCGACGCTGAATTCTTGCGGATGGCCCGCGAGATCGTCTGGACCCACCACGAGCGATTTGACGGCAGCGGCTATCCCCAGGGTCTCGTCGCCGACGAAATCCCGCTCTGCGGTCGGATCGTTGGCCTCGCGGATGTCTACGACGCACTGACGGCCCGCCGTGTGTACCAGAATACTTTGGTGCACGACTTGGCGAAGGCGATCATCCTCGAATCGCGCGGGGTGCAGTTCGATCCCGACCTGGTCGACGCATTCCTCGAAGCCGAAACGGAGTTCATGAACATTCAGCAGTGTTTCGCGGATCACGGCGGCGCGCATGAAGCCGGTTGGCCTGGCGGCTTCTCACAGACGCTCCTCGGAGAAGGCGGCGGAGCTCGGGCCGTTTTGCGCCGATAGGGTGCCGATCCGCGCCTCGAACGGTCAGCGAAAGAACTCCTCCGCCTCGTTCAGGAAATCGGGGTCGAGAGTCCGCATCGTGCCGACCGCTTCGGAAAGCGGTACACTCACGATCTTGGTACCCCGCAGAGCGACCATGCGTCCAAATTCCTTGCGAAGAGCCAGCCGGGCCGCATGGATGCCTAGCCGCGTGCCAAGCACCCGGTCATAAGCACTGGGTGTTCCGCCGCGCTGCAGGTGACCGAGCGTGACAACGCGGGTTTCAATGCCGGTCCGCTGCTCGATCAACTCCGCGATGATCTCGCCGATTCCTCCCAGCCGCACGTGACCAAACTCGTCGATCTCGGCGGCCCGCGTCACAAACTTGGCCTCATCCGGCAGACGGGCTCCTTCGCTGACGACTACGATGCCATAAGGCTTACCGGCGGCCCGGCGCTTTTTGAGAAGGTCGCACATTCGATCGACATTGACCTCCGACTCCGGTACCAGGATGAAATCCGCAGCCGATGCCACGCCCGAGTAACAGGCAATCCAGCCAGCGTGACGGCCCATCGTTTCGATGACCATAATCCG
Source organism: Planctomycetaceae bacterium (assembly GCA_035949535.1). GTDB lineage: Bacteria > Planctomycetota > Planctomycetia > Planctomycetales > Planctomycetaceae > DASPSM01. Next base: position 13,531 of record DASZIA010000619.1, on the reverse strand, counting down.
CCGGTGGGACTCGGCCGTCGTCTTGATGCGGTCAATGGCCTCCATATTGATGTTGATCGCCGTATCGAAACCGAACGTCACGTCGGTCGAGCTGAGATCGTTGTCGATGGTCTTCGGGACACCGACCGTGGCCAGGCCGCGGTCGTTGAACAGCTTGCTCGCCACGCCGAGCGTATCATCGCCGCCGATCGCGATGAGGCAGTCGAGCTCAAGCTTCTTGAACGTTTGCTCAACGCGTTCGACGTCTTCAGCGCGTTTGTACGGATTGGTGCGCGAGGATCCCAGAATTGTTCCACCACGATCGATCAGTCCGTCGGTGTACTCCGGAGCGAGTGCCACACAGTTGCCTTCGATGGCGCCGCGCCAGCCTTCCAGCAGGCCGAGGGTCTCGCCGCCGCCGTTATGAATCGTGCGGACAATAGCCCGAATCACTGCGTTGAGGCCGGGGCAGTCTCCGCCGCCGGTCAAGACTCCCGCTTTCATGGCGCCCAAGTCCTTTCGATGAAGGTTGTATCGACCTCACCGGCCAGGAATGCCGAGTGGCTGACGATTTTTCGCAACAGCGGGATGGTTGTTTTGATTCCCTCGACCGCGAATTCGTCAAGCGCTCGACGCAGGCACGCCAGGGCTTCAGCGCGAGAGTCCCGGTGCACAATTAACTTACCTATGAGTGAATCATAATAAGGCCCAATTGTGTAGCCTTCGTGAGCGTGAGTGTCGAGGCGCACGCCAGGTCCGCCCGGAGCGCGCCACTTCGTGATACGCCCTGGGCATCCGCGGAAACCGTTTTCCGGATCCTCGGCGTTGATTCGGACCTCGATCGCCGATCCGCGGCACAGGACATTTCGCTGCTTGAGGTTGAGCGGCTGCCCATCGGCAATGCGGATTTGTTGCTGGATCAGATCCAATCCGGTCACCTGTTCCGTTACCGGATGCTCGACTTGGATTCGGGCGTTGACTTCAATGAAAAAAAAGCGGTTCTGCGCGTCCACGATGAACTCGACGGTCCCCGCGTTCGTGTAACCGGCCGCCTTGACCAACCGCACGGCCGAGCGACAGATATCCTCGCGCACCGACGCTGGGAGCGCCGGGGCGGGGCTTTCCTCGATCAGTTTCTGATGGCGCCGCTGCGTCGAGCAGTCGCGCTCCCACAGATGCAGCACGTTCCCATGGTTATCGGCCAGAATCTGCACCTCGATGTGCCGCGGCCGCTCGATGTACTTTTCAATGTAAACGCCAGGATTCTTGAACGACTTTTCGGCCTCCGCCGCGGCCGCCTTCATCCCGCCTTTGAGGGAGATGTCGTTCATGGCGACGCGCATTCCCTTGCCGCCGCCTCCTGCCGTCGCCTTGATCAACACCGGGTAGCCGATGCGGGCAGCAGTCGCCAGCGCTTCCTGCTCGCTGGTGATCAGTCCTTCGCTGCCCGGCACGACCGGGACCTTTGCCTCGATGGCGACCTTGCGAGCGCTCACCTTGTCGCCCAGCAGGGCCATCGCCTCGTGCCGCGGCCCGATGAATTCGATATTGCAGCTGCGGCAGACTTCGGCGAAGTGCGCGTTCTCAGCTAGGAATCCGTAACCCGGGTGAATCGCTTGAACGTTGCCGATCTCCGCAGCGCTGATGATGCGGTTAATGAGCAGATAGCTTTCGGTGGACGGGCCGCGGCCGATGCAGTAAGCCTCGTCGGCCAGCGACAGGTAGTGGGCGCCGCGATCGGCCTCGCTGAAGACGGCCACTGTTTGGATGCCCATCTCGCGACAGGCACGAATCACCCGCAGGGCGATTTCGCCACGATTGGCGACCAGGATGCGTTGGAACATTGTGCCTTTCGCGACCGCACTTGCGTCCACGGTCACGCCATATTTTCGCTGCTCTTATCTTGCGGGCGGTCGTCGAGAAGCCGTTCTTCGCAAACAGTCATTCCCAAGCGGGAGCTTGGGAACAGCGCGGAAAGCATGGGAACTCTCGACGGCCCTAACCCGGACGGACGCGAAACAGCGGCTGACCGAATTCGACCGAATCGCCGTTCTTCACGAGGACCTCGACGATCGTTCCGCTGACCTCGGCCGGAATCTGGTTGAACACCTTCATCGCCTCAACGATGCAGACGACTGTTTCAGGAGACACCCGCGTCCCGATCGACACAAACGGCGGGTCGTCAGGCGTTGCGGCGGCATAAAATGTGCCCACCGTGGGACTGTTAATGGTGATCGTGCCGTCGGCCGGTGGCGCCCCGGATGGCGATTGCCCAAGGTCAGCAACCGCTGGCTGCGCGTTTGGAGCCGGCTGATGAACCCTTTCACCCCCGACTGCGTTTGCGCCCGGGTCCACTCCCCGCCGCAAGGTCCATTTTTGTTCGCCGCGCCGCAGGCTGACCTCGGTCAGGCCGTGCGTCTCCATCAGCTTGACGAGCTGGACCAGCTTGTCGAAGTCGAACGGTGCGTCTTGCGGTTTGTCGGCGTCAGACATGCGAACGACCGTCAGCCTCTGTTTTCGGCTTGCAAGGATGCGCGCCTGGAAAAGCCGCCGTGCTTGGCGGGAGCCTTGTGGATCCTCTGGGCGAGTTGCAAAGTTCGACAGATCCCAAACGGTGGGCTCACGCGGCCGATTCCAAATCCCGCGAAAGGGATGTCAGAACTTCATGTCCTGTGCGCGTGACAAGCACGTCGTCTTCGATGCGAATGCCTCCCCACCCCGGTAGGTAGATTCCCGGCTCGATGGTGACGACCATTCCGGGCTTCAACTCGACTTTCGAATTCTGCGACACCCGCGGCCCTTCGTGAATCTCCAGGCCGATGCCGTGTCCCAATCCATGACCAAAATTCTTGCCCCAGCCAGCCTGGCGGATTACGTCCCGCGCGGCGGAATCGACATCCCCCGAATGGGCTCCAGGGCGGACTGCCTCAATCCCTCGACGTTGCGCCTGCAACACAACTCTATATAGCTTCTCAAGTTTGGGCGAGATGGTACCGGTGACCACCATCCGAGTCAAGTCACTGTGGTACCCGGCCGAATTCCGGGCGCCCCAGTCAACCAGGAGGAATCCGGCATCTCCAATTCGGGCCGACGTTGGCCGAGCGTGCGGCAGGGCGGCTCGCGGACCGACAGCCACGATGGTGTCGAACGCGGCCTGCTTGGCGCCAAAGTGCCGCATCGCCCGCTCAAGTTCGTTCGCCGCCTGCTGCTCAGTCATGTCGGGCGAAAGCGTCGCTTTGAGCAATTGGAAGCCCCGCTCGGCCTGCTGAATTGCCTCGCGGATCTCGGCAAGCTCCTCGTCGTCCTTGATCAATCGTAGCGTTTCGACCAAATCGGGCTGAGGGAGCAGCTCGAGCGGCTTGACCGTCTGGGTGAGCCCCTGCCACAGAGCATAGGAGGTCGTGGCGCTCTCGAAGGCGAGCTTTTTGACCTTCGAGCGCGCTAGCACCTCGCCTACGGCCTCTGCAATCGTTTTCGTGCGAGGCCGAATGTGCGAGTCGAGGCCCGGGCATTCCTCGGCAATTTGCGTCTCGAACCGGCTATCGCTGACGAGAACCGTCAAACCGCGGCCCACGATTAGAAAGCTGTCCTCTCCCGTGAAGCCAGTGAGGTACCGCACGTTGACCGGCGACGTGACGAGGAGCGCATCGGCGCCGACCGACTTGAGCCGCCGCAAGAGGCGGTCCCGCCGCAACGCGGGGCGATCGGGGCGTACTGAGCGATTCACGGAGCGTGGTGAGATAGGACTGCACTTTCGTCAAAAGTCAGATGATTCACGACGGTCCTCTGGTCGGACGTATAAACGACATGGATCTTGCCGTCGTGGGCCTGCAGGACGGTCGGATAGGCGGCTGAGTCGCCGGCCTTATTCACGATGTTGCGTTTGTAGGGATACGTTTTATCGCCGTCAACTGAAATGGCCGCCGTCAAAGGCATGCGCCTGTTTCCGCCGCTGTCGTTATAGACGAGGAGCAAGTGCCCGTCTTGCAGCTTAATAAAGTCGGTCGCCGCATTGGGATTGGGGAAAGCCGACTCGGTTCCAGCACTCCAGTTCGAGCCACCGTCGCGCGATTCGGAACGCACTAAGTGTCCGCCGTCTTGTTGTTCGTAGCCTCCGCCGCGGCGCGAGTAAGCGACGAGATACGTATCGTTGATTTGCACCACCGAGGGCTGCAGATTCCCAAACTTTGAGTGGATCGGCTTCGTCGGAACCCACTCGGTGACCCCCTTTTTCTTCCGGTAGAAGAAGGAGGCCGTGTCCGCACCGACGAACTCCCGGTCGTGGCCCGTTTCGTGATAAACCGGCAACAAATAGTCGCCGTTGTTGAGCGCGATGGGGCGGGCACGGACCATCGATCCTTCCTCGAAGGCCAGCATGTCCGAGTCAGACCACGTGTTCGCGCCATCGCGCGAAATCTTGTATTTGATCCGCGAATTCGACCAGGTCGGTCCATAGCGCACGACGTAAAACAACCAAACGAGGCCGTCCGGCGCCTGCCAGACGACTGCATTGCCGTCGGATCGAAACGGCGTATCTGCGATCACGGCCGGCCGGGTCCAGTGCCCTGCTCCTTTGACGAGCCGAGAGCCGCGGACCCAAGTGTCGTCGCCGTACTCGCCGGAGCCACCGTAGTAGACAAGGTACAGATCGCCGTTGGCCAGCTCAGTAAAGCAAGCCGGATGCTTATAAGGGTCCGGGAGTTCCGGTCCAAAAACTCGTTCGTGGAGGATCTCGTCGCTGCCAAACCCCGAACCGGCGCCCGCCAGGAAACCGAACGAGACAACAAGAACAGGAATGGTGCCAAATCTCACGCGAGCTGCTCCTGACTGACTTCGGCGCAGTCCAAAATCATTGGAGGGAATCGATGCTTGGGATCGAGCAGCGACCACGCTGGTCGCTCTTCAGTTTGCCACCGACGCTGTCTTGTGACAATTCAACGATTTGATTTGACGGGCCAGCCTGTGCCAGAGATCCTGAGAGTGTGGCGGCCACGATTAAATGGACCCTGCTTTCGATTGCCTGCCGCTGAGGCCGTAGATGAGAGCGTCTTCGTGAATCCGGACTCTGAGGTGCCGCAGCCCGGCCGGGCCGACGATCCGACTGCCGACTGCAATCGCCGGCCGAGTTTGGCGGGAGGCTTGTTCTCGTGGGTCCTGTTGCTGGTTATCGCGGTGTGTGCCCTGGCTTTGGTAGCCGCCCACCTTCCTCCGATCGCTAAGAAGCTGGGCCTCTTGGCCGTCGCCTACGGATTGCTGGTGGGGCTGATCGCGTCGTGGCTCACCCAGTTCTCCCCGGGATTCCGCGCCCCGCGACGGCTGGGAATGGCGCTCGTCTTGCTCGTCGCGATTGCCGGCCAGATCGGAATTGGGGTCGAGTCGTACCGTCTCGACCGGTCTGAACGCGAGCGCCGAGAACGATCCGACCCAAAAAACGTGCTCGCCCGGCGATTGCTCGACTCCGCGAGCGAGCCGTCCGACCCCAAATCTCGGGCGACATTCGATGAGTTTCGTCGGAATTACAGCCGTCCCGGCCCGTCGTTTGGTGATTACCTGCAATTTCGAGTCTCGGGGATCGGCATTCAATCAAACTGGATAGCGGCACTGTTTTGGGGAGCTGAAGTTGTGTTGGGTGGTTTGGCCGCAAGCTGGATCTATTCCCGTTCGCTCGGCCGGCCACTTAGCGGGAGAGCGCTTACCGGCTGAGTTGGACGCCGCGATTGGTCCGGCTAAGCTGGAAGGATGCCCCTCAAGCCGCCGCACCCGCAGCCCAATTTGGGAAAGGCGAACATGATCGTGGGAGTCGGCACGGACATCGTGGAGATCCCGCGCATCGGCAAGATGATCGAGCGGCACGGGGAGCATTTCCTGCAGCGCGTCTATACCGAGGATGAGATCCGCTACTGCCAGCGGCGGAAGGAATCGTTTCAGCATTACGCCGGGCGCTGGGCTGCCAAAGAGGCCGTAATGAAGACCCTCGGCACCGGTTGGACGCGAGGAGTCGGCTGGCTCGACATCGAAGTCGCCATCAAGCGGTCCGGCCAGCCGTTGATCAACATTCGCGGTTCGGCGCGCGAAATTGCCAATCACCTCGGGATCGGCGAAGTCCTGATTTCGATCTCACACTGCCGCGCCTACGCGATGGCCACCGCGATCGCACTAACCCAGCAACAATCCGAAAACGGAAAATGAAGGGGGCTTTCGGCTCATGCACCTGGCAAACCGCCTGGCAGAATATGCGGCGAGGTTGCAATACGAACAACTCGACGCGGCGACCGTTCACGAAGTGCGGCGTCGACTGATCGATTCGCTCGCGTGTGCCCTCGGCGCGTACGATGCCGGAGCCCCATCGGTCGCGCGTCGCGTCGCCTCTCGTTCCAACTGCCAGCCCGGCGCAAGCTTTCTCGGCGGCCGGAACAAGACCGTTCCCCCACTGGCGGCGTTTTGCAACGGCATCCTGTTTCGATACCTCGATTACAACGATACCTACCTGTCGTTGGAGCCCGCCCATCCGAGTGACAACTTCGCGGCGGTACTGGCTGCCGGGGAAGCCTCCGGCGCCGGGGGCAAAGAGATCATCACCGCGGTCGTGCTCGCCTACGAGATTCAGTGCCGGCTGTGTGACGCCGCGTCAATCCGCAAGCACGGCTGGGATCATGTGACGTACGGGGCCTTCTCGACTGCCGCCGCCGCAGGCAAGCTGTTCAAGCTGAATGCCGAGCAGATCACGCAAGCGCTCAACCTGGCCGGCACGCCCAACGTCACGCTCCGTCAGACTCGAGCGGGCGAACTCTCGGAGTGGAAAGGGTGCGCCTTCGCCAATGCCTCGCGTAACGGCGTTTTTGCTGCCCTGCTCGCCGCCGAAGGTCTTACGGGTCCCTCGCCCATCTTCGAGGGAGAAATGGGATTCTTCAAACAGGTCTCCGGACCGTTCACGCTGCCGAAACTCGGTGGCGAGGCGGGCGGCGACGACTTTATGATCAAGAAAACGTCGATCAAATTTTGGCCCGCCGAATACCATTCACAGAGCGCCATTCACGCGGCACTCGAGCTGCGCCGCGATATTCCTGACCGATCGAAGATCGTGTCGATCGACATCGAATCGTTTGACGCGGCCGTCGACATTATCGGTAAGGATCCCGAGAAATGGCGGCCCAAGACGCGTGAGACGGCCGATCACAGCCTTCCTTATTGTACGGCCGTCGCGCTGATGGACGGTGATGTGACGCTCGATTCCTTCAGCGACAAGCGCTTGCACGATCAGGCGCTGTTGGATCTGGTCGCGCGAATCAAAATCCACCGCAACGCCGATCTAACGGCCCGTTATCCCAAGGGGATTCCGAACCGCATCACCGTTACCCTGCAGGACGGAACGCAGCTCACGGCGGAGAACGAATTCCCCCGTGGCCACGATCAAAATCCGATGAGCGACGATGAAGTGGCCGCGAAGTTCCACCGCACGGCCGAGCGGCGATTGACCCCCGCCGCGCAAAAGCAAGTGCTCGACCTCTGCTGGCACCTCGAATCGCTTGACGACGTCGGCAAACTGTTCGCGCTTTTCCCGCCAGCGACGTAGAGTGTGAGGAGGCGACATTCATCCAAAAGGAGCAAGACCGTGACTCATCCGCCAGTTCAAGAACCTCTGACTGTTCAAAGACGACGGCTTGACTTCAAGACCTGGCCGGATGTTTTGGCGGATATCGACCAGCTCCGCCAGGGGCATTATGACCGCGTCGGGAATTGGGATCTGTCGCAGACCTTGGAGCATGTCGGAGAAGGTCTACGAACCGCCCTTCGCGGCACAGATCATCGCGCTTCCTGGATCATCCGCAGATTCTTGGGCCCGCTGGTGCTGAATCGCATCTTGCTTCAACGGCGAATGAAGGCGGGCATCAAGGTTCCCCAGTGGTGGCTCCCGGGGCCCAGCCACGACGAGTCTGCGGCCGTCGATCAGTTTCGTTCCGACGTCGTCGCATTCCAGGAAATGACGGCCCCTCCTTTCCCTCATCCTTTTTTCGGCCCACTCACGAAACAAAAATGGAATGATCTCGTGCTCATCCATGCCGCTCATCATCTGAGCTTTCTGATTCCCAGAGCTTCGTGATCGGAGCGGAAGAGTCTCCCGCAGACATCGGGAACTCCCCAACCGATCAGCTGACCGGGCTCGAAGCGACCCGGATCACTTCGCCAGCTCAACCTCGTAGCAAACGGCCTCAGTATCGTTGCGAACCAACAGATGTTTGCCCGCCAGCGCTGGGCAGTTCCAGGTCTTGCTGGAGAGCGCGGCGACCTTTCCCAGTTCGGTCAGCTTTTTCGGACTGGCCTCGATCAGCACGACGGGCCCCTGCTCTGTCTGCACAATGATCAGGTCATCGACCAAGAGAATCTGCCCGTGACCGTAGCGGCCCCCCTTCCACTTCTGCTGGCCCGTCTTCACGTCGATGCACTGCATGATGCCGTCGTCCAATCCGTACACGTAGTCGCCGTGCAGAACTGCCGTCGTGAATTTCGTCTTCATATGGCGGCTGGGCTGCTCCCAAGCCGGTGAGGCGGACCAAACTCCTTTGTCGTCGCGAGTGACCTTGAGCAGTTGGCTCCCCTTTGAGTAGCCGGCCGTCAGCAGCACCTGGTCGGGCGCACCGGCGTTCGTGATCGGCTGAGAACAGATGACACCGTCCTCATTTGTCCAGTCATAGTGCCAGAGGATCGTCCCGCTCCTGGGCTCGTGGGCGGTGAGACCCTTCGATGTGTTGTTCAGGATTTGCGTAGTCGATCCGAACGACGCCAGCATCGGGGAGGCATAAGCGGCCGCGTCGTGCCCTTTGGCCCACACTCGCTCCCCGCTATCGCGTTTGTAGGCGGCCAGGCTGGCGTCGTCGCGTCCCGTCGGCGCCACGATGATCAGATCGTCCGCGATCAAAGGCGACCCGCTGACGCCGTGAAAGGCGAGCGAGCCACCACTATCGGCCAGGATGTTCTTCGACCAGATCACGCGCCCGGTACCGCCGTCGAGGCAATTCAGAATGCCTGTCTCGCCGACGGAGTAGACTCGGCCTTCGTAAACAGTCGGCGTCGAGCGCGGTCCGGGGCCGCCCATTAGCTGCTGCTTGGGCAATACGGCGTCGTCCTTATGCACCCAGACTTCGTGGCCGGTCTTCAGATCGCGGGCGACAAGGCACTCCTGATCGCCGCGCTGCTCGAGCGTGAACGCATAGCCGCCGACGACCGCGAAACTGCTCCATCCGGCGCCCGTCGGAACCCGCCACAGCTCACGCGGCGGATGCTCATTCCAGTCGCGTGCCAGCTTCACATTTTGCAGAACGGCTGTGTGATTGGGTCCCTGGAAGGCAGGAAAATCCGTCAGCCGGTTTTCGACCAGCTTGACGCCGGTGCCAGAAAGCTCACCTGCTTTCGAGCCGAAGTCGGCCGTTTTTCTCTGCGAGCGCAGGGCGAAATCGACGTGTGTATCTCCGCTGAGACCGCTGACCTCAAACAGCGTCAGATAGGGGATGGTTGCAAACAACAGCACCCCGAGCACGGCTCCACGCAGCGACCAGCGAATCGGAAGGAAAAAGATCCAAGCGGTCCACAGGATCCAGAGGGTCGCCGGAAAAAATCCCGCGAAAACCAGCCAGCCGGGGAGCCGATCGCCGTTATAGGCAAACACGAGAAACACGTAGAAGGCGGTCCAAATCGCGAACACCGCGCCAAACGCGAGCCATGCCGCTTTGCTTGAGAAGTGTGGGGCGAGCCCGAGAGTCAGAGCCATTACAAGCGGCGCCGCGATGAGCGCCTGCATCAGGTATCGGGGCTCGAAAACCGAGAATTGCGAGTAGGTGACCAACGCCCTGCCGTAGGAATAGGGAAGAATCACGGTCAGGCCCATCGCCAGCACGAGCCGCGCTCGGTTGACCAGCGACGACTGCCAAATGCACTTGGGGCCGTCGGAAGACAACGATAGGCTGGGCACGTTTTCGGACATGGCCGACATTGTGTTCTCCGGAGGAAGAGTCGATGCCAGTGTGCGCTTTTAAGCGTGGAGGTTGTCCGCGGACGCGGTCAGCGTGGACGAAGCTACTTCCAATGAGGTTCGAACCACGTCGCCGCGAAATACCCTGTTGAGACTGAACATAAGGTACGGTAATGGATCCGCCGCCAGAAGGAAAAGGCGCCATCGTCTCGGAGATTCACAGCCCGACATAGGCAGAAGGCGTCGGCCCAGTTCGGGGAGGCAGGTCGCGACGTTGCAGGCTCAAGCACTTGACTTCCGTAGGTCAGCGAGAGAATCTTGATCGCTCGATGAGCGATCGCCAGTTTCAACCCAACCACGAGCGGCGCCTGCTCACCACGTTCCGACACGTCGACGAGCTGGTCTCGCAGTCGGTCTCGCGGCTCGACACGGCTGCGACTGCGTCGCCGCTCTCTGAGTTTCTCCCCGACGGCACACCAGACCAGCAAAAGCTCGCGGCGGGCTGTCTGGACGAGCTGCGTGACGTGATGCGTCGCTTTCTCGACAGCCACCAGATTCCCGTGCCCGAGCGACGCGTCAGTGCCCTTTGGGCTGCACACTCGGCCTGCCTGCATGCGCAACTGTCCGTCGAGGAATTGCGAGCGGGCTCGATGCGCGGGTGTGGCAAACTGTCGTCGGAGGCCGAGCAGGAGTTGGAAACGCTAGTCGCCGGACTCTCGAAAGTCCTTCAACAACTGAGCGAATCCCTTGCGCCGGCCGCCCAACGCAAGGACTAGGTCGCACGCGCCAAGAGATTCCGTGATCCACCTCACGCCTCAAACCGGGCTCTTCGGTGGCTCGTCCCGATAGAGAATGATCATCACGTACTCCATCGTGATCATTCCTTCTTGAACCATTTCCTCCAGATGCGGCAACAGCCGCTTGACCTGGTCTTCGGTGTCGACGATCTCGATAACGATCGGGAGGTCAGTCGACATTTCCAACAGCGACGTGCTGTGGACGACGCTGTGAGCGCCAAATCCTTCGGTGCCGCGCAGCACCGTTGCGCCCGCCAATCCCAGTTCGCGCACCTTGCCGACAATCGCGTCATACAGGCGTTGGTTCCCGAAGCGGTCCGACTCCCCGATAAAGATCCGCAAGAGAATACCGTGCTCGTTGACTTTCATGCGTCCCCTCTCTGCGAATCGAGGCAGCGTGGACAAAGGCTTGAGCAAACCGCCGAGCGCGAGAGTACTCGGCTGATCGTGCTTGCGGTCGCGGTAAAGCATGACGTTGGCCCGTTCCAGCGTCACCATGCCGTGGATCATCATCTGTTCGAGTGGCCCCTCGACAAACCTCAGAATCCGCTCACCGCTATCGACTATTTCGACGATGATCGGCACATGGCCGACGATACTCCAGGCGGATTGCTTGATCACGCCGTGGGATCCCAACCCGAAGATGCCGCGAAGAACGGTGGCTCCCGCGAGGTGTTCTTTCCGCGCAGCCCGCACCAGCCGCTCGAACGTGGGCGTATGGGGAGCCCGATCGGCGCTTTGCAAATAGGCCCGCAAGAGGACCTGCTCACCGCGAAGGCTCATTGCTGCTTCTCGGCTCCTGGTTCAATGTGCCGCCAGTGCCATGCCCAGGCGGACCGCGACGACTCCTCCGACCAGGCTCCCAAGCATGTACCCGAGCGCTTTGATTCCCGCCCCCTCTTCGAGTAACGCGCTCGATTCGTAGGCAAATGTCGAAAACGTCGAGTACGTCCCGATGAACCCGACGGCAACCGCGAGACGAACGGTGTCGCTCACGCCCCGGGTCTGAGCCACTGCGAGAAACCAGCCAAGAGACAGGCTGGCCGTAAGGTTGATGATGAACGTCCCGACCGGAAACCCAGTCCCAAAAATCCGGCCGGACACGGTTCCGACGACGTACCGCAGGATTGCTCCCAGCGATGCGGCGACTCCAATGGCAACGTAGGGTGTCAGAAACGTCGCGCCGGATTGGATCAGATACCTCATTGCCCCTCCGAACTCAGATGACGCCGGGTCTTGAGTCTTGCTGCACATCCCACGGGACGCGTGTCAGCCGCTCACGGCCTCGAGCAGCCGATCGATGTCGTCGTCGTTGCAATAGGCGTGGGGGGCGGCGCGCATTCGGCCCGCACGGGCGTTGACGATCACGCCGCGGGCGCGGCAGTCTTTTTTAACCTGAAGAGGATCTCGGCCTGGGACGTCGAATGACACAATCCCCGAGCGGTGGTTCCCCTCGCGGCTGCTCGCGATTGGCAGCCCGGCCCGCATGAGTCGCTCGCAGAGGCGATCGGTGACCTCCAGGAGCCGGTCGCCAATCTCGTCGGAGCCGATCTCGACCAGCAGTTCGAGGCTTTTGGCGAGGCCGGCGATTGCGGCCAGGCAATGCGAGCCCCCCTCGTAACGGCTCGCGTCCCGCTTCAGATCGAAACGAGTGTTCGTGAAGTCACCCGAATGCCGAACGCTATTCCATCCCACGCCGACTGCGCGCAGCGATCCGAGGCGCGACTTTCTCACGTAGAGCAGACCCGCACCTTCGGGGGACAGAAGCCACTTATGTCCGTCGGCTGCGAGGGCATCGATCGGCAGCTGGCGAACATCGAGCGGAAATACCCCGAGCCCCTGAATGGCATCGACAAAAAAGAAGATCCTGCGGCGCGTGCAAATCTCGGCCAGCGCTGCGAGGTCGTTTCGCCAGCCGGTCATGTAGCCAACCCAACTCACGGCCATTACCCGCGTCCGCTGGTCGCAGGCCTGCTCGACAGCCGCCGGATCGACGCGTTCGTTTGTGGTCGCGACTTGTCGGGTTTCGACGCCCCGACTGGCGAGATTGAGCCACGGATACAAATTCGACGGGAACTCGCTCGAAAGCGTGACCACGTTGTCACCAGGCTGCCAGGGGAATCCCTCGGCGATGAAGTTGATCCCCTCGGTCGTGTTGTGAATGACGGCGATTTCGTCGGCTTCAGCTCCGATCAGCTTGGCGCCCAGGTCACGAGCCGTTTCGACCGTCGTCCGCCAGCGATTCCAGTTGGCCACTCCGTTGGCCGCGCTATCGCGGGCAAACTCGACGAGCACCTCAGCCGTCGGCCCGGGCAGCGGCGCGACGCCGGCGTGGTCGAAATAAGCCCATTTCTCGACCACGGGCATCTGATCGCGAAAGCCATCCCACCAGTTTTGGACAGGGTTCATGGCCACGTAGGGCAGGCCGTGCCTGCCGATTGATTGTCGAGTGCGTTCGGGCGGACCGAGCCGTTATCGATACTTCTTGCCGAGTTGGTCGAGGCCGGCGGCGGCCAGGTCCTCGGGAGTCATACACGGATGGAAGTGCACGGCCGCGTTGAAATACAAGAACCACGGCTCTGCGAGGGACGGGATCTGCGAGGCTTTGTCGAAATTGACGACGAGCATTCCGGTCCGCTGCCCGCCCTCGTCGTAGAAGTAGGCCGCCTCGGGCTTCATCGCATCGAGAGCGGCCTTCATCTTCTGGTTCGCCGTTCCATCGAGCACGGCCGCGTTGAACTTTTCGACCGGCATGCAGACTTTGACGAGAAATCTCATCGGTGCACTC
>DASZIA010000618.1:0-42859 GCA_035949535.1 Planctomycetaceae bacterium | reverse complement strand
TCGGCGGTCGAGCTGATGCGAACGTAGTTCACTCCGCTCGATCGGCGCTGCATCGGCAGCGTCTCCACGGGATGACCATCCACCAGAATGCGGCACTCTTGTTTTGTGCAGTTCCAGCGGAGCTCGAGCGTGTGCCAGCGTGCGGGCGCCAGGGCGGTTTGCCCCAATTGACCATCGGACCCGATCGGCAGGTTGACGAGATTGTGATACTGGTCCTCCGGATCGAAGGGAACCGAGAAGTGGTCCGTTAGACCAATCCGAACGCCGGCGAAGCCCGATTTCAGCTTCAAACGGATTTGCAAGCGGCCATTCATTCCGTTCGGAAAGTTCCATACCGCAGCCGATGGCCAATCCGCTTCCGGTTTGCGCAGTTGGAGAACCTTCGCTCCCGCCTTCTCGGGATGCGACACGATCTCAACCCCCTTCGTGCCGAAGTGGTGCCAGCCTTCGGCTCCGGACGTGAAATCCGTCTTGCGGTTGGTTTCACAGAGCCACTCCGGGCTGAATCGCAGCAGCCACATCCCGCCCGTTCCTCCCACTTGTAGCGGGGTGATGATCTCACCGTCCTTCGTGAGAGTCGGTAACGTATACGAGACTCCGTGATCACCGCTTGGAGGAGGCGGCTCGTCGATGAACGGATTGCGCGCGACTTCTCGATAGCCACGCCACGTGCGGCCGTCGTCATCGGAGATGGCGGCGTGCAGCACGTGGCGTCCCCCTTGGCGTTGCGTCGAGGACAACTCCTCGGGGCACCCAGGGCTGATTTGCGATTTTGAACGTGCCGATCGTCGCCGGCAACCTTTCTAAGTCACGTTGTACGGCTTTCCGTGCGATCCGATTCGCTCTGAATCGGGGCGCGTGCCGCCGTTTTATTCGCAGGATCCGACCCCTGGCTGACAAAAAAGCCTGTGCCGACGGACGCAGTTCACGGCTTGGCTTTCGCTTTGCCTGCTTCCACTTCTCCGATTAGCTTCCTGAAGTCTTCGCGGCCGCGGAGCGCGTCTAGGTCCTTTTCCTTCTGCAACGTTGTCACGTCAATGTTGCCGGCGGAGACGGATTGCTTGAGCCATCCCATGGCTCGGTCGACATCGGCATCGGCCTGCCGGGCACTTGCAACCGACTTGTCACCGGCACGGAGTACACCAGCAGACGCCGCGCGAAGGCGGGCCGCACGATAAAGGCTGGCCGCGTCGGTGCGGTTGAGCGACTCCCACAGCTCGGCCGTTCGACGGCATCCGGCGGCATCCTTGGCCCTTGCGAAGTACTCGAAACGCAAGTCAAAGAGCCCTGGAACCAGAGAGGGCTCGACTTCCTTGCCGGCGGCGCGCTTAAGACACTCGTCGATGAAAGGCAGCGCTTCGGAACCTCGGTTGACCGCCACCAGGCTTTTCGCGAGGCCCCACATGGTGATGAGTGTATCGGGGTGGTCGGGACCGAGATTGGCCTTGCGCAGCGCCAGAGTCTTTTCTCGGAGTTTGAGAGCGTCGGTCAATCTGCCGAGCTGATCGTAGCTGCTGGCCAGGTCGTTCATGCACGTGAGCGTCTGCGGGTGGGCTGTCCCCATCTTGACCCGGTGCAGTTCCAGCGCCCCCTCACGCAGCTTGAGCGCCTCGGCGTTGCGACCAAGCGAATCGTAGCAGTTGGCCACCTCGATCATGCTGCTCAGGGTGTCGGGGTGATCCGGACCGAGTGTTGATTTGCGAAGCGCGATCGCCTCCAGCTGGAGTTTGAGCGCCTCGTCGTTCCGACCGAGGTCGTGGTAGCAGACCGCCAGGTCGGCCATATTCCTGAGCGTGTCGGGATGGTTGCGTGGGAGCACAACCTTACGGACCGCAAGGACGTCCTCGAAAAGTTTGGCAGCGTCGCCGCATCGTCTGAGCTCCCGGTAGCAGTCCGCCAGGTTGTGCATACTGCTGAGTGTGTCGGGGTGACGCGCCCCGAACTTTGCTTTAAAAAGCGCCACCTCTTCTGTGCGCATCTTGAATTCGTCGGCGTACCGGCCGAGATCACCGTAAGTGTTGGCCAGTGCGTCAATGCTCGCCAGTACCGCGGGATGGTCAGGGCCGAGTTTCGCCTTCCGGAGCGCCAGTGTCTCTTCCTGGAGTTTGACGGCCTCAGCATACCGGCCGAGGTCGTGATAACAGAGACCCAGGAGATGCATTCCCATGAGCGTGTCGGGGTGATCAGCGCCGAGCTTGTCCTTCTGGATC
The DNA here is from genome assembly GCA_035949535.1 of Planctomycetaceae bacterium. Lineage (GTDB taxonomy): Bacteria > Planctomycetota > Planctomycetia > Planctomycetales > Planctomycetaceae > DASPSM01. The sequence goes on along the minus strand of DASZIA010000618.1, from coordinate 40,649 downwards.
GGGAGCGTTTGCTCGTGAAGCTTGAGAGCATCGGCGTTTCGGCCGGCGAGACGGTAGCTCGCAGCCAGGTCTTGCATGCTGCGAAGCGTGTCGGGGTGGTCGGGGCCGAGCTTGGCCTTTCGATGCGAGAGCGTTTCCTCGCGAAGTTTAAGAGCGTCAGCATTTCGGCCGAAGTCCAGATAGCTATACGCCAGGTTGTTCATGCTCAGGAGCGTGATGGGGTGATCGGGGCCGAGCTTGGCCTTGCTGAGTGTCAGCGTCTCCTCCCGAAGCTTGTAGGCCTCTTGGAGTCGACCGAGATAACCGTAGGTGTTGGCCAGATTGGTCATGCAGGTCAGCGTGTCGGCGTGGTCGGGACCGAGCTTTGCCCGGTGAAGTGCCAGCGTGTCCTCACGCAGCTTAAGAGCCTCGGCGTGCCGGCCAAGAGCCTCGTAAGCGTTGGCCAGTTTGAGCATGCTCGTGAGCGTGTCGGGGGCGTCAAAGCCGCGGAACTGCGTGTAAAGGGCGCGGGCTGCCTCGCCCTGTTGCGCCGCTGACGGGAAATCTCCCAGAAAAAGAAACGACTGTCCCAATGTCATCCGCAGCCGAGCTTCCACGAGCGGTTGCTTGGGGAAGCTCTTCTCGACAAACGGCAGCGACGACTTCAAAGCGTCGGCCAGCTTCACGTCGTAGCCCAGGCCGCCGTCCTGATCTTTCGGCCGGGCGGCGGCGAAGATCTTCTTCTCGACGAAATTCAGCACCTCTTTTGTCTCGGCTTCGCGCGCTTGCGCGTCTTCTCTCGCCGTTTTTTCGGCTGCGGCCGACGCAACGGCAGTTGCTTCGGCGCGCTTGGCTCGAAGCGCTTGCCACGTGGCAATCGCCGTGCCAGCCACGAGGGCAACGGCCACCACAATCGTCGTCAGCACGACCCCTCGGTTTCGCTGCACGAACTTCCTGAGTTTGTACACTTTCGAGGGCGGCCGCGCGACGATTTCCTCGTGACGCAGGTAGCGATCGATGTCTTCGGCGAAATTCCCCGGCGTGTCGTAGCGGCGATTGCGGTCCTTCTCCAACGACTTCATCACGATCCAGTCGAGGTCGCCGATCAACACCTTGACCAGATGTTTGACATCTAACCCGCGGTTTCCCGCGAGAATTGTCGCGGAGCCCCCGAGCGACGACAATCGCGCGCTGGGGCGCGGCGGCTCTTCCTCTCGAATGATCCGCTGCATTTCCGCGTAGGCGGCTCGCCGCAGGCGCTCGAGCTTCAGCGGCGTTGTACCAGTCAACAGTTCGTAGAGCAGCACGCCTAGCGAATAGACGTCCGTCCGCGTGTCGATATCGAGCCCGCTCATCTCAGCCTGCTCGGGGCTCATATAAACGGGAGTGCCGAGCATTTCACCGTAGGCGGTAAACAGCGTGCGCTTCGTGAGCTGCTGGGCGGTCGCCTTGGCGAGTCCGAAGTCGATCACTTTGACGACGGGAATGCCGTCGTGCAGCGTGACCATGACGTTGTTGGGCTTGATGTCGCGATGGATGACCCCCTTTTGGTGCGCGTGCTGGATCGCCCGACAGGCGTCGAGGAACAGGTTCAGCCGCTGGTCCAGACGCAGTTGGTTCCGGTCGCAGAACTCCGTGATCGGCACACCTTTGACCAGCTCCATCACAAAGTACGGACGGCCTGAGGCGGTGGCTCCGGCGTCGAGCACCTTAGCGACGTTGGGGTGGTCCATCAGCGCGAGCGCTTGGCGTTCTGACTCAAAGCGGGCGATCACCTGCCGCGTATCCATCCCCGGCTTGATGACCTTGAGCGCGACCATTCGCCGGACCGGGCTGATCTGCTCGGCCATGAACACGACGCCGAAGCCCCCTTCGCCGATTTGTTGGAGCAATCGATAGGGACCGATCACCGTCCCCGGGGCTTCGGAGATCTCCGCATCCATTTGAGTCGTGGCGAAGACCGCGTCGTGCACCTCGAACAAGAGCTGGAGCTGCGACTTCAAGTCCGGAAAACGCTCAAAATACTCTTCGGCAGCGGGGTGGTCCCCCAGTTCCTGACGCAGCGTGTATTCCGCCAGAATGAAGTCAAGCAGGAGCTTCTCGTCGCTGCGAAGTTCGGGGTGCCGATCGAAAAAGGCTTCCACGAGGGCCCGATCCCCGCGAAGCCAGCGGCCGCGCTGTTCGTCACTCAGCCGCTGCAGTTGTTCGATCCGGGCGCGTTCACTCTCCATCGACCCCTCCCATCCAACTTCGGGCAGAGTGCCGATTAGGTCCGGACACGCCGTTGGCGACGCTCCGAGGCCTCCCAAAATACCAGAACTGGTTCGATCGTCGTCAGCACATCGCCCGAAGTTATCACGAAGAGCCGGACTTGGCGGGCCGTCTCGACGAAACGGCGACGGCCCGATTGAGCTTCAACTCCGGTTCTTTCAGCGGCCTTGAGCCAGGCTGAGGACACGATTTCCGACCGGGCGGATGAAAATTTTGAGAATTGACCGAGATTCCGTGTCCGGCTCGCTTCGGTTTCTGGCTGCTATGGGCGTGTCACCGAACAACCGTTTTCGCGACGCCCTCGCAAACGCACTCGCAGGAACCGAACCATGAAAAAGACCACGTTCCTTGCCGCCTCCGGCCTCGTGCTTGGATTGGGCATGACGCTTCCCCAGATGTCGTTAGCGCAGGTCGGCAGCACCACGAACGACGACGCGCCCCGGTCCGTCGGCCAATTCTCCGTTACCAACAACACCGGAATGACCATTCAGTATCAGCGCCGCTGGGGCAGTGAGCCGTGGCGGGCGATCACACTGGCCCCCGGGCGAACGGAGACGCATTCCCATCGACTCGACTCGGCGGGCCGCGCGCCCAGGCCTCACGTCGCGTTCAGTCGTGTGGTGGAGAACAACGCGCAAGCCCCCTTCAGGCGAGGAGGATTTGCGAACCAGCCGTTGAGTTTCTTTAACGTCGTCGTGGGCGGCTATGGCCCGGGCAGCAACCCGGGCAGCCCGAAAACGTATCAGTTCGTCGTTTCGCCCGATGGCGGCACGCTACTTCTACGGTCGATGTTCTGAGGCTTCGCCGGCGGGCGGCCCGCCTGAATAAGTTCGGAACGGGCCGAAATTCCGTGTCCGGTTCGCCTCGGGTTCCTGCTGTCTACGGTGCGTCAGGGTCAATGCGTTCAACGAAAACGTCCACACTTCCAATTGGTGATGTTTCAAAAGGAGAAAACCCATGTTCTCCGCCACTTATAAACACTTGCGGGATTCCTGGCAGGTCGTCGCGTTTCTGCTGGTGTGTGGCAGCTGTCTCCAAGAGCTTGCCGCAGGACCACCCCCGAATGGGGAGGCCCAGAAGACGCCCAAGCCGACGCCTTCGGCTGTGGGAAAACAGCGACTTCGCGGACACATGTTGGGGGCCATCAGCAAGCTGCAACCCGTGGAGAAAATGAATCCCACCAATACGCTTGAACTGGCCATCGGACTGCCGCTTCGCAATCCGGTCGAGCTGCAGGCGTTCTTGAACGCTGTCGCGAATCCGAAGGTTGCCGCCACGTACGGCCACTATCTGACTCCGGCGCAGTTCGAAGCGAAATACAGCCCGACGCAGAAGGACTACAACGCGGTCATCGCCTTTGCGAGATCGAAAGGACTGACCGTACGCCACACGTTTTCCAATCGCACGGTCGTCAGCGTCAGCGGCTCGGTGGACAACATCCAAAAGGCATTCCACGTCAACCTGCACAATTACAAACGGCCGGATGGAAGCTTGTTCCATTCCCTCGACCGCGAGCCATCGCTCGATTTGACCGTGCCGATCTTGCACGTTTCGGGCCTGGAGAACTATGTCCGGCCGCGGCCCGCCGTGCATCCCGGCACGCCGACGAATGGTGGCGGGGCCCGAAGGCCCGGCGCTGGAGCCGGCTCCGGCCCAGCCGGCTCATTGGCCGGCGGCGATTTTCGGAAAGCGTATTCCCCAGGCACCTCGCTCAACGGCGCCGGCCAGTCGGTGGGGTTGTTTGAGCTGAGCAGCGGCTTCTACGCCGCCGACATCGCCAGCTACAAGAAAAAATTCAAGCTGCCGAACGTGCCCGTCCAAACGGTGTTGCTCGACGGCTATAGCGGTAGCGCCACAGACACAACATATGCGAACTCCAATCTCGAAGTCCCCCTGGATATCGACATGGCGATCGCCATGGCGCCGGGACTGGCCAAAGTCGTCGTGTTCGAGGGCGTGTTGGGGAACTCAGTTCTTGCCGCGATGGCCTCGCCGCCGAAGGGCGTTCCCTTGTGCCGGCAACTCAGCGCCAGTTGGTTTTGGGCAGTGGATAAGACCTCGCAAGAGCTGTTCGATCAGATGGCCGCGCAGGGGCAGACGTTCTTCGTCTGTTCGGGCGACTCCGGCTACTACAAAGTCGATACCGGCGACGATCGCGACTCCCAGCGGATCACGGTCGTCGGCGGCACCGCCCTGACGCTTGCGGGGACGGGGGGCTCCTACGGATCAGAAACGACCTGGTCCAGCAGCGGCGGCGGGATCGAGAGCAGCATATCGATCCCCTCCTACCAGTCTCCAGTCAGCATGAAGACCAACGGCGGCTCCAGCAAGTTTCGCGATCTTCCCGACGTCTCGGCCGTCGCGCAGGGCATTTTCATCTACTACAACAACGGTTCGACGTCCAATACCGTCAATGGGACAAGCGTCGCCTCGCCCATTTGGGCGGGATACATGGCCCTGGTGCACGAGCAGCAAGCCCAACACGGCATTGCGACCGGTTTTATCAATCCGACGCTGTATGCCCTCGGCGAGAGCCCGACCCTTTACGCGCAGAACTTTCACGACATCAAGGACAAGAGCAGCAACGGTTTTTATAAGGCGGTCGCCGGTTATGACCTGGCCACCGGCTGGGGCACTCCCACCGCTCACTTGATTAACGCCATGGTGCCCCCCCGGCATGAGACCGTCTTTATCAAGATCACCCGAATAGACTTCCAGATCGATACGGGTGACGACGACGCCCGCGGCGACAGCACCGTCTCGGCCAGCGTCCGTGCCCCCGGCTCAGCGCACCGCACGATTGAATTCTTCACCCTCAAAGCCAAAGACGCCGGCTCGTGGGACAACTACACGAGACACACCGTCTCTTGTCACCTCAAGAAGCCGATCAGCGAGACGGATTTAGGAGATCTGGTCATCACTCTCAGTCAGGGCGGGTCAGGCTTCGAGACTGATGACAACTGGAATCTCCAGCGCATCCTCGTGAAGGTCGTCACGTCGGACGAGACTTCGAAAACGGTCATCAATCTCAGTGGCAATCCGCTCAGCCGTCTGACCGGCAGCCAGGGTCAGGTCGTCTTCAACTTCCACCATTGAGCCGTGCAATCCGAGCCGGGGTGCGACGATCGGTTACCCAAGATCCAAAAGGAGAAGCTAATGTCTCGCAGAACAACAACTCTCTTTACTGTCGGGATGGCGCTGTGGTTTCTTGGCGACTCGATCCCGGTCTTGTCGTCCCCTTTGACAGGTACGGACTCGCGTCGGCCGGCTGCGCAGCTCAATTTCGATTACGTGATCACGGCCGACACCTTCTACTATGCGACGTCTCCTCAACAAGGGAGGCCACCTGACGGCAGCCTGGCCGCGGGCACCAAGGTGGCTGTCTTGCGACGTCAATCAAGTTATTCCCTCGTCCAGTCGCAAGGCGGCGAACGGGGATACGTGGCCACGACCGCTTTGAAGTCGGTCGTGGCTGCAGAGCGGGCCGCGTTGCGAAGCCAAGTTGAAAAAGTGGTCGACGGCAGCAATCGCTTCGCGTTCGACTTGTACCAAGGACTGCGGGGAACCGAAGGGAATCTTTTCTGCTCTCCGGCCAGTATCTCGGCGGCCCTCGCCATGGCTCTCAACGGCACGGGCGGACAAACCGCGACCGAACTGGCCAAAACGCTGCATCTGCAAATGCCAGAGGCCCAAGTCAATCGGCAAATGCGCGCCTTGCAAGGTTCGTGGCAGATCAAGGACGCCAGGCAAGGAGTTCGGATCGAGGTGGCCAACCGTTTGTGGGGACAAGAGGGATTTCAGTTTCTTCCCGAGTTTCTGCAAACAACGCGCAACGACTACGGGGCCGAGCTGGGCCGGCTCGATTTCAAGAACGACGCACAGCAGGCTCGGCGGACGATCAACGACTGGGTCGAAGAGCACACCGGACACAAAATTCAGAACCTGATCGCCTCGCCCAAATTGCTCCATGACGCCCGGTTGGTTCTGACGAACGCGATTTACTTCAAAGGAAGCTGGCAAACACCCTTCGCCAAACGACTGACGAAGGAGCAAGCCTTCCATCCCAAAGACGGACGCGAGATCAAAATTCCGTTCATGCACAGCGCCAGACACTTCCGCTACGCCGCTGGCGACGATTTGCAAATCCTGCAGCTTCCCTATGGCGACGGCAGTTTTTCGATGATCGCCCTCTTGCCGTCGAGCGTCGATGGGCTGGCCGGGCTCGAAAAGGCGCTGAGCGCCGAGAATTTGCAGGCGTGGATCAACGGTTTGCGGTCGACGGAAGTGGAGGTCTTTCTTCCGAAGTTCAAAACGACGTCCCAATTTCAGCTGGCGGACACGTTGAAGTCGTTGGGGATGACGAGGGCCTTCGAGCCGTCTGCCGATTTCTCGAGGATGAGCATCGAGAAGGATCTCTTCCTATCGGCAGTCATTCACAAAGCGTTCGTCGACGTGAATGAGGAAGGGACCGAGGCGGCGGCGGCGACGGCCATGATGGCCACCGTGGGGGCGGCGCCAGGCCCGCGGCCGGAACCACCCGTCTTTCGCGCGGACCACCCGTTCGTCTTTTTGATTCGAGACGAGCGGACGGAGGCGGTCCTCTTTTTGGGACGCATCGTCGATCCCACCCGGTGAAACAAAAAGGAGATGGATCACATCGCCTGTGTGAAAACGAACGAAACGCATCGGTCACTCATCCAACCAGCGGTTGTCGCTCGCGGCAGCCGATCACAGAACAAGGACCTTGACATGAACCGCCGTTATGTGACTTGCTTGGTCGTGACTTCGCTCTTCCTGATCGTTTGCCTGGCGTCGCCGTCGACCAGGTTGTTGACCGCCGAGGATCCTCCATCGGCAGCCCAGGATCCGGCCTCGTCGGCCCCCGATGCAGCCACGCCGACACCGACTGCATCGAATCCCGAAGTCCCGGCCCCGGATGCCGCGGCCGACGATCCGGCGGCGAGCGATCCAAATCTCCAAGTCATGACGAAGGGGGCCGTGCACGAGGCATTCGCCCAGCCGGTCCTCTTCAATCCCGCGCCGAGTCCGGCGATCCTCAATAAGCCACCCGATCCTGTGCAGGAAATGCCGGCCGCCCAGAAACCTCAAGGGGCCAACGTGCAGTGGCTCCCGGGCCATTGGAGTTGGGACACCGATCTGAAGAAGTTCGTATGGACTAGCGGCATTTGGCGGTCGATTCCGCCGGGCCTCTCCTGGGTGCCGGGCTACTGGACGCACGGCGAAAGCGGATATCAATGGGTTTCCGGATTCTGGCGACGACGTGGAACAGGCGGTGCAGCAACATTGGCTCGCGCGAAGGCCTGGTCCGGTCCGGGTAGCGATCCCAGTGCGGCCGGCGCAGTGAATTCCGGCGATACTCCCGTGGCCAATGCCGGTCAGGATCCCGGCGTCGTTCCGGTGGTCGATCCCGGAACACCGCCGGCACACGATCCCGTGGCCGGAGTTTCCGGCGCCGATCCGGCGACGACTACGGCCACCGATCCAGCGACAAATCCCAGTACGGACCCGGGAACGAATTCGGTTCCCGATCCGGGATCGGTTCCCGGAACAGATCCGGGAACGACAACCGTTCCAGATCCCGGAACGACTTCGACTCCAGATCCTGGCACAACTTCCGCTCCAGACACCGGCACCGATCCGACCCCGTCGGGCGTTGATCCCAATGCGAATCCGGATCCCAATACGAATCCCGGAGTCGTTCCTGGAGGAACGGATTCCGGCACGCAAAAAGGCGCGGGGTCGGACGATCCTTCAGGTGTCACCTATTGTCCGAAGCCGCCCGACTCCCTCGAGTCAGGGCCCGTGGGCGATCCCCCCTCGAACGACTGCGTCTGGATTCCCGGCACGTGGATTTACAGGGGTGGTCGTTTTCTTTGGCTTGCCGGCCAATGGGGACGGCTCTATCCCGGATGGTCGTGGGTGCCGGCACACTTTTGCTGGGCTCCGGCCGGCTATGTCTTCGTCGACGGGTTTTGGGATTACGACCTGTCACACCGCGGCACGTGTTTCGCGCCGTGTGCGTTCAACACGATTCCCGCCGCCGGATTCGTCTATTCGCCCACCGTCGTACTCAATTGCGAAACCTTCACGGAGTACCTGTTCTGTCAGCCACAATGCGGCTGCTACTGTTTTGGCGATTACTACGGGCCCAGTCAGCTGCGTGACGGCTGTTATCCGTGGTTCGCGTTCCATATGAGCCACTTTGGTTATGACCCGTTGTACGCCTGCTGCAGCTGGCAGCACCGCCACGACGTCGGCTGGCATCAGAAGCTGATCGCCGACTACCGGCAGCGACGCGATCACATGGAATTTCGTCCTCCCCACACATATTCCACTCTTCTGGCTCGCGCGAAACAATCGGGCGCCAACAAAACTCCGGCGCTCGCGATGTCTTTGAGTAAGTGGGCCGCACGGCCGGGAGCCGCGAGGTTCGAAAAATTGAGCCAGGCGAATCGCGACAAGTTTCGTAAATCGGCGCAGAGTCTCGGGCAGATGGCGACGCGGCGTCTTGAGGTCGAGAAGAAATCGCTGATCCGCCAGCCCGTCAGTCTCGTCACTAACAAGCCGGTGAATCCACAGAGGCCAGGGCCGAAGATTAATCACCCAGTCGTACAGCCCGGCAAGCTCGTTCAGGGAGGATCTGGGTCCGCTCCGCGACCGGGGGAGAAGAAGACTACGTCGGTCGTCCAGCCTGGCAAGTTAGTACAAGGTGGTGTCTCTACGCCGCATTTCGTGCAGAAGACTACTCACCCCGTCGTGCAGCCCGGCAAGACAATTCAACCCACACCGGTGAATCATCCGATGCCCAAGCCTCAGCCGATCGTCGTCAATCCGCATCCAGCGAACGGATTGCAGCGCCCTTCACGTCCGCAATTCCACACCAATCCGGCACCCCCAGTGGTCCAGCGGCGTCCGGTGGTGATGAACGGCAACGCGGCTCCGCCACAGCCCGCCGTTCGGCAGCACCCTGCAGATCGGCTTGTCGACACGAGATACGTGCCGCATCCAGCCACGCAGGGACGGCCACAACAGCACTCGAATGGCAGACGCGGCTAAAGCGACGTGACCAGGCTGCCAAGCATCGAGCCAACGATGCGTGGCGGCGTCTGGTCCGTGTTGCGATCGGGCCAAATTGAACTTTCGACGCATCAGTAATTCTTCGACACCAGAAACAAGTCAATCACTCAGGAGCACGCCATGTTCGCCAACAGACTCCAACAAGCACGGATTTGCCGCGTCAGGACCGGTCTTTCCTGTGGTCGGGTAAGTTTCATTTCGGCTATTCTCGGGCTCTTGCTCACGACGACAAGCGTCCACGCGGATATGAAAATCGTTTCGCCGGATGGTCAGTTCATGTACCTGGTCCAGTCCCATTTCGTCTGGAAGCACACGAATGAAGGCAAGGCAGGCGGTAACAAACCGAGCGCCTTTTTGTGGCGCTCCACTCTGGATTCCGACGCGACCGCAGTCGGAGCCAACCGCAGCCTGGTGGCCGTCGCAGACCGCGCTTCCTTGTATGTGCTGAATGCGCGGGACGGGAAGCGACTGCAAAAGACCCCATTGGCCCGAAACGTTTCATTGACGCGTCTCGTGTTTACAGCCGACGGCAAAGCGGTCGTCGCCACCACGAATCGAAACAAGTCGATCCGCTTCAGCGCACCTCCGCCCGACCGCAATTGAGTTCTGTGACCTGAGTGATAGCCCTACGACAGTTTCGTTTCAACTGGCGTCTGCCCCGGTTGCTGAACGGACCAAATGATGATCACCGCACCGACAGAACAGCATTGTTTAGTACAGAGACCACGGGCCTACGTTTGAGTTCCAGGAATCGTTCGATTTGCGCCGCACTCCGAAGAGACGTTTCTCATCAGTCGTCGCGCCCGGCGCGATTCCGCGATAACGTATGCGTTTTCGGGACGCGGAGCGTGTGCCGAAAAACGGATGAGTTTCCGGTGCCAGGCCGGCACTTATCGGTCGTTTTTCAGCCTTGTCCGGAAAAGGTATGAGTTCCTCAGAGATTCATACCACGAAGCCAATCGCCGAAGCGGTCGATCCAGGTGTCCGAAGGAAGTCCTTGACCGCCGAAGCCGTGACCGCCCTTGGCGTAGATGTGCAGTTCAGCGGACTTGCCGGCCCCTTTCCAGGCGGAGTAGAGGCGAATGCTGTCTCTGGAAGGCACGAGGGGGTCATCGCTCGCACAACAGATGAAGAGCGGCGGCGCGTCCATGGGGACCTTGACTCTGCCTAAAACTGGACCGTAGATCGACGCGACGAAGTTCGGCCGGCTGGCGGCATCGTGCTCCGTCGCGACCCCGGTCGATACCACCCCGCCGGACGAGAAGCCCATGATGCCGATGCGATCTGGTTTAATTCCCCACTCACCGGCGCGCTCGCGCACCACTTTGATCGCTTGCTGGCCATCCGCGACGGCAAGCGCGCTAAACTTCCGCACGTCTTCCGGCAAGACCGGCCGCTCTCCGCCGATCAGGCTATCCGCGATGCCCTTTAGCAGGGCGGCTTGCAGCAGCGCCGTGTGGAATTCCGCCTCAGTCGCTCCGGTATCGATCAGACGATGCTTCAGAACGAATGCCGCCACGCCGCGGGCACGGAGCCTTTCCGCTGCTTCGGTGCCCTCGTCCTCGCACTGAAAGTAGAAGCCTCCACCCGGACAGACGATCACCGCCGTGTCATTGGCCTTCGAGCGCTCGGGCAAGAACGCGGTTAACGTGGGGCGAACGACGTTGCGGACGATTTTCACTCGCAACCACGCATCGCGATGCTCGACCTCCTTCTGCGTCCACTTTTCCGATCCCGGCGCATCCTTGGGCCAAACGGAGATGATCGTTGGCTGGCCTGTCTTGTCTTCCTTGGTTTGCTTCTCTTGGGCGGGCGCCGCGGCAAGGCAAACTGATAGGAGAGTGGTCCACGCGAATGACCAAGTCGCCAAACACATGTCGTCCTCCATCTGTGACGCGCGGCCGTTGGCTCGTGGGTCCTTGACTTCCCCTCGATGGTGAGCAGATAAGAGCGCAAACTACGCCGAAGGAGGTCCAGCGTGGTCAGCCCAGCAGGCTGGCCTATCGGCCTTTCTTGTCCGACGTCTGTGGCGGGCGCATCCCCACGTCGAATCGTGTTCAGATCTGGGCGACGTCGCTCATCCAGGCCAGATTACCGTAAACTCAAACCCGAATCGAGAAGATGCTTTCAAGACTAATCACGTGCCGATCATCGTGTCAGAAGACGTTGCTTTGATGCGCCCGATTTAGGCCCGAGTCAGTCCGTGAATCGCCCGATGAGTTTCAGAAACTCCGGGCAGACGTTTTTCAGTGCCGTTAGGACTGGTCCGAGAAACGGGTCGTATTTTGAAACGTTCGAGAAAAGGTGTGAGTTCTTGAGAAACGGCGCAACATCGAGCCGAGGACCCAAAGCTGCCGATCGACTCTGATCGGTGCGACGCAGTGCAAAATACATGCATCAGTCAGACGTCCGAGTGTGAACGAACTGAGTGCGCATGGGTGCCAGAAATCCAACCAGCGGTGCCATATTCTATGAGAGACGAACCCCATGTCGTGGAATGTGCCAACTGTTTCTGAGCTGCGGCATGGCTTCGTCCATGCCGTTCGTGTTGAAGGTCGATCGGTCACAAAATCTGCCCGCGACTTTGGAGTCAGCCGCCGTACTGCCTACAAATGGCTTCGGCGCTTTGATCGTGAGCCAGACCGAGAATTACTCGACCGATCCCGTCGTCCCCACCAAAGCCCCAACCGGACCCCTAACGCGATGGAACGAATGGTGCTGATGGTTCACGAATGCGGTCGTTGTGGCCCACGAGTTATCCATCGAATCCTTACCCGTCAGGGTGTATCGCCCCCCAGTCTCGCCACCATCTCACATATCCTGCGGCGTCATGAGCTTTCGCATCGTTCGACGATTGCAACGACGGGTGGGGATCAAATCACAAATGCGCAGGCTCCTTGCCCGACTGCGAGCCTGAGCGATGAGAAGTGGATTCTCGGAATCCTCCAGTGCGGTGTATCACCCGCGTTGCTTAGCCGAGAGATCGGGGAAATCCAAAGCCTGGACATGCTTATTGCAACGGTCGCAAATGGAAAACTGCGGGAACGCAAAAAGGCAGTCGCGGTACTTGCACGAGCACGCACCATCTCTGCCACTGTCATTGCCCGAATGCTCAAAATCAACCGAACGACCGTAGCCGACTATTGGAAAACCTACAGCGCCTTCGGGGCAGCGCAGCTCTTCGCTGGATTTTACCGTCGCACGAAGAAATCTGATGATGAGTTGCTGCGCAACACGCTTTTCTCTGTTCTACATTCTCCCCCGTCCGACCAAGGCATTAACAGGACAACGTGGAAAATGAGGGACCTGAAGCGTGTCCTCGCTAAAAAGGGACTTCCGGTTTCATTGGACGTCATCAGGCAAATAATCCGCGCGGCGGGATACAGGTGGAACGTTGCCCGCGTCGCATTGACCAGCACTGACCCCGATTACCGTCAAAAATTGGAGAGGATCCAGTCCATTCTCTCGGCGATCGGCCCCAATGAGCGATTCTTTTCAATTGACGAATACGGTCCATTCGCGGTCAAGACGCGAGGTGGCCGCTCTCTGACACCTCCAGGAACAGTACGATCAGTTCCCCAAAGACAACGATCCAAGGGCGCCCTGATTTTGACCGCCGCCTTGGAATTGTTGACCAACCAAGTTACGCACTTTTACTCCAACAAGAAGAATACCGCAGAGATGCTAAGAATGCTGGAAGTGCTTTTGACTCAATCTTCTGGATTTGACAAGATTTACTTCTCGTGGGATGCAGCTTCATGGCATGCGTCAAAAGCGTTGATTAGGAGAGTTCATGAAAATAATTCGCGACAATGCACGCCTCCGGATCGACGTCCCCTAGTCGAACTCGTGCCGCTCCCGTCGTGCGCACAGTTCCTCAACGTGATCGAGTCGGTCTTCAGCGGAATGGCCAAGGCGATTATTCACAACAGCGACTATGCATCTTTAGATGCTTGCAAATCGGCACTCGATAGGTATTTCGTGGAGAGAAACGCGTTCTTCAAAGCAAATCCGAAAAGGGCTGGCAAGATGATTTGGGGGCAGGAGAGAGTCCCGAGCCAATTCTCTCCCTCGAACAATTGCAAGAATCCCAAATACCACTTTTTGTCGTATTCGCCACGGCCCTGCGATCACCGATAAAATGTTCGAATTCTGCCGCCGAATTCAGCGCATTTTGTCCGCTCTCACGGGCTGAAGCCCGATTCCTCCAAAGCGTATGGCAATCTGCTGCACAGAACCGCGTGCCGAAATACGCATGGTTTTCGGTGCCTGTCGCGGCGGCATTTATCGGTCCTTTGATGGCGTGTCCGGGAAAACGTTTGAGATTGTGGCACGGCACGCCGTTCACGGTTGTTTGTCTGCCGGCTTGGATCGTGCGTCCAAAATCCTCGCGGTGTTTCCTCTGCTCACTGCCAAGCGATTGCCGTCGGGGCTGAAGGCCACGGCCCGATAAGGTATTGTCTCGGTCCCTCCAAAAGTCAGGAGCTCCTGTCCGCTCGAGATGTCCCAGATCTTCGCAGTGCGGTCCTGGCTGCTCGAAACAAGCCGTCGGCCGTCGGGACTCCAGTCAATGTCGAAGACGTGATCGGTGTGTCCTCGCAAGATGCGAGGCGGGCTCAGCCACCGAGAGAGCATGCGGACATTGAGGACGATGATTTCCGCGCCGTCAGGAATTGCGACCAATTGCTCATCGGGACTGAAATAGATATGCGATCGCTCCGAGCCGCCGACAGCCCGCAGCCGGCCGCTGACCGGATTCCAACTCCTTGTTTCGGTTAGAGTGCCAAAGGACAGCTCTCCGCTCTTTTTGCTCCAGCCGACAAGTTGGATTCCGAGTTTTCCCTGCTCGCCGTAGTGGAAGACCTCGTGACCCGTTTCGCTTTCCCAGATTTTCAGCGTCGTCCAGCCGCTGGCGGCCGCCAGCCACTTGCCGTCGGGGCTCCAATCCAGCCTGCCCTCAGCAGGCGCCCCTCCACTGTAGGGCGGCAGTTGCGCGAGGCCCGGCACTAGCTGCCAGTTCGTCGTACTCCAAATCTTGACGGTGCCACTTCCGTCGATTGAAGCCAAACGGGCACCGTCTGGGCTCCAGGCCACCCGGATCCAAGGCATTCCGATCGGCCCTGCGGACGCCTCGGGGCTGGCTTGCCATTCCAACGATTTAACGACGGCGCCGCTCTCACTGTCCCAGACATCCACTGTCCCCTTGAGGGCATTCGGAGGGATGTAACTGGTCGCACCCCCGGCGATGCGCCGGCCGTCGGGTGACCACGCCACCGAAACCAGTTCGCCGCGGGGATTGGCCAACGTCAGCTCTTTGTTCCTGGCAGTCGTATCCCAAATCGTGACCTGGTCGAACCCTGTTGCGAGCCGTTCGCCGTCCGGGCGCAAGGCGAGCGCCTGATTCGGACGGCCGACAAGCGAGAGGATCACCTTTCCGGTTTCAGCGTCGAGAATCTTGGTTGTGTTCGCGATGCCTGTGGCCAGCCGCCGGCCGTTCGCGCTCCAGGCTAGCGAGAAGGCCGTACGCTCGAAGTTGAAACGCTGGTGTCCGGAGGCAATGTCGTACACGAATAAACTGTCCGCGACGCGCGTGAAGTCGGGACTGCACCCAATCGCATTACAGGCAAGTGTTCGCAGCTCCCGTCCGGAGGTGACGTCCCAAACCTTCGTCTCGGAATCGCCGGACGAGAGCAATTGTTTATCGTCGGGACTCCAAGCCAGAAGCATGCGCCAGTAGGCGGATTTCCCGGCGTCCTTGGGATGACCGGCGAGTGTCAGGAGCTTCGCGCCGCTCGAGGCGTCCCAGATTTCGATGCGCCGGTCGAACGTTGCCAATGCCAAGCGGCGGCCATCCCGGCTCCAAGCAAAGCCCAGCAGCTCGCCCGTGTATCCCCGCGAGCGGCCACCGAGCGTCAAGACCCTGGTGCGGTCAACAGTGTCCCAGACGACCAGTTCCGGTTCCGATAGTCCCGCGGCAGCTAAACGTCGTCCATCGGTGTTCCAAGCAATCCACTTTGCTGGCGGGTTGAGCGTACAAATTTCATTTCCAGATTCCGGCTCCCAGATTTGGATTCCAGCCCATGTCGCGCCCGCGAGACTCCGGCCGTCCGGCGACCATGCCAATGAACGAAGGGCGAGGCTCGGTTTCTGCTGCCCCGTCGACCCTAAGAATCGCAACCACCAGGGATCCACCTTTGAAAGATTGGTTTTGTACTTGATCGTCGTCAAAATTCGCGACTGATTGCGAAGGTAGTCCCACTCCCAGCCTCTGAGATCCGCGTGGCCGGGCTGCGGCAAATGCCGCTCTAATAGATCCACCAGCCGACCGTCATCGCCTGTCCGTCGGGCCTCGTCGGCCAGGTTCATGTGGGCCGCATAGAGCGTGTGCTCCGAGCGATCCAAAGCCGCCGACGTCGCAAAATAGCCGACAGCCGTAACGACGATGACCGCGATCAGAAGCGAGGCGGCCAGCGCCGCTAGGCTGGCAACCAGAGGTTTTCGCTTACACCAGCGCCAAAGTCGAGCAGTTTTCCCAATCGGGCGGGCCTGAATCGGCTCGCCGCGCAGGAATCGTCCAAGATCCTTGGCGAGTTCTTCGGAGGAGGGGTAACGTCGCAGGGGATCCTTCTGTAAGCACTTGAGGCAAATCGTCTCGAGGTCGCGCGGGACATTGGGGTTCACGAGGCGAGGCGAAACCGGCTCGGTGTTCAAGACATGGTTCAACGTTGCAACCAGCGATTCGGCCAGGAACGGCGGCCGCCCCGTCACAAGCTCGTAAAGCACCGCGCCCAGCGAATAGACGTCGCTGGCCGGTCCGAGTTTGCCGCCACTGGCTCCCGCCTGTTCCGGCGACATGTAGCTGGGAGTGCCCAGCAGAGAGCCGGTCGACGTCAACTGCGCGTCGGCTTCGATCCGCTTGGCTAGGCCGAAGTCTGTGACTCGCGGCTGGTCGAACGCGTCGATCAGGATGTTCGACGGCTTCAGATCCCGGTGCAGTGTTCCCTGTCGGTGGGCGAACTCGATCGCCTCGGCAATCGTCTTCACGTATCCGGCGGCCCGGGTTGCGGGCAAGGGATTCTCGCGCACAAGCAGGGCCAAGCTTTGGCCCTCGACGTAGTCCATCGAGAAGTAGTTCTGTCCCTCGTGCTGACCGATCTCATGAATGGCCACGATGTTCGGATGCTGCAGGTTGGCCGCGGCTTTCGCCTCAACGTAAAACCGCTCGACGTCAGATGCGGAGGCCAATTGCCCAGCGAGGATCATTTTGAGTGCGACGACGCGATCGAGACTGACCTGCCGCGCTTTGTAGACGACTCCCATCCCGCCTCGGGCGATTTCTTCGACGATCTCATAGTCGCCGAAATAGCGGAGATGAGAGCCCAGTGCCGCGCCGCCCGAATCGGCTGTTCGCGGCGCAAGCGTCGGTTCATTGCCGGCGCTAGCAGGCGAGCCGCTGCCCTCTCCGATCCCTTGCTGGAGCAGGCATCGGGGGCAGAGCCCCTCCGGCGCGTCGACCGGAAGGTCGGCACTGCACTGCGGACATCGTCTGGCTTCAGTCATCGCCGAATTCCCGACCGGAATAGGGGCCGCCGCCTCATACTGAAGTAAATTGCCCCATCGGTTACACGTTTTCCGCGTCGATTATGAACCGAGCGCGGAAAACAGGTCCCGGATTTCCTGGTCGATCTCCTGGGCATCGGCCACGGTCTCCTCGATTTCCGCTCGCAGCAACTCGCGATAACGCCGGCGAAGTCGATGGACGGCGACCTTCAAGGCGCCTTCGCTCGTGTTCAATTCGGCCGCCAATTGGCCGTAAGTGATCGCCGGCTGCTCGCCGGTCAAAAAGCCTTTCAGGCGATCGAAGCTGTCCGTTTTGCCGGCTCGGGCCGATTCGTCGTGCAGCCGGGCCAGCACGTTTTCGAGCAACACCAAGGCCCAACGCCGCTCGAAGATTTTTTCCGGCGTCAGGTCGTGGCTCGGCTCCGCGCGGTATCGCTCTTCGGCCGTCCCAAAGTCGATCGACAGCACGGCTCGGCCGCCGCCTCGTTTAACGGCCCGGGCGCGGTCCCACTCGTTGGCCAGGAAGTGCTTCAGCGAGGCCAGCAGGAACGAGCGAAACCGTCCGCGCGCCGGATCGGCCGCGGCGAGATCGTTCTTTTCCAAGAGCCGCGCGAAGAAGGTCTGCGTGAAGTCCTGAGCCTCGTCCGCGTCGTGCCCCCGCCGACGCACATACGCGTAGAGCGGGTACCAATAATTCTCGCAAAGCGTGGCCAACGCGACGGACGATTGCGGCGAGCTGCGTTGACCGGCGGCCAACACCAGGCTCCAGCGAGTCGTCGCAAATTGTCGTGAACCAGAAGGAGCCGGCTCTTGCGGCTCGTCGACGGGTGCCATGCCGGCATTCTAAAGCGACGCATCGAAGCACCACCACAAAAAAGCGGCCTCTGCTCTGGCGAAATGTCGATTCAACAAACGTTCGATTTACACCGCCGCCCGAAGGGCGTTTTTGCCGCGGTTGGCGAACGAATCGCGAGTCCGCAATAACGTATGAGTTTCCGGCACTCGGAGCGTGTGCCGAAAAACGGATGAGTTTCTGCCTGGCACCGCGGCACTTATCGGTCGTTTGATGCGACGACGGGAAAACGATTGAGTAAGTCGGACTTGCGGCGACGCGCCGCGAGCATGGCGCTAAATGCACGTGTCCGGTTGCTCCATCGTGTGTAGCGGGCTTCGACCCCGCCTACGGTTGTGAGTCAACCGTGGTTGCGTCAATTGCCAAGACTCATGCGCTGCACTGGCGCTGCATCCCGGCGGTCCTGATTGTCATTTTGTGGCCTCGCTTGACGTTGATTTGTAACGCGTAACCGCTGTATGGGGGGGGTTGCCAAGCGCGACCCGCAAGGCAGCGATGGCGTTGATGGGGTCGCAGGTTGCATCGGTGAAGTCGTCGCTCTTCGTTGACGTCAATCCATTCTCAAAGGGCCATGAAGTTTCTGCATCATTTTTTGACTGGAATCCACGGCGGCCAGTTCGGGTCAGTTTGCAATCGGGTCAGGAACATCAGACTGTAACTGTGATTAAACGATGCGATAATGTGCGTCTGCACCGCCTTGGTGAAATGGTCTTTCGCTGCTGAGCGATTGCCTTCGGCCAGCCGAAACAAGCCGACATAGAAGTGGGCATTGCATGCCAGGCGTCGATCCGCTGCGACGCTCGCCAGGTACGCGCTCTCGGTGATCTCACCATTACTAAACCGCCGCAGGGCGATGCTCGCGTCCGTTATCGGCTTGGACATGGGCGGTGGCGGAGGAGTCGCGCGTATCGCCTCTTGCGCTTTGGACTTGTCACCGAGAAGAAGCAAGGGAGTGCCTGGGGTGCGCAAATACCTGCGCGCGAATCGGTCCGACTCCTCGTGCACGCGGCGCACGCCGTTTGGCAACTCAGCCATGACGAAGAGCCGCAACATGTTGCCCGCCTCGTCTTGGAACCGCCGTTGATCGAGAGAGCGCAGGGCTTCTTCAAACTCGCCACGCATGTACAGACTGGTTGCGCAACAAAAGGCCGAGATGGAGCCTTGAGATTGACGAAATGAGCGGCGTGCCGCGTTGAGGGCTTCGTCCGTGCTGCCGGCCTCAATGTAATACCACCAAATCATCCAGATCCCACTGGGGCGTCCGATCGACGGCTCGAGCGCTTGAACGTCCCGGGCGGCGTCACGCAAGAGTGTGAGGCGCTCGTCGGGCTTGTGGGCTTCCTGGTAGAGCCCCGCAGCCACCATGCGAGCGTACAGATGGACATAGATCACGAATTGATTGTCGGGCAACATGCCGCGAGCGACCGCCGCATCAGCCAGGGCTTTCTCAGCCGACTCGAGACTCCCTGCATGCTCAGCGCGTTCCAACCACACAGCCGCACGCAGTGCGCGCCCGAGCGGTGAATCGTGCCGACGGATCCCTTCATTCAAATCCGGCAGCCCTGCAAGTGTGTCGATGAACCCAAGGCAATAGCCTTTGAACAGGAAATCCTCGTCGGAAACCGGCGAGAGACTCGTCAGTCCTTGATAAAGCGGCGCAGCTCGCTCGCCGAGGCCGTAATCGATATAGGAAGCGATCAGCAAGGCTCGGGCTGCCACGCTTTCGGGCAGGAGTTTGACGGCCTGCTCCAATTCTGAAACCGCTGTCTCCGTCTCCTGGCGGAAGTAGGCCGCCATGCCGCGTAACAATCGGACTTGCCCCGTCGAAGCTCCGAGCGACTCGATTTCCTTGATGGCTTCATCGGTCTTGTGCAAATCGCCACCAGCGGCGATGAGGTAAGCACTGCGGATTTTTTCTTCGAGGAGAAGTTGCCGCCCGCGTTGTTCCTCGTCTCGCAGCCGTAAGGCAGCGCCTTCGCGCTCCAGGCGCCGTTCTCGTTCGGCCACGTCGGCCCGGTACAAAGCAACGCCAGCGATGCCTGTTAAAACAAGCGCGAGGAGCATCGCCCCGGCCAATGCCGGCCTGCGGCGTACCCACTTGACGGTTCGCTGAATCGGTCCTGCACGCCTGGCTGAGATCGCAAAGCGATTGACATACCTGCGCAGATCATCTGCCATTGCCCCCGCCGTCTGGTAGCGCCGATCGGGGTCTTTGTCGATTGCCTTCAGACAGATGGTTTCAAGATCAGGCGCAACCTTCTTGTCGAGCTTGCGAGGGGCCATCGGATCTTTGTGGAGGATCTGCGCCAGCACTTGATCGCGGCGCTCGCCGGTGAAAGGCGGCTGCAAGGTCAAGAGCTCGTAGAGCGTAGCGCCGAGCGAAAAGATGTCGGTTCGGTGATCCAGAGGAATCCGGCCAACCGCAATCTGTTCCGGCGACATGTAGCGCGGCGTGCCGACAAATTCGCCCGTCATCGTCATGCCTGGCTGCTCCAGCATCCGGGCCAGCCCGAAATCATTGATACTTAGACGGCCGTCGGGTGAGAGGAGCAGGTTTGAGGGCTTGATGTCGCGATGAATGACTCCCTGCTTGTGGGCATGGTCGAGAGCGTCGGCCACGTCTGCGATCATGCGAGCGACGTTGTCGAAATAGCTGCTGTTCGAGCTTAACGAGGACACGCTCAGCGTCGTGCCGTTGTCGGACTGACTTGTGTCGGAAACGTATGGCTCGGTGGTGGCTTGTTCGTCAACCGGTTTGAATGGCTCGGGCTTCTTCTCTTTCGCACTGCGGAGTTCGCGGATGACTCGGTCAAGGGACGGGCCTTCGATCAGCTCCATGGCATAGAAAAGGCTGCCGTCTTCTTCGTCAGTCGTATAGACCGGAACGATGTTGGTGTGGTGTAACTTGCCTGCTGCCTCGGCTTCGCGGCGAAAGCGCTGTATGGCCGTAGGCGTCAGCCCCAGGCTGCCGCTCAGGACTTTGAGCGCCACCTTGCGGTTTAACGAGATCTGCCGGGCTTCAAAGACAACGCCCATGCCTCCGCGACCAATTTCGCGGAGGATCTCAAAGTCTCCCAATCGCTGGCATTTCTGCGGCACAGGCGATCACCATGCGTTGCGCGTGCACAATGCGCACAACGTTCCCAACCTAAAGACGTGGCAATTCGGAGTACAACGACTTTCCAGAAAGCGACCCGTAGGCTTTCAGCGCTATCACGGCTTCAGTACCGGCTGAGCAGCCGATTTTTTTTCGAGCTCGGCCACGAGCTTCTTGAAGTCCTCTCGGCCCCGGAGCGCGTCGAGTGCCGACTCGATCCGAATTTCGCTCGTATTCCTATAGCCCATGGCAACCGCACGGCTCAGCCATTTCATGGCCCTGTCGGCCTCCTTCTCCCCCTCGGCCGCCGAGACCCCCGATCCGGGCCGCCCGGCCAGAACTGCAAGCGCTGAGTGACAGCAAGCCGTCTCGAACTCAGATCCGGCCAGCGGCGGCAGCCCGTCGGACAACGCCGCCGATCGCCGGACGTCGGCAGCCGCACCAGCCGGGTCGCCGAGATCGCGGAGGGCCAGCCCGCGCCGCCGCATCGACCGGACCAGGACGTAGACGTGCTCCGCGTTCGTCGGATCCTTCTGAACTAGCGGTTCCCACAGGGCGATCGCCCGTTCGTACAGCCCTTTGGCCTCGGCCGCCCTGCCCCGTGAGCGGACCACGTCACCGAGGTTGGTGAGGGAAGTGACGAGCTTGTCACGAAGGGAGAGGACGCCCGGGTTCTCATCGACCAGCTTCTGACTGATCGCCTGGGCATTGCGGCATTCGTCCTCCGCCTCCGTCGACTTGCCCATTTGCAGCAGCAAGAGGCCGAGGCTCGTGTGGATGGTCGCGTTGACGCTGCTTATCTCGTTGACGGCGGGGTTGTCGTCCGTCAGCTTCTGCATGCTCGCCAGCGCCGTGCGATACTCGGCCTCCGCCGCCGCTGGCCTGCCCGTCTCTGCCAGAAGCACGCCGAGGTAGAGCCGGTTGACTGCCAAGCTTCTGCGGAGCTTAGTGACAGCAGGGGTTTCCTCCGCGTTCTGTTGGTTGAGCGATACCGCGGAGCGGAGTTCGGCCTCCGCCTCCGTCGTCTTTCCTGTCATCGACAGCACCAGGCCGAGGTAAAAGTGGCTGTTGGCCAGACCCCGACGGTACTCGGTGACGGCCGGGTTTTCGTTGGCCAGCTTTTGATAGATCGGCATCGCCGTGCGGAACTCGGGCTCCGCCTCTGCTGGCTTCCTCGTGCGCAACCGAAGATAGCCGATCTCCGTGAACGTTTCCGCCAGTTCGTGGCGGACATCGTTCGAGGCCCCGGGGACAGAGGCAAGCGCCTCCTGCTCCGCCCGCGCTAACTTCAACGCCGCCAGTGCCTCGACGTTCCTACCGGCGAACTGCAAGAGAAGGCCCATCCGGGTGCGGCAGGCTGCCAGTGCGGATCGCGCTGCCGGGTCTGAACCCGCCAAGTCGACCAGCAAGGACTCTGAACGACGATAGGTCGCTAGCGCTTCGTCGGCCTTGCCAGTCCAATCGAGCAAGGAGGCAACCGCAGTCAGGCTTCGGCCGACGTCGGCCTTCACGCCGGCGTCGGCCCCCGGCTCGGCCGCCAGCGCCTCCCGCGCTGCCAACACAGCCCGGTGCGCCGTCAGCGCGTCCTCGGGGCGGCCCACCGTGCGGGTCAGTTCGGCCAACTCGAAGTTCGATTGCGCTAGCGCCCGCCGTGAAGCGGCATCCGTCTCCTTGCCCAGAAGGGTGGCGAGCTTGCGATAAAAGTCCGCAGCCGATTTCAAGCGCCGGTCGCGCAGCTCCTTGAACCGTTCCTCCTTGAGAAGGAACTCCTCGCTGTCGCCGGTGTGGAACGTCTTGATCGCGTCCGCCGCCAGGTCGTACCGCGCCTGCACAGCAGCGCGCGATCGGGTTAGCTCATCGTTGGCGGCGGCCAGGGCCGCGTTCGTCCGCGTCTCTCGGTCCAGCGAGGCCGAAAGCCGTGCGTTGGCCGCCGACTGCACGACCGCGATCGACGCCAGCGCCCCGAACAACGCCAAGAAGACGCCGCCGCCGGCGACCACTTGTCCCTTGTGTCGACGGGCGAACTTCCTGACCAGATAACCGACGTTGGGAGGACGAGCTTCAACCACCTCATCGGCCAGGTATCGCTGGATGTCGCGCGCAAGCCCGTTGGCCGTTTCGTAACGCCGCGCCCGATCCTTCTCCATCGCCTTCATGGTGATCCAGTCAAGATCTCCGCGCAACATTTTCGAGAGCCGCGCCGGTTCGGTCCTGCGCTGAGCCGCGACTGCGGAGAGCGCTTCGGTCGATCGAGAAAGCCGCGTGCTCGGCCGAGGCGGTTCTTCGTCGCGAATGATGCGAATCAGCTCGTCGTAGGCCGCCTGCGAGAGTCGCTTTCTGTCGAATGGGGTAGCCCCCGTCAAGAGTTCGTACAACACCACGCCGAGCGAATAGATGTCGCTTCGCGTGTCGATGTCGATGCCTGTCAACTGCGCCTGTTCAGGGCTCATGTACAGCGGCGTACCGATCATCTGCGCGAATCGCGTGTAGACCGTTTTGTCGGTCAGTTGCTGATGCAAAGCCTTGGCAACTCCGAAGTCGATCACCTTTGGAACGGGTTTGCCGTCCTGCAGCATGACGAGAACATTTGATGGCTTGATATCGCGGTGGATGATCCCTTTCTGGTGGGCGTGCTGGATCGCCTGACAGACCGACACGAACAACTCAAGCCGTTCGCGCGGAGTGAGATGGTTCTGGTCGCAGAATTCCGTGATGGCAACGCCGCGCACCAACTCCATGACGAAGTAGGGCCGCCCCGAGTCCGTTGCGCCGGCATCGAGGACGCGGGCGATGTTCGGATGGTCCATCAGCGCCAGCGCCTGACGCTCGGCTTCAAACCGGGCGATCACGTCACACGTGTCCATGCCCGGCTTAATGAGTTTGAGCGCGACCCGGCGTTTGACGGGTTTAAGTTGCTCAGCGACGAAGACTAGCCCAAAACCCCCTTCGCCGATCTGTTCCATCAGTTTGTAAGCGCCGATGATGGCGCCGACTTGCTCGAAGGGATCGGGGCCAACCACAGTGACCGCGGGCGACGGATTCGATGCGTCGCCGTCGGCTCGTGAAGCGTCCATGGGAAACCTCGGGTTGGGCCTCTCAGCCTACGGCGCAACACGCCGGCTTCGCAACAGGGATACTTGGCCTTCGGAGGGACAATTGGACGCAACTCGAATGGTCCTTCGATGGAACAAGGGTCATTTCCAGCTCGTCCCGGAAACGTTCGAATTCTGCCGCCGATTTCAGCGCTCTTTGTCCGCTCACACAGCTCGAGGCCGCATTCCGCCAAAACGTATGGGAATCCGATAGGCAGAAGCGCGTGCCGAAAAACGGATGAGTTTCCGAAGCCCGCCACGACCGCACTTATCGGTCCTTTTGCAAAACGCACGTCCACGAACTGCGGCTCCGAAGACGCAACCGGCATTGCTGTCGTTATAAAGATTGAATGATGTGAACCGAACGGTGACGGTCCACGCGATGTGGCAGTGCGTCAGGGTCGGTCAAAAGCTTTGTGGTGATAAGAAGGACACCTCGGATGAATAACATCCGGTCGGGCAAATTCGGACTGACTTCTCTTCTCGTGCTAATCGCGCTTGGCAGGCCGGGGTGGTGCGCGCCTAATGATCCTGTGGCGCTGGACGATGATCCTTACTTGTGGCTCGAGGACATCGATGGTGCCCGCGCCCGTGCTTGGGTCAGCGCGCACAACAGCGCGACGGAGCGGCGCCTTGCCGCATTACCTGGTTTCGATGATCTCTTTCGCGCCGCGCTTGCCGCGCTTGACTCGAAGTCGCGGATACCCGAAGTCACGCAGCGCGGCAACTGGCTTTACAACCTCTGGCGTGACCGCGCCCATCCGCGGGGGTTATTGCGCCGCACCACGATCGCTGAGTTGCGCCGCGATCAGCCAGCATGGCAGACGGTCCTCGACATTGACGCGCTCGTAAAGGTCGAGGGCAAGCCTTTGGCGTTCGGCGGTGCGACTTGGCTGGCGCCCGACAACCGGCGCTGCCTGATTCGTCTGGCCCCGGCCGGCGGTGACGCTGCCGAGGAGCGCGAGTTTGATCTCGAGACGAAAACGTTTGTCGCAGATGGTTTCAAGTTGCCGTCCGCAAAATCGAATGCCGAATGGCGAGATATCGACACCCTTTATGTCGCGACGGATTTTGGTCCCGGCACACTGACCCAGTCTGGCTATCCCCGCATTCTGAAGCTCTGGCGCCGAAGCACGCCGCTCCAGTCAGCGAAAACGCTGTATGAAGCCCCAGCGACGTCCGTGGGAATAGGGGCACGGCGAATTCGCGCCAGTGCGGGCAATATCGATCTGGTCACTGAAAGACTGACGACCTGGACTGCCAAGCACTTTCAGGTTCTTGAAGGCCGGCTCGAGGCGCTAGACTTGCCGGCATCGGTCGTTGTCCTTGATGGCTTTCGCGGGCGGCTCCTACTGAAGTTGCGAGACGACTGGACAATTCGAGGCGCTAAGTTTCCCTCCGGCTCGATCGTCTTGGCTGACCTGGCGGGAAAGCGCGACAAAGCCGGCGCCGTCGAGCTTGTCGTCGCGCCGACTGCACAGGAAATCGTCGAAACCGCTCACGCCATGCCTGACTGTCTGCTTGTGATGATGCTCGACAATGTTCGTGGCCGCCTCTTTCGCTACTCACCGGGCAAAGCCGGCTGGACGAGACAGGCGATTGCCTTCGCGGACAACGGCAGCCTCCATTTCGCGGGTGGCGACAGCGACTCAGCGGATGCGCTCGTGCAGTACGAGTCCTTTCTCGACCCGCCATCGCTCTACCTAGTGACATCCGGCACACTGAAGCCTCAGCTCCTGAAGGCGCAAGCCCCGACTTTTGATGGGACGCGCTTTGAGGTAAGCCAACGGTGGGCGACGTCTGCGGACGGCACCAAGGTGCCGTATTTTGTCGTCGGACTGAAGAAGCTGAAACTAGACGGCAAGAACTCGGTATGGATGTTCTCCTACGGGGGATTTGAAAACACCCTCAAGCCCACATACTCAGGTTCGTACGAGCAGTTGCACGGCGCTTACGGCAAGCTGTGGCTCGAACGGGGCGGCGTATTCGTGCTGGCCAACATCCGGGGAGGCGGAGAGTTCGGCCCCGCTTGGCATCAGGCATCTCTGCTGGAAAATCACGTGCGTTGCTTCGAGGATTTCGAGGCCGTGGCGCGCGATCTTGTCGCTCGAAAAATCACATCGCCTTCTCGGCTCGGCATCGAAGGGCGCAGCAACGGAGGTTTGTTGGTTGGTGCCACCATGCTGCGGCACCCCGAACTTTATGGTGCGGTCGTCTGCGGCAACCCCCTCCTCGACATGAAGCGTTATCACAAGCTGCTGGCCGGCGCGAGCTGGGTGGCGGAATATGGCAGCGCCGACGTACCGGCGGAATGGGCATTTCTGAGCAGATACTCGCCCTATCAAAACTTGCGTGCGGGGCAGAAATTGCCGCCGGTTATCTTCTACACCACGACGCGAGACGACCGCGTACATCCCGGCCATGCGCGCAAGATGGCAGCAAAACTGGAGGCTCTGGGCTATAAGGTTGATTACCGCGAGAACACTGAGGGCGGTCATCACGGCAGCGTGACCAACGAGCAGCTCGCCGCGCGCTTGGCACTTACTTACTCGTTCCTGTGGTTGCATCTGCGCTGACGCGGCGCTATCCCGCTTTGCTCTGCCGCGTTTCGGGTAATCACGAGCCAGGCGTTCCCACGCCGAGCCGCGAGCACGGCCCCCGCTCTCTAGTTTCAGGTCCAACGGGTTAAGATCCTCAAGCCAGGGTTAGACCGCAGGCCCTCCGATCCAGAACCGCAGAGACTAGGTCACCATCGCCGGCTGAACGCGAAAAACGTTCCTTTTCGCGGTTTGACCGCTACCCCGAACACAAGCGCGGAATTCAGGGAGATTCGCATTCCGGGATTCTCATGTCGGAAATCAAATTCCCGGGATCTCGTCGGGAAGGTAGGTTTCCCGGTGTGCAGATTTCGGCTCTTCAAGCCGGCCGCTTCTTCAGCTGAGATCAGGGAAACCACCTCGCTTAGACCTCCCCGGCCAAACGACCCGGGGAGGCCTCGGCGCCACTTGTCGATCAGCACGCGGCCGACATCACACGGTCGCCACTGACCTCCGCCAACTCCCCCCCGAAGCGCCGCCAGCTCTCACAAAGGTCACGTCGCAACTGGCTCACCCTCCCAGCAGAAATCCGAAACATGCCGGCCACGCATCCAGTGGTTTCACCGTGGGCCAACGTCTCGGCGAGCTGCCGATCCCGATTCGACAGCGTGTTGAGCCATTCCGCAAAATCGATCCGCATCTCCGCGATATCCGCCGGACCCGCCGTCCGGTCCTCGACCAGAACTTCGCGCCATTGGCCGGTCCTGCGATTGAATCGGTCGAGGCGCTCGATCGTGAATCTCTTCGTCACCCCGGTACGCGGTGACATTATGTCCCGGCTGTTTCTCCGCGAGCCGAGTCGCCGCCCCGCGCGGACATTCCGCGTGGTTTCCTCAGGGCTTACTCGCTGATTGAGCGACCTTACGGTCATGGGATGCCGGCAACCTGGGTGACTCTCGCAGTCGTGAAACCCTGGGTCGGCTTCGGCTAAAGGTCCGAGTCCTGCGAATCGTTGGACAGTGAGCGGACTCTGGGTCGCCAACGTCGGCCTTTCAATTCCGAATCGGCTGTGCCCTCGTCAACCTCGACGTGCCAGCAACCTGAGTGGCCTGCGCTTCCGCCTGCGGTCATCGTCAGGCGGTGTCGTCCGGTTCCTGGAACGTATGGCTCACTACGGCCGAGGAGGATCCACTGCCGCGCGAATTCGGCCACGCCGGCAAAGGCCAGGTCGTCGAGGTCGAGCGGAACAATGGATTGAGACCCTCTCTTGCTCGTTCTCTGGTGTGACCGGTTGCTTTTATTTGCCCCCTTAGTGCTGTGATGCGCAAAGACGGGCGTGGTGCCGACCTCGAGACAGGCTTGTGCCGCTGCTCGAAGCACTGGCCCGATGGCGTACAAGTTCGTGGCCAAGCTGCTCGACGCTAGATCCAGTAAGCACAGGAACAATGGGTCGACGAACGCGACGTCAATTTCGGTGTCGCGCAGGAACCCCGTCAGCGCGGCGAGGTCATGCTTCTTGGACAGCATTGGCAGATTGTGAACCCAGAGGACCTGGTCCGCCTGCTCAAGCCTCAGTTTGCGGGCGGCGCAAACTCGCCGGGCCAGATCTTGCAGGTCACCAGGAGACGTCTCCCCGGAGAACACGGCAACACGCTTTGCCCTGGGCACCGGGAAATGCCCGAGGCAGCGTGTGCCGGTGGCCAGGCTGATAGCCATGTCGCAGATGACGGAGGTTTTTAGACTCTTTTTCGGTCCACCCAGCACGCAGACTTGGCGATTGACGAGCAGGTCTTCGATCAGGAATTGCCGCCGATAGTTGATCTTGTCGAATGCGGCCGACGTCAAAAGCGGGAACCGGGCGGGGTTCGTCTTGAGTGCGCTATCGGCCCGCCCTCGAGAGCTTGCCCCGTTTGCAACTCGCGTAGATTTGACTTTCGGATCCATAGTCACGAACTCCTCCATTTGATCCACCGATCTTTTCAATTTCGCCGCTGGCCGGCCGTTTAAGGGCCGGCATGCCCGTCAAGTGAGTCAATCGACCCGCATGAGAGAGCGACGTCTTGCAACATCGCGTCGACGCACAAGGATTCCAGTCAGGAGCGTTGGCTTGGTGATACCCGAGACGGTGATTTCCGCTGCTAGACGCCGTTCGGCCTTATTTCGGAGCCGTCGCCGTTCTTCGCGCCTGTTCTCGACCTGCTCCGCCAGCCTCGGAGACAGCCGGTCTTTGCGAAGGTTGAACGTCTTCACAAGATCGCGCCCGCCGATTCTGATGTAGTCGTAGATTCGCCGGGCGGCCGCCGTTAATGACCCGGCAGACCGCCGCTTGTGGCACCGCCTGAGTGCGAGAAGGTCAAGGCCGCAGCCTGTCTGTTGGTGAAGGCGCTCGAGCTGTCGCCCAATCGCCGCTTGCTGTTCCGGAGTCTGGAACACAAAGGCAGAGGGCTTCAAAACCTTGTATGCCTTGATCGACTCGTATTCGACTCCCAGCGGCAAAAGGACCTCGTCGGTCTCGGATTCGGTGAGAACTCGCTTTGCCACGCTCTTTGCGGGCTCGAGCTTCAACAAGTGCCGGTCGACTGTGATCGGCGTAAGCCTCTCCATCCGGTCCTGGGTATAGATTTGAAACAGCAGCAGCCCTAGGGCTTCCTTGCTTGCGGCCCCGTAGCCCTGCATTTTTATGTCGCGCGTCTCCCATTCGTCGTCGTCCACTGTTAGCTTCGCGTAATTGGACCCGCCGTCGCATAGAAGGCCGTCGAACGATGGTCCTGTTCCTCCCGGGGTCTGCTTATGCTCCAGCTGATGGACCAGCAGGCGGCGAACATTCGCTTCTTCCAAGCTGAAGAAGTGGGCTACGTGGCTCGCGAACCACCGGTTGAAGTCGCCGTCGTTTTGGGGAATGTCAGCCGGGTCGTAGAAGGGGATCCCCGCGGATTCGTCCGCGTGCCGGAGCAGAAAATCAGGCTGTGCCGCCAAACACTCAGCTAGAGTGCAGCGCGGGATCCGATCCAAACGATACGTGCAGCCGTCGGTCGCGAGCTGCAGGCCATTGAGCGACTGGAACATGGCGAACGCTATCGCCCGGCCGTGGGCCGTGATCACGTTGGCCGCGACGGAATTGCCAGTCGCTAGATAGCCGCTCCCCAGGATGCCGTACATGTTGTTGGACGTGAGCTTCCAGGCGCTTTCGGCTCCGCTGCCCTGGCCGTGTTTGTCCCTCGCTTCTCGGCGGAATCGGGCGAACTTTTTAACAAGAGCGCCGAGTGGGAACCTTAGCGCGACATCCTCGTGATCTAACTGAACGACTTCCGACCGCTGCAGCAGCTCGAGGTCGATTGTCTGCTCCCAACGGAGCCCTTTGCGTTGCAGTTCGTCGCAGAGCCGGTCGTAGTCTTCGCCGGAATCAGCAACGAGTTTCCGGGGGTAGAGGACGATCGCGTCAACTACCAGATCGCCGTATTCTCGTCGGGCTGCCTTGGGCAAAGCCTCAATCATGGCCCAAGTCGCCGACGTGATGACGCCGGACTCGATCCGACGAGCGTAGAGTTTGCCGCGAAACCGCGGCGCTTCGCCGATCCCGGTTTCGGCCATGTTGGCGCTCGACTTGCATCCTGCTCGGGACCTCCTGCGAAAGTTCGCCGATGTCAACGCCTTGATGGTCGACGGGACGAGAGCATTGTCGATGGCTGAAAGGTTGCCCGAGGCTCGAATGAACCAGGCGTCGTCGTTAGCGTGCTGCCGCACAAAGTGCACAGCGTCACGTAGCGACATCAGTCGATTCCCAGGCTCCAACAGGACTGGGCGGCCCCAGTAGACGTTGATTCCGCCCGCAATCGTCGGATAGCAGGACCGCAGATCGATGTCCCGCAGCATGCCTTTCGCTGCATGCCAGAATACGGTCGGCGTGCGGCTGAATTGCAGACCACCGTGGATCGCACCCGTTTGCTCGCCGAAGTGACTGCCCTCAGCGCCCCCGCCGAAGCGTTGGATGGCCCCGCTCCGCATCAGCCTCTTGAGATTGCGGGGGTTCTGCAGCAACTTTGAGTCGGATACGAATTGCAGCGTGGCGGCAAAAACAAAGCCAGCGATCCGACTGCCCATCGTCGGTTTCATCGGCCCGACCAGATCGGAAGAAATCCCAAACGCCTCGTACATCGCTCGATCCCGATTGAGCATTTCCTCGCGAAGAAGCAGGGTGAGAACTGCGTCCCGCAGGGCGTAACCGAACGCTTCATGCGGCCGTCGCAGGAATGTGTCCCGCATCTGCTCCTTTTCGCTCTTGCTCAGCGTGTCGGCTTTTCCGACCCCCAAAAACGTCTGGCTGAGGTGGTCAAGGCTGCCTGGCCCAAACGGCAGCATGGTGTCGAATGTCGTGAGCCGGATAGCGAAAAGGTCGCCGCCTGAGGTCTCGAGAAACTCAACGATGGGCGCGTAGTCGGCGAAGTTCCGCCCTTGTGCCACGAGCGCCAACCGCTTCCGGCCAGACAACTCGATATTCGGGATGCCGTGCAGTGGCCGAAACACGGCTTCGTGATGCCGACGCCCAAAGCAACGCGGCAGGTCGGCCTGTAAGAAATGGCCCACGAGGCAAATGCGAATCACCGGCACACGCCATTGCTGCTTGTTTTCGTCCCAGACTCCGTTTGCCGGCTGCGAACTCCGATCCCTGAGTCGCTCCAGGCCCGCCGCCCGCGACACGGGGGTCGTATCACGGATACTGAAAACATCCGCGAGCATCCTCGCCGGCGAGAGCCGGGCGGAAAGAACCTTGGGCGGACGACACCTGAGCGTTTTGATCAATCGACCAAGGCCCTGCAGTTGGCCCTTGGCCCGGAAACCGGCTGGAACGGGGATCTCGGGCGCGTGATAGATCTGTGCTTGCAGCCGCCCTTTCTGATCGCGAGCGGCGACCTGCACGGAAAGTGTCGAGGCACCATCGGACTCCGTGTCGATTGCCACCGCGACGCCATCTCGAGCAAGCACTTCGAGTGTCGACTCTGCGTTCATGACCGAGCTTCCTTTCGTGTTATTCATTCGTCATGGCGACGGTTCCGAAACGATTAACCGTCGCTGCGGACGTCGCTCCCAAAGTCGACGACCTACTCGTCCAGCGGCAGGACCTTCTGGTCGATCACGTCGAACACATAACGCGTATGCGGATTTTTCCCCCTCTGCCAACGACGACACCCTCCCCGGAGTCGCAACCGGAGCTGCAGCCGCTGCCCGGCTTTTTCGGTGATAACCTCGAAGGTTTCGTCACGGTGGCGGTTCAGCACGACACCGATTGCCCTCTCTCGGCCTCTCAGCGTGTCTCGATCGAGCAGCGAGAAGAGGATCTTGGCGAGCCCGAGTTCAACAGCCTGCGCGGCCCACTCGCTGGGGCGACGCGCATTCCCGGGGCTGTCCGCGCCTAGAATCCCGATCGCATGACTGACGGGATCATCGGCCGTGCGACGAACGCGTTGGTTGCCGAGGAAATCAGTGAAGCCGCTGACTTTAAGAATGCCGCCGATCGTCCGCGCCCACCCGCTCATCGGATGGACTATCGTCGAGTCGAGAGGGCAACCTGCTGCTTTCCAGCGCTCGATCATCCCTCGCAGCTCAGCCTCGATCCTGTCACGGTTTTGGGGTAAGAATTCGAATTTGGGGTTTCCGATTGGGGAGTGACGGTCTTGGACGTCCCCCCTCGGGGCGAGGTGGATCGACAGCGCGCGGTTCATGAGATCTGGGCTCAACAATCCGTCGTTCGTCGTGATGACCGCAACGTATCTATTGGCGAGTCGCATAGGTTTGCCAGCTCCTGGCGAGGCCAGCACGACTTCGCGACTCGTGATGAAGCTCTCGAGAAACCCTGACCTGATGAGCTTCGCTCGCCCGCCGCTGCTGTCGAGACGCACGTTGTCAAAGACGACGAGACCGACGCTCGGGTCGGCTTGCACCTGCATTTGGAATTGGCGTTGCATTGGCCAGTCGAGGCTCTCGTACAGCACGTCTGCCTTTGAAACTGACCCCTGGACGAACTCTGCGACTGTGCCCTTCCCTGCAAAGCTCTTGGTCGCCGTAAGGGAGACAAGCGGTTTTTCGCCGCTCCAGTGATGGCGGAGCTGAACGGTCAACGCAGCCCCAACTGCGTTCGTTCGATCCGCAGCTGTTGCAAAGTCCATCACGCCGAGGAATCGCACGATGGTCTCGGTCGTCTCGGCGATGTCCGGCGTCGGCCCAACGTATAGGACGCGTTCGCCCACGCCGCCGTCGTGGTACCCGGGTGGACCGAGTGAGAAATCCGACAAGTAATACGGCGTACGCACAACGGCATCGAGCGGCCTGAAGCACGACAAAAAAGTTTCCGACCGGAGCATCGCATTCAGATGCTGCGCGCTGGGCATGTCGCCGAGAGTCTTGCCATCTTTCATCACTCTGATCGGCAGCCGGTCTGCAAGTACCGGAGCAAGGTCTGCAGCTGTCATGAGCAGTCGGGTTTGTCCACTCGGAAGAACCTGGATCAGGCCGAGACTGTCCTCGCCATTGCGGAAGAGGTCGGGGCAATCGGCCAGGCGCCGGCCGAGGTGCCGGTAATTTGTCCGGGCGCCGCTACCGACGTTCCACACGAGGGCATCAGGGCTGGTGCCCGCGCCTTGTTGGTCCATAAGGCGGAGAGGCTGACGACCCCTTACACCCCTTACGGTGCCGTTGCCATTCACGTGTCGTTGTGCATCGTGATTCGCGTTCATTTACTCCTCAGTCGCTGGGCCCGGCCTTCGACTCACGTCGCGTCAGGCGGGGTGTTCAAATTTGGGTCAAAAGAATTCGATCAATCGTTGCTGGTTCGCTTTGGCCGCCGCGCCCCCTAGATGAGCCGATGCGCGCGCAACTTCTGCTGCACGTCGTCCAACCGGGGAGGCGGCGACTCCGGCTTGCCCGTGGCAGCAGCACTCACCGTCAGCCTCTCGACGAACTCTCGAAAGGCAGCAGCCGTCGTGAAGCGGCGACCTCCGACGACGACGGTCTCGAGGCGCACGCCGCGGATGCCTCTTGCGTGCCACCGCCAAAGGCACGCCGGCGACGGCGGGTTTGGTAAGGATTTCGCAGCTCTTGAGAGCGAAATCAGTGGGTCGGCGATTGGATCGATCGCCATTCAGTGCTCCTTAGGTGATGAAATCAGTCACACCTAAGGAACCAATTACTTCTTAGATGTTAGGCAGTCACCTAACATCGTGGTTCGAACCGACTAACAATTAGCGATCAGTGGCGCAACCGGACGAGATGAGGCGAAACCTCTTAAGGCACACCTGCAAAGTTTCGAGATCCTTGTTAAGCGCATTGATTGCCGTTCGAACTGCCCCCCACTCGCCCGGATAGCTTGCTTCGCAGCGCGCGCGCGCGTTTTCCCCCCGGGCTTGATAGGCCATGAAGAACAAGTGCCAGCGTAAGCCCCTCCGTGCTAGGCTTACTTCAGTGTCAAAACCATCGCGGCGTATTATTCGCTCTTGTTTGTCGACGATCAGTTCGAGATAACCGGGCGATGGCGAGGCGACCCTAGCCCGCAGAGTTTCAACGATTTGTTCGTCCAGGGTTTGGACGGCATCACTCTGCTTCGTACGCCCGGAGGCTTCCTCGAGAGATTGGAAAATGGAATGCAGCCGAGTGCTGGCGACCTTAAAGCGATTAAAGCGGGCCCTAATCTCAGCAAGCCAAATCAAATCCGTTTCACTAGTTTCGGCGACCGAGTTCTTCGCCTTTATTAAGCCAAAATCGCTAAGGCACATATGTCGCACAGGACGGATGCCTTCGTCGAGGAGCCTCCCGAGGGCAATCAGGGCGAGCTGACGGCGAGACAGGTTGTTTTTCAAAGCGCGCTCAACTGGCTTGTCCGGCGCATACACACAGTTCGCCTTAAACATCTCCGTGCCTGCCTCCCAGGACTTGTTCAGGTCGGACATGCGCTCCACCCAGTCAACGCACTGCTCGGAGCCCCACCAATGGTTGAAGCGTGCCTCGGATTCCCTCAACCGTCTTGTGACCTGTCTGCATTGCCTGACCCCTTTGATCGCTGTAGCAAGGCCAATCAGGCTTGCATCAACCTGGGCCAGGTGTCGACGAGCATCTGCGCTACGCCTTGGAAGCCCGCGGCGCACGCGGAGCCAATCTCGGCAATTTAGAAGGCGTCCGAGTTGATAGGCAGCGACGAACTTGTCCGACGCATCCCGCCGGAACCAAGCTTCTTCAGCGGGTCGGTCGATGCGGACGGCCGAATCCGAAGCCGGTTCGGTCGCGGTACTTTTCTTCGGGTCACCGGAGTTGGGGATTTTGGGGCCCGTCATCAGAACGTGGGGTTTGCGCGGACTTTGATGACTGCAGTTATGGGATCCTCGTCGTCCTCCGACTCGGCAGAAGCTCATTCTGTAGAATGACTTGGCCGCAGTCCAGGCACCTCGGTTTGACCTGAGACGCTAACCGAACTCCAGAGCAACTTGGCGAGCGAGCTGCAAATCTGCCTCTGCGTAGATTTCGGTCGCGTCGAGGGAAGCGTGGCCCAAGATTGTCCGAGCAATCTCAACTCCGTACTCGCGCCTTAACTCCGTTGCTGCAGTATGGCGTAGCTGGTGCGGATGCCACACGGGCACCTTTGCGACAACGCAGGCGCGAGCAATTGCCCGTCGGTAGCTCGCGACGGTGTAATGGTCTTTCGGTCTTCGCCGGCCGCCCACTTGGGGTCGGCGAGCCGCCTGCGAAGGAGTCATTGGAGACTTTCGAGCTGCTCGACGCGCTGCCTGGCGCTCTGCGTCCGCCTCGATCGGTGAGAACACAAACGCCTCAAGGTTAGTCTCCAGAAAGTCACGCAATACCGCCTGGGCCTTGGGCCCGATCAGGATCAACCGATCGTGCTCCAAATGCTCATTCTTATGCGTTGGCGGAACGTACTCCCAAATTCGGACGTGCGTGTTCAGATTGCCGACGCGCATTGCCACGATTTCTCCGGGTCTGGCGCCAGTGAGTCGTTGCACTTGGACCATTGCCCACACATGGCGGCAGACGTGCGGCTTAATTGCGTCGACGAACGCAGCGGGCACTGACTTCACTCGCTTCCCCTCGATCGCAGCGGTTCTTCCCCTGGCAAGCCCTCTGACTGCCTCCAAGGCTTTGTACGCCTTTGACGCAAACAAGAGCTCGTTCTCAACGGCCCAGCGAAAAGCTCGCTTGATTCGTTTTACGTGCCCATTGATCGCCTTGCGCTTCCAGCCGAGCCGGATCATTTCTGCACGGACCTCCTTCAACCGCAGTGGGCCAAACGCGGCAGCAAGCGTGTTACCGTAGAGCTTGATCATCGGACGGAATGCGGAGCGAATGCAGGCAACCTCGGACGTCGGCACGCCATCCTTCACGTAGTATGTGAGAGCGTGGTCAAGGAAACGAAGGGCCAGCTCGTCGATGGTCAGAGTAGCCCGGTCCAAGGCCTTTCGGCGCAGCCAGTCATCGACGAGCGCGTCGTATCGGGCGTGCGACTCAGGCGAGCCGTACTTCCCA
Source organism: Planctomycetaceae bacterium (assembly GCA_035949535.1). GTDB lineage: Bacteria > Planctomycetota > Planctomycetia > Planctomycetales > Planctomycetaceae > DASPSM01. Next base: position 4,637 of record DASZIA010000618.1, on the reverse strand, counting down.
AGATAGCGGTCGACCCCGTCAATGCGCACGCGCGCCTGACCACTGGGACGATGGAGCAGGTAGGATGGTCTTCGGGCGGATTTCGGCATTGCGGCACCTAAAAGTGGTAAAAACGGTGGTAAAACCGCCCGTTTTGTGCCGCGCTGCCATTAGGCAGGTAATCGCAAGCCGCGATTCAGCAGGTGGTTGTGAAAATCGGGACGACAGGATTTGAACCTGCGACCTCTTGCACCCCAAGCAAGCGCGCTAATCCAGGCTGCGCCACGTCCCGTGCCTTGTGCGGCGCTTACAGTTATCGCAATGCCTCTGCGTCTTTGCAAGGCCGGGTTTGGACAGACTCGCGGCCAAATCTCACGCATTTTGCGTTGTTGAGCGATGCTCCAGCGGACGACGCTGTCAGCTCAAGCCCGCTGGGGTGCGGCCGGTGAGTTTGTAGACGTAGGCCATGATCTCGACGAAGACCTGGTACATTTCGACGGGGATCGGCTGACCGACCTTGATCGTGCGGTAAAGAGAGCGGGCCAGCTCTTTGCGTTCGATGATCGGCACGCGATTCTCGATGGCGATGCGGCGGATGCTGGCGGCGATTACGCCCATCCCTTTCGCGACCACGATCGGCGCCGGCATTTTTGTCGGGTCATACTTGATGGCGACGGCGATTTCGGTGGGGTTGGTGATCACGACGTCGGCCGTCTGCACGCGATGCAGCTCGCGGGCCTGGGCCACTTTTCTGTGGGCCTCGCGTCGACGTTGCCGCACGAGCGGGTTGCCTTCCATCTCTTTCATTTCATCGCGGATTTCTTGTCGCGTCATTTTCAAATCCTGCTCGAGTCGCCAGCGCTGGTACAGAAAGTCGAGCAGGGCCAGGAAGACGAGAGCTGCCGAAAGTTGGAACGCCAGCTTCACCAGCGCGCCTTCCAAAAAGACGAGAGTTGCTCCCGGAGCAAGATCGATCAATTGCCCGACCTGCGGGAGAATCGAGCCGATCGACCAGACCGCGATTCCAACGACCATCGCCAGCTTGGCAAGGCTGACCGCGAGACGCATCAGCGCTGTCACGGAGAAAATCCGGCGAAAGCCGCTGAGCGGATTCAATCTCCCGAACTGGGGCTGCAGAGCTTCCGGCGCAATCAAGAACCCCACCTGAACAACGTTCCAAAGAAATGCAGTGAACATCATGGCCAGCAAGACCGCCAAGAGACCGGGAGCGATGACTTGCAAGATCATGCGGAAGTGTTCGACAACGGCGGCCTGATCGAGACTTTGCCGTCCAGCCGAACGCAGCAACCCGGCCGTCAGTTCGGCCAAGGCGCGGCACAACGGCACCGCAAGCAGGTAGAAGACGGTGGCAGCTCCCAACAGCAGGCCGGCTGCCGTCAGGTCGACGCTGCGCGCAACGTTGCCGCGTTCGCGCGCCTGCGTGCGGCGTCGATCGGTGGGCTGCTCGGTTCGTTCGCCGAATTCATCCGTGGACATGCACGATCAACCGCCGTTCGGACAGTGACTTTCGCCGGAAGCGTGCTGGCGGACAGCGTGTCGCGCCAGTCACCCCGCTCCGATCGCTCGGACGAGGGCATCGATCGTCGCGGGAACCAGGTCGATCACCGAGCGCGCGATTCCGGTAACGGATGCCGCGAGCACCAGCAGGCTGACGGCAGCACGGATCGGAAAGCCGACGATCATAATGTTGATCTGCGGGACCGAGTGACCCAAGAATCCCATGGTCAACGCCACGAGCGACATTGACGCCAAGAGCGGTGCCGCCACCTGAACGCCGAGGATCAGCGATTGATGCACGAGATCGCGCAGCAAATCGATCACCGGGACACTCACGAAGGCCTCGCCCAGGGGCAATGATTGAAACGTTGAGACGAGCGCCGAAAGCATCGTGAGGTGGTAGCCGGTCGGCTGCATTACTAGCAGCACCGTCATCGCGAACTGAAAGAGAAATTGTCCCGTGACCGAACCGGTGATGTTCAAGCTGGGGTCGGCGATTTGTCCCAACGCGAGGCCCGTCTGTTGGTCGATCAAATCGCCGGCCAGCAGCAGTCCGGTCAGAATCGTGAACACGCCCAAGCCGAGCGAAAATCCGAGCGCGAGCTCGCAGATGGCAACGCGGGCATAGTCGAGGATCGTGCGCGGGGGATGCAAAACGCTTTGAAATTCGCTCTGGGTTAGACCGTCTGCTTCATCTTTGCCGGCCGCGTGCCGCGACATTTCGTAGCGGCCGCGGAGCGATTCGGGCACCTCGTCCGCGGTCAAGCGGCCGTCATGATTCGAGTCGAGCTTGTCGAACAACAGGCGGCTGTGATCGGAGACGGCCGGCGTGATGAGGAAGGCGAGCGTAAGAATCAGCAGCACCCGCACGTTGCCGGGCACCAGACGCTGGCCGAAGATCGGACCGACGATCATCAACCCTGAGAGCCGAACCAACACGAGCGTAAACGCATAAAACTGCGTCAAGGCGCCTTGCATCACCAGACGCAGGGCCTGGTCGTGAATCGGCGCAAAAGTCAGACGATCCAGCACCGAGTCCATCGGCGGATTTCGCACTCCGTCCCGCTACAGTTGAGACGGGATGTTGTTGAAGATTTCGGTCGCGTATTCGACCATGCGATGCATCATCCAAGGCAACAGCGCCAAGCCCGCCAGGGCCATCGCGATGATCTTCGGCACGAAGCTCAATGTTTGGTCCTGAAGTTGCGTGACCGCCTGCAGGATGCTGATCGCCAACCCTACGATGATCGCCATCAGCATGATGGGAGCCCCCAGCAAGAGCACGAGCGCGACGGCGTTGCGCGTGAGCTCTGCAGCCTGGTCAACGGTCATAGCAATTCCCTGCGTTTCGGGAGCTCTGTTCATCCACTGGCGGCTCGCACACTCTCGAGCAGCATGCCGACAGTCAGCGCCCAGCCATCGATCAGCACAAACAACAACAATTTAAAGGGAAGCGAAATCAAGACCGGCGGCAGCATCATCATTCCCATGCTGATGAGCACAGTGGCGATCACCATGTCGATCACCAGAAACGGAAGATAAATCTGAAAGCCGATCACGAATGCGGTCTTCAATTCACTGAGCATGAAAGCCGGCAGCAGCACGACGGTGTCGACTTCCTCCAAATCTTCGGGAAGCGCTACCTTTTCGTTGGGATGCTGAAATTCGCAGAATGTCACGAGTGCTTCGAGATTATCCGTACGCTGGATTTGTTCGATCATGAAGCGGCGCAACGGGCGGGCTGTCTTGTGAAAAGCCTCCTCTAGCCCGACCGGTGCTTCTCCCGCCTTCGGATTGGAATACGGACGGATTCCCTGCTCGTAGGCTTCCTTCCAGACCGGCGACATCACAAGGAACGTCAAAAACAGGCTGAGTGACATCAGGACCTGGTTGGGAGGCAGTTGCTGGGTCCCGAGCGCTTGGCGAAGCAGGCTGAAGACAATCACGAAGCGCATGAAGCACGTGGTCATGATCAGAATCGCCGGGGCGAGGCTGATCACGGTGAGCACGAGCATGATTTTGAGTGTCGACGACAAGCCGGACGGGGAAAGCATTTGCTCGACGTCGACGGGCAGCCCGCTTTGTTTCGCGGAAGGTTGCGCTTCAAATTTCGGTCCGACAAGCGGGCCGCGATCGGCCGCCTCTCCTCCAACAGGGGCAGACCCACGATCGGCAGACTGCAGAGGCCGCTGGGGCGATTGCGCCGCGGTCCCTTTCGGAATCATGGCAATCACCGTGGCGACAAAAAGCGCTGCGATGGCTAGCTTGCCGCGGTGAGGTGTAATTCGATTCAATGGAAGGCGGTCAGTCACGAAACACCTGCGTCCCTCTCGAGGGTGCCCCAGGCGTGGAACCGCTGCGCAGCCGACGCGACAATTCCTGCTCCGGATCCGACATTCGCGCAGGGGGAAGCTCGTTTGCGACTGCGGACTCCGAGACGCGCGGCTCTGGGCGACGCGCCGGTTCGTTGCGATGGCGGGGTGTGGTCTGGGAAACGGACTGCCCTTTCAGCAGGCTCAAGAAGGACGTGCCGAGCTTCTGCCCATTTCTGCTTCCTCGGCAAATCCCGGCGATCAGATCAACCTCCACGGGATCGCTCACCTCGCCGATCCCCTGCAGTCCGGCCGGAGACGAGCCGAGGACCAGGATCCGCGAGCCGATTCGCAACAGCACGATCGATTGCCTCTGGTCGACGAAGCGGCGTCCCAGAATCTCCAGCGCCTCCGTGGGAATGGCCTGACTGAAAAGCGGAGCGTGACGCCGAAAGATGCGAGCCAGAACCAGAATCAAGCCGATAACGACAGCCAAAGCGCCGACCGCTGTAATGGGCGACAGCGACGCGCCGTGGGAGTGCGTGTCGCGAGACTTTTCTTCGCCGGAAAGGTGCGTTGCACCGATGGTCTGGCTTTCGCGAGGCTTTCCCTCGTTGTGTGCCCGAGCCAGTTCCTTCCAGGCTTTGTGGGAAGCGGTCCGCGCGGACTCGGTTGGCGGTGGAACCGTTTTCCGGCCTTCGACCGATGGCAAGCGCGGCGCCATCGGGCGCGGATTGGCATTGGCGGCAGCTGGAAACTGATCGTCGGCCTGTGATTGCGCGTCGACCCGACCGGCAACGACGACGATTCCCGCACTCAGCATGAGCA
>DASZIA010000617.1:0-9377 GCA_035949535.1 Planctomycetaceae bacterium | reverse complement strand
GCCGGAGTGGAAATCCACTGCGCCGCAAACAGTTCAAGAGCTGCCGCATGACGGTCAAACAATGTTGCGATAACTTCCGGCGATATCCGACTCATCCGGGGAAGCGCTTCCAAGGAGTGATTGATTGAAATGACGCCGCCGGGACGGTTTCTTCCCGCAAAAATCGGCGCGAAAATTCAACTGGGGACGGTGCAGGAGAGTCGGCGAGAACCGAGATTTGTCCAAATTGTGAGATTTGTCCTCCCTCAAAGGAGAACTCGATCCGATCAAAATGGGCTTCGTGCGAAGGGACCTCGTCGCGGAAACCGCTGGCAGGGCCGATTTCCGTCATTTCCGAAATGTAATGAACGCAACTCTCCGCGGCGCAAGACTTAGTGGAAAGCGGTATTACTCCGAAGTCTGAAGACTGGCCAACCGTTTTCGAGGCACTACGCGCCTGCTTTGCCGCGTCTTCTTATTGACCGCTTCAGCACTTCCGTCATATAAACCGCCCCCTCTCGCTTTCCTCTCTCGACCTTCCACGTCTGCGACCAATCACACCGTCCGGATCAACTTCCGTCTAATTCCTGCCTTCCGTTGTCTCCGGCGGCGCCCTCCATTCGGGTCCAACCTATGCTCGCACCAACTCCGCGAGAGTTCGACCGTCTCGTTCCGCGCGCCCTGCGCCCCTCTCGGTCATTCGGCCGGGCTGCGCTGGCCGTGGCAATGATCCTGGGACTGATCGTCTGGTTGGGCGGAATCGTCCGCGCGGGTGATGACGACGACGATCCCGACGATGACCCGCCGGTCAGAAAGCGAGCCACTCCCGCGTCAAAGGAATCGAGCGATTCAAGTTCCCCGAGCTCGAACGGGTCGTCTCCCCTCACGCCCGGACAGCCGAGCGACGGCTTGGGATTGGACTTCATCGGCGGAATTTCCACCGGCCAGGGCGTCGTTCAAGACCGGCCGCTGGCTCCGCTCGAAGCGTTTCCCTACTTTTTGTTGAACGATTCGCTCTACTTTGGCGACCTGCGGTTTTATCCGACCATCGACGGCACATTTGGCGGCAGCGTCGGCGGCGGCTACCGCTATTTCAGCCGCAGCCTGAACCGGATTTTTGGCGTCAGCCTCTGGTACGACGCCGACGGCACGCGCGACGTCTACTTTCAACAGCTCGGCCTGAGCCTCGAAACCTACGGTTTCATCGACTTTCGAACCAACTTGTACTTGCCCGTCGGTCAAACTTATCAGCAGACTTCGGAAGGCATCGTCAGCGGCTCGCAACGATTCGTCGGCAACAATCTGGCCTTCGACACGCTCACTTCGTATTTGGCCGCGATGCGGGGCATTGACTTCGAGGCGGGCGTGGGCATCCCGGGCCACTTTGCAGAGGATCACGGCGTCCGAGCTTATCTCGGCGGCTATTACTACGACGACGACGAGGGGGACCACATCCTCGGCGTCTCCGGACGGGTGCAGGCGAACATCTGGTCCGGGCTCGACGCCTCGGTGCAGGTCACCAATGACAACTACTTCAACACGCGCGCCTTTGTGAACGTCTCGTGGACTTTCGGGCCCCTTCACCGCTCGCAGCTCTCGCAAGCGACGACGGAAGGACGCCTCGGCGAACGCGTCACGCGCAATTACACGGTGCTGGCGACCTCTCAAAGCCAGCTCGACGATCCGATCGCCATGAATCCGAGCACTCACCAGCCTTACGTCATTGCTCACGTCGACAGCGGCGCGGCGCCAGGCGGCAACGGCAGTGTCAACAGTCCCTTCCAGACCATCGCCGCCGCTCAAGCCAGCGGTGCCGCGGTCGTCTTCGTCCATGCCGGCAGCCTCTTTCACGGCAGCGACGCGTCGATCGTGATGAATTCCGGAGAATCCCTCATTGGAGACGGAACCGGAGCGCGGAATTTCCTCCCTCTGACAAACTTCGGACAGATTCTCCTGCCGCATGGACCGACGACCGGCGCCTTCCCTGTGCTCGATTCGTCGACCGGAACGTCGGTCACCCTTGCCAACAACACGCTCCTTTCAGGCTTCACGATCAGCAACTCGACCGGGGTCGGCGTGTTGGCGAACGGCGTCGGCGGCATCACTCTCCGCAATCTGACGGTCACCGGGGCCGGGTCCGACGGCATTCAGATCGTCAACGCCAGCGGCAACTCCTTGCTGACCAACGTCAACGTGATGAATTCCGTCGGCAATGGGCTGGTCGTCAGTGGCGGTGACTCGAACGTGCAGTACAGCGGCAACCTCATCGCAAACCAGCAGCACGACCTGGTGATCGAGAATATCGGCACCGACAGCGTCATGAACATGACCAATGCCATGTTCCCGGGCTCCGGCAGTCAGGGGATTCTGCTCTCGAACGTCGGGGGCACCGTCAATTTCAACAACCTGGCGCTGGGGAACACCTCGTCTACGGGCATCGATATCGAGGGAGGCACGGGACGATTCAATTTCACCGGCCAGACCACGGTCTCGGGGGCCGGCGCTGCCTCAATCTTGGTCGATGGGCTCAACCCGTCGGGCGTCGTCACCTTCGGCACGCTTGGCATCAACAACCGGCATGATGAAGGCCTGGTCGTCAACAATTCGGCGGGCAACGTCTTCGTCAACGGCGTCACCACGATCACCAACGAAGGGGGCACCGGTGCCTCGGCCATCGACGTCAAGAATTCTTCCGGCAACGTGACGTTCCTCAGCAAGGTCAACGTCGAAAACTCGACCCTCAATCCCGGTGTGAGCATCACGAACGACACCGGCACCACCAGCTTCACCGCGCTCAACGTGTCCAGCACCAACGGCACGGGCCTGTTCGCGAACAACGGCGGTACGCTCTTGATCAACAGCGCCCAGGTGGCGGCGGCCGGCGGAACGATCGTGGCCACCAATGGCACGGCAGTGGATCTCGAAAACACGACGATGAACGTCTTCCTGTTCAGCGTGTCGAGCAGCAACGCGGCGGTCGGCATCAAGCTCTTGAACGCGCCCGGTGCGTTTGCCGTCTTTGGCGACAGCAAAGAGACGGCCGGCGCCGGCGGGACAATCCAGGGAGACACCATCGGCATTCAGGCCGTGAACAGCGGCGCCGTCGGCCTGTTGTCGATGAACTTGAATGCCAACGGCACGGGCATCCAGGCGCAGGATCTCGTTAACCTGTCGCTTACGAACCTGAATGTCACCAACTCGTCCTCGTTCGGAATCAATGCTCTCGACACGAAGACCCTCGTCGTACTCAGCTCGAATTTCTCGGGCAACGGCGGTCCCAACGTCGCGACCTCGGTCGACACGACCGGCTCTTATGCCTTCAGCTTCCTGGCCAACAAGTTCACGTCGACGACGTCGGACAACATCCAAGCCACGACGCTCTCTGGCGGACAAGGGGCGACGGCCAACATCATCGCGCAGGGCAACCAGTTCGAGAACGAATCGGTCGGGACCACGGGCCTCAACGTGAACTGGAACGGCACTCTGTCGGCCACCGTGACGCAAAACGAGTTCTTGACCTCGGGGGGATCGAACACGGGAGTCAAAATCAACAACGGCGCGACGAACGCCCTTTCGACCATCGCGTTCACCAACAACACCTTTGGCAGCGAAGGCGGCAGCGACACCGCGCTACACGTCATCTTGGCCGGTACCGGGCAGATCAACGTGGCCTCGAACGGTATCCAGTTCGGTTCTGACAGCGGCACGGCGTTTCGCTTCTCGCTGGGCGCCGCGTCGACGGTCAACGTGACCGGCAATACCATCATCGACACGACTGACGGAGCCACCGGAATGCTGTTCGACACGATCGCGGCTTCCAGTAACCTGGCGGTTTCGGGCAACACGCTTCAGCTGGCGCAAAACGGTGGCCAGTTGACCAGCGGCATCATCATCTCGAACGTCACCGGCACCAATCAGGGGAGCCAGAACTTCTTCTTGAACCTGTCCAGCGCCTCGAACAACACGGTCAGCGGTGCCAACACGCTCTTCTTCGCGCCAACCAACACCACCGCAGGCGAACTGCTGATCAACGGCTCGCCCATGCCTTAAACCGCCGTCGGCGAGCGGGCCGGTGCACGTCTGATTCCGTCGGACGAGAGCCGTACTACCGATTCGCTTCGCCCGGCTTGCGTTGCTTGAGTAAATAGGCCAGCAGATCGTTCAGCTCTTGCGGCGAGAGCAGATCGATCACATTGCCGGGCATCGGCGAAAGCCGGGTTTGGGTGCGTTGCTCGATTTTGCTCTTAGCGATCCGCTGCTCGTTGCCTTTCGTGTCGACAAGCACCAGGACCGGTCCCTCCTCGCGAACGATGATGCCGTTGACGACCTGGCCGTCATCGAGCGCGAGGATCGTCGCGCGGAAATTCACGTCGACGTTGCGGTTGGGGTCGAGCACGTCTTCCAAGAGCCGCTCGACGCCGCGGTTTCCGGCTCCATCAAGCTGGGGGCCGACGCGATTTCCTTTTCCGGCGATCTGATGGCAGGCCGCGCAGTTCTTCTGAAAGACCGCGACCCCCCGATCGGCGTTTGGGGAGGCCTTGGCAAAATCGGCGGCTCGGGCTGCGATCGCCTTGGCAATTCGATCGTCGATTTTTGGCAGCCCTTCCAGGAGCTTTGCCACTCGACTTTCCAGCTGCGGTCCTGCCGTTGCTTGCAGGCGGGCTCGCAGGGTCGGGTCGGCCAAAAGTTGCGGCGAACATTGGCCTTTTTCGAGTGCGTCAATCAAGGCCGCGGCTCCTTCGCGATTGCGGACCAGGGCGTCGACGACCGACGTCGCTAGGCGCGCCGGCGCGACCTGCAGCAGCGAAACCAAAAAAGTCCGGATCGCCGAGTCGTTCGTCTGCCGCAACGCGTCGACGACGTCACACCGAACCTCGAGTGGCGTTTCCGCGTTCCGCACGGTCGCCTCGATGACTGGCAGCGCAGATCTCAGATCGATCAGCACCAGCGCACCGGCCGCCGGCCCGTGCAACCGCGCGAGCCGCTTGCCCGCGACGAGCTTGGCCAACTTAGGAATGGCAGAGTGCAGTCGAGCCTCGGCCGCCAGATCGATTCCCTGCCGCACCAATTGCGACTCGCGTTTGCCGAGCAACGCATCATCGACCGTATCCGCCCAGACCCTGAGTTCGTCGGGAACGGGCGCTCCGCGCTCGCGGCTGGCGCGCAGCACCGAAGCGAGGATCGTTGCCTCCAGCTCCAGTCCTTTCCCGCAGTACACCAGCGCCAACCGATTGACCTCGGGCATTCGCGAAACTTCGATCGTGTTGGCGATGTAAGCCACAGCATCAGCAGCGCGCGGCGTCACGTTGGGATTGGCCGACAGAAACGAGAGCGCCATCCCCGCGGCCGTCGCCGTGTGGATGCCCATGCAGACGTCGATCAGCCGGCCCTGCACGTCGAAGGATGCCTCTCGAGGGTTTTGCCACGCCCCCTCGACTGTTCGCAGGGTATTGCGCAGAGCGATGCGAGTGACGTGGACCAGCATCGTGTCGGCAGGGTCCGTCTTTTTCCAAAGCGTGAGCAGCGGCCCGACATTGCCCATGGTCGGATGCAGTCCCAGGACTTCGGCAGCAGTCCGCCGGACAAACGGATCGCCATCATCCAGTGATCGGCTCACGCTTCCCCAGTGATCTGGTTTCCAATGCGTCAGTTCTCCAATTGCCTTGAGTGCATGGATGCGGACAAGCGGCTCCGAGTCGCTGGCCGCATGCCACATGATGTCGTCAAATGCGCCGAGCCTCAGCAGCACCCAGATTGCGTGTGCTCGTGCTTCGGGACTCTTCGATGTCTCGATCACCTGCCGGACGGCGGGAATCGCCGGCTTGCCGATGCGGTCGACCAGTTCGTGCGTGGCGAAAGTCCGCGTCGGCAGATTTTCGCTCGAGAGCGCGGCGATCAGCGAATCCAGCGGCGCTCGTGACAGGTCAACCATTTTCGGCGCCGCGGCAGCTCGATCCTTGCCGACGTACGAAATGCGCCAGATGCGGCCCCGCGTTTTGTCGCGCAGCGGATGCGTCAGCGGCACTTCGTAGTGGCCGATGATACAGTTATAGAAGTCGGCCACGTAGATCGAGCCGTCGGTTGCCAGTTGCAAGTCGACCGGCCGGAACCAGAGGTCGTCGCACGTCAGAAAATCGGGCAGCTCGACGCCGAAGTGTGTCGATCCGTGCGTCGTGATTCGGTCGTGATTGATGATGCCGGTGACCGGATTGCCAAGAAAGATCGTGTCGCGATACCCGGCGGGGAACGGGCCGCCCGTGTAGTAGACGATGCCGGCGATTCCGGTCGAGCCGTGCTCGTGCGTCATGATCTCGGGTGCGAAGCCCAGTCCGTCGTGTGGCCTGCCGAAACTCTGGTAACAGCCGCCGCGGAGCACGAGCATCCCGGGCCGGCTGTGACAATCAGCCGTGAACATGTCGCCGCGGGGATCGAACGTCATCCCGAACGGATTGACCTGCCCGAACGAAAACTGATCGACGTGCGAACCGTCGATCCGCACCCGAAACGTGTTGCCCGACGTCATGGTGATGGTCGACCCATCCGTACCTTTGATGGTCGAGGTGTTCGAATAGCCGTGGCAGCAGTAGACCCAGCCGTCGAGCCAGTAATTAAGGCCGTTCACCATGCCGTGGGTGTCGCGATGTCCGAAGCCGCTGTACGCGATGTCACGGGCCTCGGCAATTCCGTCGCCGTTCTTGTCGGAAAAGCGATACAAATTCGGAATCGAATAGCCCAACACTCCGCCGGGAATCGGCGTCACGCCGATCGGAATCGACAGACCGCCGACAAACACCGAGACCTTGTCGGGGACGCCGTTGCCGTTGGTGTCGACGATTCGCCGAATCGTGTCGCGGCCTGCGACTCCCTCGGGATGCGGAAACGGATATTCGTACGATTGCGTGACGTACAGCCGGCCGGCCGAGTCAAACTTCATATTGATCGGCTTCACAATGTCCGGCTCGCTGGCCACCAGCTCGATGCGAAACCCCGGCGGCAAATGAAACATCCGCTGTTCTTCTTGCGGAGTGTGCGGCGGTGTGCGAGCAATCAAGAGATCGGCGTCGTCACGTGCGAACGCTGGAGCTGCCGCGATGATGATCGCAACCGCCAAGGCTGACAGAATCGTTCGGACGGGAATCCGCGAATCGGAAAGTGATCTGTTCGACATGCTGGCGAGAACTCTCGACGACCCCGATGCTTCCAGCATTGACCGCGCGAACAGTTGCGATCAAATGCGAACCCGAAATTGCCAGCGTAGCGACCCTGCCCTTCGCTGCCCAGGACACTCTCTGTCGACCACCGAGCTTGCCGTCGATAGCGTTGTAGCTTCCACATGTGAGCGAGGATACCATCGTCGAAGACCTAAATCGTCACCTCGAGTTGCTTCTTGGAAAGTTGGAGTCGCATGCAAAAGTCCTCATCGAGGGAAATCGCCGCGGCAGTAAGCCTCGTTCTATCACTCTCCTTGAGCGGCGTTGCAGCGGGGGCCGATGAAAACCCCACGAAGGACGAGCTTGCGCGTCTCGAGGGCGTCTGGAGCTTCGTCCAGGTGAAGGTTGACGGCAAGGAGCAGCAGGCCGGGCGCGAGGCCGATCGGATGATCATCCAGAAAGACGGCCGCTATGCCGTCGTCCAGGGACCGCGGATCACGCACGGGACCATCAAGGTCGATGCGGCGCACTCACCCAAACACTATGACATCACAATCGGCAACGGTCGCCTCAAAGGCCTGAGCGTGCTTGCGGCCTACGAACTCTCCGGCGATACCCTAACAATTTGCATGCCCCTGGGGGGCAACGAACGCCCGACGGCAGTCGAGAGCAAGCCGGGCGACCGCCGTCTATTCGAGGTCTTTAAGCGAGAGCACGAAGACGTCAAGGACACACTGATCGCGGCCGGCCGGCGAGAGCTGACCGGGACCTGGCAGTCGGTCTCCTATGCCCTCGACGGCAAGAAGGCCTCCGACGACGAGATGAAAAAGATTCAACTTGCATTCGACGCGGAGGGCAAGACGACCGCGCTCAACGACGGCAAAGTTTTCCTCGCCAGCACGACCAAGATCGACCCGACTGCAACCCCCGCGACGATTGACATCACATTTTCGGAGGGCGAAGGAAAGGGCGCAACCGCGCTGGGCATCTACAAGATCGAAGACGGTGTGCTGACAATCTGCCGCTCGGCCCCCGGCAAGCCGAGGCCCGCCGAGTTCGCGTCCAATCCCGGCAGCGGCCTGACTCTGATGTCCTACAAACATCGAGCCGCGACGACGAAAAGACCGTTTCGGACGGGAGCAAGCCCCAGGTGATGCCGTTCAAGAAGCGGGGGCGGGCTGCTTCTCGGGGTGCAGATAAATAAAGCTCTTGCCGAGTCGGCCACCGTAGTTGCCGGCCGAAATTCTGAGCAGGCCGGGCGTGTTCACCGACGCGCCGATGGCCGCTTGCGTCGCGCGAATGATCGCGCCTAGGTCGCGGCCGTTGATGATGATTTCCTGCACCGAGCGGATGCCTTTCGGCAAGGCCGAATTCGCTTTGGGATCATCGGCAAGTAGCGGACAGAATTTCTCGTAGGTGCTAGCGAACATGAATTTGTAATTGCTGCCCGCCTTTGACCCGCTGCCCGCGATGCCTCCCGGGAACGGCATGATCACGCCGGGGCACTTCTCAACGGCCGCCACGCCCGCCTCGGCGGCGTTCAAAGCGGTGTCTTCGCTCTCGCCGAAATACCAGAGGTTGCCGCCCATCAGGCCGTCGGCATAACCGAGCCGCCGGTCGAGGATGAATTCGCCGCCGAGCGTCGGAATCCACCACATCTTGCGGTCAAACCGCTCGATTCGTTTCTGAAATCCGTCGCCGAAGAACGCAATCTTCTTGCCCATGCGGAAATAGTTGGGAGAGTCGATGAGATTGAAGCACGAGGCCGTCGGGCAGGTGAGCACATTCTGGCTGATGCGCACGAGTGCCGATTTTTCGAGCGCAGGGACACGGTCTTTGCGAAACCGCGGCACGTGCAACTGCACGATCGCCCCGGGCCGGCCGTCCGGCGTCGCGAACGATTCATCGCCTCCGCTGCCCGGGCCCACGTATCGATCGAGCCCGGCTTCGCAGTCGCACAAAATGGTGCTCGAAGCGTTGCCAGTTGCCGCGTCGACCGCGTGCCGGACCCAGCGACGATCGCGCGCAGTGATCAGGAATTCGACGTAGATACTGCGGAACGCCTCGGCGTAAGTGTCGTCGATGATGGCGGGCATAGATAAAGCTGTCGTAGGGTGTGACTAGGCCGCAAGGCGGCCGCCGGCACACCGTTCTGTCGCAATGGTGTGCCTGCGCTCGCTTCGCGAGCTGGTCACACCCTACTCTTCTCTAGGCTCTCGAACGTCGGCCTTCGTACGCCGCCCGTTC
>DASZIA010000616.1:0-4965 GCA_035949535.1 Planctomycetaceae bacterium | reverse complement strand
GGTGGTCATCGCGATCGAGCAATACCTGCTGTGCCCGAGTGGGGGGACGGGCAGACCGACGATCGCCATCCCGGAGAATTCGATCTCGCCGCCGTATAAGCGGGCCTCATAGAAGCGGAAGGGTCCGTACCAACCGAGATGCGGGTCGATGAGCGCGATGGGCGCTTTGGCCTTCGTGCGGGATGTCGCGACCAGCCATTCATTGGAACCGTGGTATTCGATGGGATCGGGCTCGATGCCGCCGCGCTTCAGGTCGCCGCCCGCTTCTCCCTCGGGCCAACCCCAGATAATGTACCGGCTTAGGGCCACACACATCCACGGCTCGAGCTTTGGCGCCCAGGCCGGAACTTTATCCGGATGCTCGGCCATGTATTTCCGTACGCCGTCGAGAAAGGCTTCGATTGTGGCGCGGGTCTTTGCGCTCAACTCCGGATATTTTTGCCGCCCGATCTCCGCGTGCCGCCACAGCCGCTGACGATAGTCGTTCTGCAGGTTTTGGTCTCCCGGACCGAAGACTTCCGACATCGTCCCGGTGGCGCGCCGATACTGCTTGAACAGTTCTTCGAGGCGGTCCTCGGCTTGGGCGTATCCCAATCCGTAGCAGGCATCCTCGGCAGTCGTCGCGTAGATGTACGGTGTGCCGAACTCGTCACGGTAAATCGTGATCTCGCGAGCCTGACAGACCGCGCTCGACGCGGCCAAAGCCAGGAGGCACGCGACGGACAGGAAGGGGCCGCGGCAGAACCCCCTCGGCGCGCACCGATCCAATCGCACGCACTGGTCCCGTGACACGTTACCCATCGATCGCATTTAACAGAGGAAAACCGCGCTCAACCGCTCGGGATCGCGGCCGCCCCGGGGAGCCCAAACCCAGCCACCATCGATTCTACGAGTCGATACTCCCAAATCGCAAACTACTGTTTTTTGAATTTCTTCGGCGGACAAGGGCTTTGGACTGGCGTTGCCCGGTTTGCGATCGGCTGGGATACTTCCATCGGGGGCAGGAATTCAGGACTTTCGGGAACAAGTACGCCCATGAGCCTCCTGGCGGTGGTGACGGTTTCGGCCCTGGTCCTTTTGGCCGCGTACGTGATCTACGGGCGCGTTCTGGGGCGACTATTAGAGCTGGATCCGAACCGGCGGACGCCTGCTTACGAGCTGCGGGACGACCTCGACTACTCCCCCTTGGAGCCCAGCGCCCTTCTCAGCCAGCATTTCTCCGCGATCGCGGCTGCCGGACCGATCGTGGGCCCGATTCTGGCCGGCGTGATGTTCGGCTGGGTTCCCGCGTTGTGCTGGATCCTGGTCGGATCGGTGTTCGTGGGAGGCGTCCACGACTACTTCACGCTGGTCGCCTCGATCCGCCATAAGGCCCGGTCGATCGCTGAAGTTGTCCGCGATCACATGAGCCGACGCAGCTATTTGCTCTTTTTGTCGTTCGTTTGGCTCGCCCTGGTCTACATCATCGTGGCCTTCACCGACATCACGGCCTCGTCGTTCATCGGCAGCGCCAAGCTCGAGAATGGTCAGGTCGTCACGGGCGGGGGAATCGCCACGTCGTCGCTGTTGTATCTGGCCCTGCCGGTCATCATGGGACTGCTGATGCGCTACACCAAGCTGCGCATGGGCACCGCGACCGTGATCTTTCTGCCGCTGGTCGGGGTCGCGATCTGGCTGGGGCAGAAGATCCCTTTCGACGTTGAGGGGCTGCTTTTGAGCTGGAATCCGACATGGAGCGGGCCGCAGGCTGAGGTTGCCGCGCTCAAGACCTGGGACGTCGCGCTGCTCATTTACTGCTTCATCGCGTCGATCGTTCCCGTTTGGATCCTCTTGCAGCCGCGCGGGCATTTGGGAGGCTATTTTCTCTACGCGGCCCTCGCTGCCGGCGCGGCGGGCGTGATCTTGGGGGGCAAAGCGGTCGAGTTCCCCGCGTTTCGGGGCTGGACCACTCCCAAGGGGCAGACGCTGTTTCCCGTGCTGTTCATCACCATTGCCTGCGGAGCCTGTTCCGGCTTTCACTCGATGATCGCCTCGGGAACGACGTCGAAGCAGCTTCGCCGCGAGACCGACGCGCGGATCATCGGCTACGGAGCCATGCTGTTGGAGGCGATGGTCGCCGTCGTCGCGCTGTGCTGCGTGATGATCCTCCCGCCGACGTCCGGCATCACCGACGAAAAAGCGAACTACATTTACGCCCAAGGGATCGGTCGGTTTCTCGAAGTCATCGGCATTCCCGGGACCGTCGGCGTCGCGTTTGCCATGATGGCGTTCACGACGTTTGTGTACGACACGCTCGACGTCTGCACGCGACTGGGCCGCTTTATCATTCAGGAGCTGACCGGCTGGCACGACGCCAAAGGCCGCTGGATCAGCACGCTTCTAACCGCCGCCGTTCCCGTTTACTTCTTGATGCAGACGCACGTCGATCCCGGCACGGGCAAGGTCATTCCCGTATGGGAGACGTTCTGGTCGCTGTTCGGCGCGAGCAACCAGCTCTTGGCCGCGCTGACGCTCTTAGGCGTGACCGTTTGGCTGTGGCGAACGCGCGGCGTCCGCTGGGTCTGGTTCGTCACCGGCATTCCCACCGTCTTCATGTACGTGATGAGCACGTGGGCCCTTGTACAGATCATCGGCCACGACTTCGGCAGCCTGGTGGCGAGCATTGCGATGGTACTGTTGGCGCTGGCCGCGCTGATGGCCGTCGAGGCCGTCGTGATCTTCGTACGCGGCGGATCACCGCCTCGAAGCGAACGCGAGCCGGATGTCGAGCTGGCCTCGGCTTAGAACGCCAACCAGTTCTCGGGGCTCGAGCGATTACTTCCCGCCAAAGAACGGAAACAGCTTTCGCAGATCGTCCTTGCTCGGCTGGCGGCCGTATTCACAGACCTCAAAGGCTTCGGCATATTGGATCTTGCCGGCCGCTTCCTTGCCGTACCAGGCCGACAGCTGCTCGCGATACTTGTCCGCGAGTCCCCGGTCGCGTTTGCGGAAAGACTCGCGGACGATCTTCCGCCGCTCTTCGAGTTTCGGCTCTCCCCCGGCAATCAGCTCGGGCGATCCGGAGACGCCCCCTTCCACGAATTGCGACTCCATCCCGACCAGTGCGTCGAGCTTCTGCTCGATCACGGCGTCGATGCCGACGACCACATCCGCCTGGAACGGATAGGGCTTTTGAAAGTGGTCCGAGTAATACAGGAAGACGGGATTTTGCGCCAGTGGTGGCGTGTCGGGGCAGAAGAACGGCACGGCCACCATATAGGCGGCGTCCTGCACCAGGATCCCCGTGTAGCGGTGGTCGGGATGGTAATCGTTGGTCCGCGGTCCCATCACGATGTCGGCCCGCCAGTCCCGGATCAGCCGTGTGACCGTCCGCCGGTTTTCCAACGTCGGCAACAATTCGCCGTCGTGATTGTCGAGCACTTCGGTGGTGATGCCCAAGAGATCGGCTGCGTGCTGGACCTCCGCGTTCCGCCGCCGGGCGAGTGGCCCTCCCGCCTCGCGCCAATGGCCGATGTCACCGTTGGTGAGCGAAACGAACTTCACGTGATGGCCGGCCGCCGCCCAACGTGCGGCTGCCCCGCCGGCCTTGATCTCGCAGTCGTCGGGGTGCGCTCCGAAGCAGATCACGCGCAGCTTGCCGTCATTCGCGTCGGGCTTGGGCTTCTCAGGGGCGGCGACCGCATTCATAGCCAGATGAACTCCTCGAGATGTAGTTAAGGGTGCTGATTCGCCGCCCCGCGCAATGGCCGAGGCGCCCGCATCTGCTCCGCTTCCCGATCGCGTCGCTGAAGCACATAAGACTCCCAGAACGTAGCAGACGACGGCCGTTAGCAGAAATGGGATGCGGCGCATGAGGCAGGGCTCCTGAGAGGCGGGCGCCGAGCGTGACTTTAGGACGCGAAGATTGCGCGGGTCACATAATCGGCGACGCAGGCGGGTTTCGTTTCGCCTTCGATTTCGATCGTGATGTGGTGAGTCATTTGCAGAGTTCGTTCATCTTTTTGTTCGACGGCGGCCAGGCTGTGGCGTGCCCGGATGCGGGAGTTGACACGGACCGGCGTCGGAAAACGGACTCGCTCCAGCCCATAGTTGATGCCCACTTTCCGCCCCTCGTAAGGATCGGGGCTCGGCCGTGGAATGCTAGTGACGAGGTGTGACGCGAGCGACAGCGTCAGAAAGCCATGCGCGATCGTCGTGCCGAAAGGCGATTCGAGAGCCGCGCGTGCGGGGTCGGTGTGAATGAACTGGTCGTCGAGCGTGGTCCGCGCGAAAGCGTCGATCTGTTCCTGCGTGACGGTATGCCAGGCTCCGGGGGGGCTCTCCTTGCCTTTCAACTCGGTCAGCCGCGCAAGGGCTCGTTCTGCTGCGGATGGCATGTTCGGCCCCGTTCGGTGCAGAGTCACGTGAATGGGAGGGCGGAAGCTCCTGTTGAGCCGGCCCCGACAATCGCGGCGGCTCGGCGGGAGCCTCGCCCTCCCGACGAGAACGATCAGGATTTCACTTTCCGACCGAGACGGTGGCCGGATGTCGCGAGTGGGCGGTCAGGAATTCGTTCACGGCTCCCGTGAACTTGGGGCTCTGGAACGTGCTCATGTGATCGCCCTTCGCAACCACGACAACCTTCAAGTTGGCCATGACGCCCGTCATGTTGTCGACGCCGACTTTCAATGGATCTTTCTCGCCGATGATTGCGAGCACAGGGACTTTGTTCTGCTCGAGCTGCTGCTTCGTGATTTCGAGGTTCAGCATTCCGCGAATGCAGGCGGCCAGCGCCTTGGGATCGTTGGCGGCCATGAGGAGCTGGTTGCGCGCCTTGAGCTGTTCGTCGGTGGGCATGGGACGCCCCGGAGGATTGAGCGCCTTCATGAGGGGAAGAATCCCGGTTCCGGCTTCCAGCGATTTCGCCACCGCCTCGATGATCGAGGGGTCGTCGTCGTGGCGACGCCAGCCGGCGCCTCCGACGAC
>DASZIA010000615.1:0-17540 GCA_035949535.1 Planctomycetaceae bacterium | reverse complement strand
GGGGATTTCGCCCGTTCAAGTGACGCCACAATCGCCAATTACGTTGTGAGCCATGTTCCCGAGTACACCTACTTGCTCTGCTTCGATGACCATCTCGCTCCACGCCTCGAAACATCCAGGCCGCCCAACGAATCTGTGCTGCGACGATCCCGCTGGGGACTGGGCGGCCGGGGGACGGTCTTGCTGAGCGATGGAAAGATTTTCCCGGATACCCCGCGGGAACCGATCGATGCACGCACCGCCGTGGGCTTCGATCGTGAAAAACGGCTGCTGTTTCTGGCGGTTTTCGAGAACGCGTCGCCATGGCGAGCCCTCGACAAACTGGCCAAGTTAGGCGCCGTGGACGGAATGCTGCTCGATGGGGGCAATTCCACGAGTATGGCGATCGGTGACAAAGCACAAGGCGCTCGACCCGGAGTTCTCATGGGTCGCTGGCGCCCTGTGGCAACGCATTTCGGCGTCCGGGCTCGCGAGCTCTCGACAAAGTGAGAAATCGAGCCGCCACACACGATTTTAATCAGGATTCGTTCGCCATCTCGGCGAGGCGGTGACCGTCGAACGTGGGAAAGAAAGGAATGAAGCTGAGTGAGCAGATTCGAGCGGCATCGAATCGTGCAGAGTGAGCCATTAGCGCGTCTCAAAAGAAACAGGCATCTCGAAATCCGTGCCCTCAATCAGAACGCACTCCCCTCTCGCTGCTGGCTTCGGCAATTGTGACGGTGGGGACTTTTACTTTGTTCGGCCGGCAGCGCGGCGTAGTGACGTCAGCGACGTGACTATAGAGCGGCCTCCTTGGATTGGTCAGAGCCGTCGCGAGGATTAACGGACGTTTTTGTTGCCATCGATCCTGCGGCGCATTTCTCGTTGACATGGCCACTTTTTGAACACTACTGTAACGGGTGGACAGCGTTTCCGATGAATAATCATCGAGTCGATTTGTCGTCGTTGCGGCCGTGACCGTGGCAGCGACCAAGTGAATCTACCAATACCGCTGACATCTGCCGGTCGGTAGTTTCTTAGACGTCTTACCGACTGAGCATCCTGGGTTCTGGTTGTCGGATCTCGTTCGCGTCGTGGGCCACCGATGCTGGACCGATTCTGCCGAACCACTCTCGAATGGCGCCGTGTCCCCGAATTGCTGATGGTGAAGGTCGCAGGTGTCGAATTCGGCAACGACGATAGATCGGATCGGCAGCAGATCCTACGCGGCTGCCGGAAATCGATGCGCGTCATCCTGCGGAGAGCGCCCCAAGGGTCTCGCGATCCGACTGGCGTCGAGCTTTTCGTCCCAGGGGACCAGCAGATCGGTCATTTGTCGGCCGCAGCTGCCGCCGAGATTGCGCCGTTGCTCGACTCCGGACAGACCACGTTCGATGCCGAGATCTGGTCGGTCGATGAGTTCACGTCGGGCGACGGCCGCAAGTTGCTCGCGTGTACGATCGCCATGACGCGGTTCGAGCGGGCGCCCGTAAAGCGCTTTATCTGGACTCCCGCGCTGTTGACTGCGGCCCGGGGAACTG
This sequence comes from Planctomycetaceae bacterium, assembly GCA_035949535.1. GTDB lineage: Bacteria > Planctomycetota > Planctomycetia > Planctomycetales > Planctomycetaceae > DASPSM01. The sequence goes on along the minus strand of DASZIA010000615.1, from coordinate 16,020 downwards.
CGGCGAGCGTCAAGTGGACCGTCGACCGCGGCAGTTCCGCGCTGGGATGTTTGGGACGGTCTGCGATCACAGCGGTGCGGTCCGTCATCCCCGGTGCCGAGAGGTAGTAATTCGGGCCGGTCCGCTACGTTTCCGCGGCAGTCGTCGGCGCAGTCTTGGAATTCCGACCACAGCGCCGAAGCCGAGCACCACTCGACTGGGGAGCGACGAATGCGCGGACTACTTGGCGGGTGTGCGTTTTCGCGTTCGTACGTACACTCCGCCGAGCGCCAGGAGTCCGGTACCCAATAGCGTCAGAGAGGCCGGCTCGGGCGTTGAGACGAAGTTGTAGCCGAGGGCATCCATATTCGCGATGTCGGCAGAGGTTAACGCATGCGCCTGCCCCGGGCCGGTGAATTGGTTAAAAGGGTCGGTCGGATTGTCTCCTCGGTAGTCATCGTTATCGGTGCTCTGCGACCAGAAGTTCACCAGGTTCGTGTTCCCATTATCGACCGAAAGGTACACGCCCGGAGAATTCGGGACATTTTGGGCGAAGCTTCGAACCCCGGGTGCCGTGAATCGAAACAGGTCATTCGGAGCGTAGATCCCACTGCCGAAATCAAAGCCGAGCCCCGGAATTCGCCCCAATATCTCGGAGATTTCGTGCTCGGCGACGCCGATGAAGTCAAACTCCCCGGCCACGTTCCGATGATTCGGGTCATAGGTGTAGGTGACAGCATTGGAGAAGAGGATGCTCCCGTCGGAAGCCACGTTGACGGCAAATCCGAGCGCTTTCGCCTCCGCCGTTGACATCGCATAATTATTGGTTGGCGCCGGATTGCTGGCCGGCAAGTTGGCCACCACCGTTTGTTTGATACTGTCCGACGGGTTGGCCAAGGCTTCGGCAATCAGCGCGGCCTTGATTTGAGCATACGTAAAAAAGCCCACGGCACTCGCACTGCTCTGGCCGAGTCCCGTGTTGCCGAATCCGACGTCGACGTTGACGACCATGTTGTTATGGAAGCGGCTTTCAAACTCGCTAATGGCGTAGTCGAAGGCCGTTTGAGCCGCCACCGGGACGGTGCCGTCAAAGTGCGGGGTGATGATGAGGTCGGCGCGGGCCTCTGAGGCAACCGCGGCAAGCAGCAGGGCACTCAGGACAACCAAGCGTCCTCGAGAACATCGAAATGGCACGTGGCAGCTCATTGGTTGCGTTTTCCTAAATGTGTTTCAGGAAACCCCCCGTGGGATCTGGCACTTCCTCCAAGGCCCTGCCGGTCGGCGCGTGGTCTGCTCTCCGCTCGGATTGGAGTTTCACCAATATGTCCGTGAAGCGGTCCCAATGTCAACTCAATAAGATCGGAAAGTCTGTTAAATTTTGCGGGCTCCCGGTCTTGCTTCAAAACCGCGGTTTTTTCGCTCCCCAAGCCTGGACATTGGCCGGTCAGTCGGCTGACGATCGCTGCCGATCTCCCGGCCCGCAGACGCTGCGTGAGCGCCATGGGTGCGGTGACTCTGGCTTTGCGCCCGCATCGATGTGGTCCGCGGTGACGCGTTCCCGAGGCCTGCATGGCGCTGTTACGGTCTGAGTCTTCGCCGTGCTTGTTTGCAACCACTCGTACCAGGTCGTAAGGCAGAAAAAACAGGCCGCCCAAATGTACGATGCACAAAACACAAACCGATTCGATCTCGAATCCACTTCCGGAATTCTGAGCTTGATCGAGAGAGGAAATCGCGGGTGCCATCATTCTTGAAGAACGTGGCGATGCGCATTCGCACGGGCGGGCTTCTGTCGTCGGTCCGCTACGGTGCCTATCGATTGAGGAATGCGTCCCAGCTCCGACGCTTTGGGATCTCGCGGGCACTTGCCGACGCGTCCGAAATTGTGTCCCGGCAGGAACTCGGCCTGGAGAATCCCGACTGCGGCGACCATCAGGCGACTTCTCCGTTTATGTTCGCGGCGTTTCGCTCGGCAATGTACCGATTTGTGAAACCGAGTCGGAGCGACGTCTTTATCGACTACGGTTCAGGGCTTGGCGCGGCGATGCTCATGGCCGGGACGTTGCCATTTCGGAAAATCATCGGGGTCGAAGTCTCCCAGGAGTTGAATACCAGAGCCGCCACCATGATCAATCGGTACAAACCGCGGTTAATCTGCCAGGACTTCGAGTTTGTCACCAGTGAGGCCACGCAGTACCACGTCCCCGACGACGTTACAGTGATTTACTTCTTCAATCCATTTCGCGGCGACGTGATGACGGGGGTCTTTGCCAAGCTGGATGAATCGCTGACACGTCACCCGCGAGAGATGCGCGTCCTGTTCAATTTTCCAGTCGAGATCGAGAAACTCAGCGCTCGCTTCCCGTGGCTCTCCAAGTGTGGTGATGTCCAAGATCCCTGGTCGGCCGAACGGTGGATCGAGGTCTACAGGTCGTCCGGATGAGCTGAACGTCGCCGCGTTACGACGGGGCTGAGGATCGTGCCAGCCCGTCTCGAAAATGCTGGAGAGCAGCTGTCTGCTGAACGGAGCGTGCGTTGAGTTGCTAACCGAAGCGGGTTCCGCTGGCGGTCGGAAGCGCTCCTCAGCAGCAGCCTTTGACCTCGCGTGGCGCTCGAGGTGGACCAGTCTGCCAGGCGTGCCCGCTTCATTTGCAGGCAGCGGACCGCCATTTCGGGAACGGAATGGGAGCCAGTCTGCCCCGCCCGATTGGCGTCGCTTTCCTCGTCGAAAACAGAAGCCCACGGGCCCACAGCCATCACACTCTCGCGGAGCCCACCGTCGGCGCGATGGTTTGTTGATTTATGGCAGCATTCCTCTGCGCGTATTCGCTACATCCCGTCAAGTTTGACACGACCGCCCAAATTCCCGCACACACGTCCCTTTTGGCCGTCCAAGTCGACCTAGCCTTGCAATGTGGCTTTCCGGTCGGCTCCGGGTGAAGGCGCGATCCGGAATTCGCAATGCGCGTGGACGAGACGACGACCGATTAATGGCGTCCCGTTGACCGGGGGGGTCGGGAATGAGGCGTCGCAAAGCACCAGTCGCTAGACGGCGCAGCAAGGCCGCGAGGTTCTCGCACGTTCCGGGGCTGATCGAAATCCTCGAATCGCGGCAGCTGCTGAGCGCATCCCCCGCGCTGGCCTTGTCAAAACTAACAGTCTCTCCGACCGTGATTGTCGTGGGCGGCCATGCTAGCGGGAGTAACGCGAGCGTCGCGACGCCAGGCATCAATCCGGACGTCGCCGGAATCACGCCGTCCGAAATGCAGACGGCCTACGGAGTGAACCTGATTTCGTTCGGCTCGGTTGCTGGGACTGGCGCCGGCCAAACGGTCGCCGTCGTCGACGCGTTCAACGATCCGAACATCATCGCCGACGCAAACACTTTCAGTCAGACCTACAATCTGCCGCAGTTCAACGGCAGCGGCGGGCCGACTCTCAAGGTGCTGAACGAAAACGGTGGGACGAGTCTGCCGGCGAACGACGTCGGAGACAACTGGGCGCTCGAGGAATCGCTGGACGTCGAATGGGCGCACGTCATCGCACCCCAGGCCAACATCATTCTGTTTGAGGCCAGTTCATCGAGCACGCTTGACCTCTATACCGGAGCGCAAACAGCCGCCGCGACTGCGGGAGTGTCGGTGGTCTCGATGAGCTGGGGTGGGGCAGAATTTTCGTACGAGTCGCTTTATGACTCAGATTTCGCGACGCCCTCGGGTCATGCGGGCGTCACGTTCCTGGCCAGCACCGGCGACAGCGGCGCGCCCGCCGAGTATCCGGCGTTCTCGAGCAACGTCGTGGCGGTCGGCGGCACGACCATCAATATCAATAGCGATGGATCCTATGGCTCAGAAAGCGCCTGGACCGGGGGGGGCGGCGGCATCAGCCAATACGAGTCCCAGCCCGCTTACCAGACCGGGAAGGTGAACGGAACGAGTTCCACGCATCGCACGGCGCCCGACGTCTCGATCGATGCCGGGACGGGCGTGCCGATCTTGGACTCGTACAACAGCGGCTGGCAAACTGTCGCGGGGACAAGCCTGGCCTGTCCGATGTGGGCCGGATTGGTCGCCATCGCCGACCAAGGGCTTGCTCTGAATGGAGAAGGCCCGCTGGATGGACCAAGCCAGACGCTGCCGATTCTTTACAACCTCCCGAGCTCAGACTTCCATGACATCACGACCGGCAATGATGGGAACCCCGCGACGACTGGCTACGATCTGGCAACGGGGATCGGGACGCCGATTGCCAACCTGCTTGTGCCGGATATTGTGTCGCGTTATCCGGGAATCGCCGCCACGTTGACGGCCAGCGACAACCAAAACAATTCGCTGACGTTCTCTGCGTCAAACGGCAATCCGATCAGCATCAACGACGGTTTTGCCGGCACAAGCCAAGAGCAACTGACGCTGAGCGTTTCGCATGGCGTTCTCACATTGGCCTCGGGCTCTGGTGTGACTGTCACCGCCGGCGCGAATGGTTCGGCGTCGCTGACGATCGCAGGGACCTTGGCGCAGCTCAATAGCGCTCTCAACGGCCTCGTCTACGCGCCCACAAGCGGTTACACCGGCTCCGATTCGCTTGTAATGGCATACAAGGACACCGTTGGGGGCGGCAATCTCGCAGCAAGCTCCGCGATTGCGATCACAGTCAGCGCGTCGAGCAGCCAGGCGCCGTCGATCACCAGCGCGAACCACACGACATTCACAGCGGGAACGGCCGGAACCTTCACCGTCACCGCGACAGGATCTCCAGCTCCCACATTTGGCGAGTCAGGGACGTTGCCGTCCGGTCTCACGTTCAACACCGCGACGGGTGTGCTGAGTGGGACACCGGTAGCCGGCACGGGCGGGACGTATAGCCTGACCATCACGGCCAGCAATGGAGTCGGCTCGCCGGCGACGCAGACTTTCACGCTGACGATCGACCAGGCTCCCGCAATCACCAGCGCGAATTCAGCAACGTTTACGGTCGGATCCGCTGGCAGCTTTACCGTCACCGACACTGGTTTCCCGGCACCCACGTTTGGCTTAACGGGGACTTTGCCCAGCGGGATCACATTCAATACCTCGACCGGCGTCCTGAGTGGCACCCCCGGAGCAGGAACAGGCGGCAGTTACACGGTGACTTTCACCGCGTCGAACGGTGTGGGTACGCAGGCGAGTCAGAGCTTCACCATCACGGTTAAACAGGCCCCTGCGATCACGAGCGCGAGTTCGACCACATTTACAGTCGGGACTGCCGGCAGCTTTAGCCTGATCGGGACCGGATTTCCTGCGCCCACATTCGGTGAATCGGGGACGTTGCCCGCGGGGCTCACCTTCAACACGTCGACGGGCGTACTGAGCGGCACGCCGGGAGCGGGGACCGGCGGCACTTACGCCGTGACTTTCACTGCCTCCAATGGTGTCGGACAGCAGGCGAGCCAGAGTTTCGCCCTCACGATCGATCAAGCCCCCACGATCACCAGCGCGAATTCGGCCACATTCACGGTCGGTAGCGCGGGCAGCTTTACGTTAACGGCGAGCGGCTTCCCCGGCGCGACGTTTGGCGAATCGGGAGCACTGCCCGCGGGCGTCAGCTTTACTGCTGCCACCGGCACGCTGAGCGGTACGCCCACGGGCGGAACCCCGGGGACTTATCACCTGACGCTGACCGCGTCCAACGGAGTCGGCCAACAGGCCAGCCAGAGTTTCACGCTCGTCGTCCAGCCCGCCCAAGCCAGCAAGCTCGTGTTTCTGTCGACGCCGTCGACAGCGACCGCCGGCCAGGCGCTGAGTCCCTCGGTGAGCGTCGCGGTGGAAGATCAGTTCGGCGACGTCGTGACGAGCGACAGTTCGACCGTCACGCTGACGCTTAATAGCGGGCTCTTCTCAACCGGCGGCACGACAGCGACTGCGCAGGCTGTCAACGGCGTGGCGACCTTCAACAATTTGATCATCAATACTGCGGGCGGTCACACACTCGCGGCCATTGACGGATCCCTATCAGGCGCCACCTCGGGCGCGATCGCGGTCTCGCCGGGAGCTGCGACCAAGCTGTCGATCAGCCAGGCGCCTACGGCTGGCACGGCGGGCCAGGCACTGGGAACCGCCCTCACCGTTGCGGTCGAAGACGCGTTCGGGAACGTCGTAACATCGAACACGTCCACAGTCTCCGTCGGCGTGGCGAGCGGTCCTGGCGGATTCGCAAGCGGCAGCACGACGTCCGTCGCTGCAACGAATGGCGTGGCTACCTTCACGAACCTGATCTTCAACACGACGGGCAGCTACACGCTGAGCGTCAGCGATGGTTCGCTGGCAGGTGCGAGCTCGGGCAGCTTCACGATCAATCCGGGCGCGGCCAGCAAGCTGGCGATCACGCAAACGCCGGCGAGCGGCACGGCCGGCCAGGCGCTGGGAACCGCTCTCAAGATCGCAGTGCAGGATGCGATCGGCAATACCGTCACATCAAACGGCTCAACACTGGTGGTCAGCGTGGCCAGCGGTCCTGGCGGATTCGCCAGCGGCAGCACGACCTCTGTGGCCGCCGCGAGCGGCGTGGCGACCTTGAGCAATTTGATCTTCGACACGGCGGGCAACTACACGCTCAGCGTCAGCGATGGTTCGCTCACCGGCGCCACTTCCGGCAGCTTCACGGTGAGCCCGGCCGCCGCCAGCGTTTTGTCCTTCATGCAGATTCCCACAATCGGGACTGCCAACGCGGCTTTGAGCCCGTCTGTGCAAGTGGCCGTGAAAGATCAGTTCGGCAACGTCGTAGCGAGCAATACGTCGACGATCACGGTCGCCGTCGCGAGTGGACCTGGCGGATTCGCCGGCGGCAGCACCACGTCGGTCGCTGCCGTGAACGGCATCGCCACTTTCAGCAATCTGATCCTGAGTGTTTCCGCAACTTATACCCTGAAAGTCAGCGATGGTTCCCTGACTGGGGCCACGTCTGGCAACATCGTCGTCAGCGCCTCTTCGTCGAGCAAATTGGCGATCACGCAGGCGCCAACGACTGGAACCGCCGGGCAGGCTTTGAGTCCGGTCCTCAACGTTTCCATCGAGGATTCGTCCGGCAACGTCGTGACGTCGAATACCTCAACTGTGACTGTTGCTGTCGCCAGCGGACCCGGCTCGTTCGCGAGCGGAAGCACGACCTCCGTGGCCGCAGTCAATGGCGTGGCCAATTTCAGCAACTTAATCTTTGACACAGCTGGAAGTTACACGCTCTCTATCAGCGATGGTTCGCTGACTGGCGCGACCACAGCCACGATTACGATCAGCCCTGGCGCCGCCAACAAGCTTGTGATCACGCAAACGCCCGCGACCAGCACAGCCGGTCAGACGCTGGCGACGCCGCTCAAGGTCGCGGTGGAGGACGCCTTCGGTAACGTCGTGACCTCAAACACCTCGACGATCGCTGCGGCTGTCGCCTCGGGACCGGGATACGCTGCCAGCGGCAGCGTGACTTCCGTCGCTGCGGTGAGCGGGGTCGGTACCTTCGGCAACCTGATTTTTGATACGGCAGGCGCCTACACGCTCAGGGTCAGCGACGGTTCGCTGACCGGAGCCACTTCGGGCAGCTTCACGGTCAGCCCAGCGGCGGCCAGCAAACTCGTGATTACGCAGACCCCCGCCAGCGGCAGCGCGGGCCAGGCGTTGTCACCGGCGCTGACGGTGGTGGCCGAAGACGTCTATGGCAACACCGTCACGTCCGACTCGTCATCGATCGCCGTGAGCGTGGCGAGCGGCCCCGGCGGATTCGCGAGCGGCAGCACCACGTCCGTGGCTGCTTCCGGCGGCGTCGCCTCATTCAGCAATTTGATCTTCGACACGCCTGGCAACTACACGCTGCGCGTCAGTGATGGCTCACTGACGGGTGCCACGTCGAGCAGCTTCACCATCACGCCCGGCGCAGCGAGCAAACTGGTGATCACCCAGTCGCCGACGAGCGGCACGGCCGGCCAGGCTTTGGGAACCGCGCTCAAGGTCTCGGTCCAGGACGCGTTTGGAAACGTCGTCACCTCCAACACCTCGACCATTTCGCTGAGCGTGACGACCGGCCCCAGTGGTTTTGCGACCGGCAGCACGACGTCCGTCGCTGCCTCGGCTGGTATCGCCAGTTTCAGCAACCTGATTTTTGACACAGCGGGCACCTACACTTTAAGCGTCAACGCTGGTGGTCTCACGGCTGCGACGACGGGCAGCTTCACCGTGAGTCCCGCTGCGGCCAGCAAACTAGCGATCACCCAGACCCCGGCGACCGGTGTAGCCGGCCAGGCGTTGGGCACTTTCGTCGTCGCAGTCGAAGACGCGTTTGGAAACGTCGTCACCCCGGACAACTCGACGCTCACTGCAAGTGTGGCGGGCGGACCGGCTGGGTTCGCCAGCGGTAGCACCGCATCAGTAGCTGCGGTCGGCGGCGTCGCAAGTTTCGGCAATTTGATCTTCGATACCGCGGGCACTTACACGCTCGGCATTAGCGACGGTTCCCTGACCGGGGCGACATCGGGCGGCTTCACCGTCAGTCCGGCGGCGGCCAACAGCCTGACGATCATGCAGACTCCGAGTTCTGAAACGGCCGGTCAGGCGTTGAGCCCATCGCTCGAAGTGGCTGTGACGGATCAATTCGGGAACGTGATCACGAACGATACTTCCACGATCAGCGTGGCTGTGGGAAGCGGGCCCGGCGGATTTGCGAGCGGCAGCACCAGCTCCGTGGCAGTCGTCAATGGCGTGGCCACATTCAACAATCTGATGCTCAACTCGAGCGGAACGTACACGCTGAGCGTGAGCGACGGTTCATTGAGCGGCGCGACGTCGAGCGGCATCACGATCGGCGCGTCAGTCGCCACTCATCTGTCCATTACCCAGGAGCCCACGGCGGGCACGGCCGGTCAGGCGTTGGGTACTGCCCTTCTGGTCGCGGTGCAAAACTCGTCCGGCAACACGGTGACATCGGATTCGTCGACGGTCACCGTGAGCGTCGCTAGCGGCCCGGGGGGTGTTGCCAACGGCAGCACGACTTCTATTGCCGCAGTCAACGGCGTGGCGACCTTCAGCAACCTGATCTTCAACACAGCGGGCACTTACACGCTCAGCGTCAGCGACGGTTCGCTTGCGGGTGCGACGACGGCCACGATCACCGTCAGCCCGGGCGCCGCGAGCAAGCTGGTCATCACACAATCGCCCACGCAGGGCGTGGCCGGCCAGGCGTTGAGCCCCGGATTGGCCGTCGCCGTTGAAGACGCGTTCGGCAATGTGGTCGCGAGCAATGGCTCGACAGTCACGGCATACGTCTCGGGCGGACCGGCGAACTTCGTCGGCAGCAGCGTCATCTCGGTGGCCGTGGTCAACGGCGTCGCGACGTTCAATTCGCTCTTTCTCGGTGCAGCAGGAAGCTACACGCTCGGCGTCAGCGATGGCACTTTGACGCGGGCCAACACGGGCAGCTTTACGGTCACCCCGGGCGCGGCCAGTCAGCTCTTCGTTTCTGACGCGCCGGCGACCGGAACGGCCGGCCAAGCTCTGGATCCGGGCGTGACAGTGATGGTTGAGGATGCGTGCGGCAACGCCGTCACATCCAACGCTTCGATTACGCTGGCGGTCAACAATGGGCCGGCTGGCTTTGCAAGCGGCAGCACACTCACTGCCGCCGCCGTCAACGGCGTCGCCACATTCGGCAACTTGATCCTGGATGCACCGGGGAGCTATACGCTGGTCGCCAGCGCTCCTTCGCTCACGAGCGGCACGTCAACGACGATCACCATCAATTCCGGCACGGAAAACAAGCTCGTCGTTTCGCGTGCCCCGGCCAGTGGGACAGCTGGTCAAGCTCTGGGACCTGTGACGGTTCTGATTCAGGACGCGTCCGGCCACACTGTCGCTTCCAACGCCTCAATCACTTTGGCACTCGCTAGCGGGCCGGCTGGCTTTGTCGGTGGCAGCACACTCACTGTTACGGCCGTCAATGGCGTCGCCACATTCAGCAATTTGATCTTCGGCACCGTGGGGAACTACACGTTGATGGCGAGTGGCGCCTCGCTCACGAGCGGCGTTTCAACACCCATTACGATCAACGCCGGCGCGGCCCGTCAGCTCTTCGTCTCGGACGCCCCGGTAATTGCGACGGCCGGCCAGGTCTTCGACCCGGGCGTCATGGTTGTCGTCGAGGACGCGTACGGCAACACAGTGACCTCCAACGCGTCGCCGATCACGCTGTCCGAGAGCAGCGGCCCCGGTGGCTTCGCGAGCGGGAGCACGCTGACCGCCACTGCCGTCAATGGCGTGGCCAAATTCAGCCACCTGATCCTCAATACGGCCGGCAGCTACATCATTGCGGCGCACAGCGGTTCATTGACGGTCGGCAAATCGCCTCCTATTACCGTTAGTGCTGCGGCGGCAGCCAAGCTGGCGATTACCAAGGCGCCAAGCTCCGGGACGCACGGGCAGACACTGAGTGCGTTGCAAGTGGCCGTGGAAGATCAGTACGGCAACATCGTTACATCAAACACATCAACGATGAGCGTGACTGTGAGTTCAGGGCCGGCCGGATTTGCGAGCGGCAGCACGACGACTGTCGCCGCGGTCAATGGCGTGGCGATGTTCAGCAAGCTGATTCTCGGCACGAAAGGGAGGTACACGCTCAAGGTCAGCGATGGATCGCTGACGTCGGCCATGACGCAGAGCTTCACGGTTTCGTGAAAACGGCCGAGAGTGGCGAGCCGCTCCAAGTCACTGTCAAAGAAAGCCACCAAAAAGAAAGAGCGGCACAAAGCGCCGCTCTAGAATTCTGTGGCTGGTTTCGACTATGTGGCCGCAGGTCCCCGCCGACGCCGCCAGCCCGCCATTCCTGCAAAACTCAGAACGCAACCGATTCCGAGGATTGCGGAAGTTGGCTCAGGAACTGAAATGTTTGGCCTGGTGCTGGGAGCGAAGCCAGGCAATGTCACCGTCGCGTTGTCGAGGACTCCAAACGTGCTCGGGGTGTAACCCGGGGCGTGCGTATTCACGATGAACAGATACGAGGCGGTCGTTCCCGTGGGAAGTCCCAGTCCCGTAAAGGTGGCTCGGATATTACCAGCTCCCGATTCAAACGCATCCGTATAGGTCACTGCTCCAACTTTAGCACCGGGGAGTCCCGCGCTGAACACTTCCTGGCCGACGTCTGTCGTAAAGCCCAAGAACGAACCACCGGTTACTGCACTGAGGACTTCACTAGACGCTTGGATTTGGTAGATGAAGCTGAGCGTGGTCCCAGAGCCGAACCCAGGATCGGCGCCAGCCGGCGGCGACGGATCGACTACCACCCACTCCTGGCCCGTGACTGTGATTCCGTTTTGCGTCACGGTCTCAGGGCCCGTATTTGCGACCACCGTGTAGCCCGGATTTAGGGCTTCGACCGCAACAGGAACTGTGCTGCCGGGCGTAATCAGAGTGGCTGACGCTGGAGACGGCAACAAGAGGAGAGCAAAAGACGCAGCCGAAACCATGAGCCAAATTCTCATCGTCGATCTCCCCGTTTCCCGTCTCGGCGTAAAAGGGTCCTTTGTTAGCCCGAACCTTGAAGCGAGAATCAGTCTAAAGCTCTCAAACTCTTTTTTCCAATCAATTTCGCGCGAATTCGCCGATTTTTGAAAATAAAAGCTACCCGGGAAAACACTTAGCTCGATTTCGGCCCGGCTAGCCGCGGCTCGGCTCTAACTGTGCCCTAAGCTCCTCAAAACGAGCCACTTCCAACGGGTGGAGCGACGCCGGGGTCAATCCAACCTTGATTGCGTTCTGCAAGGACTCCCGCGCCGCCTGACGGTTCCCGGTGAGCAGCTGTCCTTGCGCCAAATGGAAGAGGTGGACGCCGGAAGGATCGTCCACGACGACATTTGCAGAATTTGCCTGAGCCGCGTCCGCCTGTCCGTCCATCAACTCCACGAGGGCGAGCGAATCCACGACGGCGGCCCGGGGCCCGACCTGGTCGATGGCCTTTTTAACCAGCTGCCTTGCCTCGCTCAGGTTTTTCTTTCGTAGCGCGAGAATGTAGGCCAAATTGTTGAGTGCCTCGGTGCGTTTCCCATCGAGTTGGAGCGCTCGTCGTAGACTCGACTCCTCCTCGTCGTATTTTCGCAGCCGGTCTTGAAGGGTGGCCAGCGCAACCCATAAGGCAGGCGTGGGATGTTGTCCGGCAATGCGGCCAACCGATTGCTCGAGCCGCTCCACTACTTTGGGATCGTCGATTCGCAAGGCCGCAACGGCCAAGCTGACTTCGTCCAATGCCTTTGCAGAGGCCCCTTCGCACAAACGATCAAATTCCTCGAGGATCTCTGCATTGCGGCGACGGCGAATGAGAAATTGAAGATGCTCGACCGAGGGCTTTGCCGGACCGCCGTCGGGACTCGCGAGATACGCCTCGGCTTGATTGAAGAACCGGCCCGCTTCCTCTGCGCGTTTGAGCCGCATCAGATCATTTCCCATCGTTTCCAGCCGCATGGAAGCGAAGTGGCGCTTTCCGAGCGTGGCGCTTGCGGCCGGGGCGCTCGCGCTGCCAGCCTGGTTGCCGACAGCCGCGACGAGACGCTTAAACGCCTCGGGGTATCGTTGTCGGCCGACAAGCAACCGCGCGTGTTGGTCTGCGGTCAGGAAATCATTGGGCGCGATTTCTTCGAGACGCTTGATCCAGACGTCCGCCTCGTCCCACACGGCATGCCCGAGGAGAGCGTCGACGTAAGCCGCGATATAGCGCGTTTCTTTAGACTGCCTCACCACCTCGAGGAAGATCTTCGACGATTCGGCCCAGTGTTGAGAAGACAAAGACAAGAGCTTAGCGAAGACAAGGCGGTCCTCCGGCGTCAAAATGCCGGGCCGCTGATCGAGCTTGGCAAAAGACTGCATCGCCCGCTCACGACTGGCGTTCGTCGGGAACGAGGCATCGACAATCGCTTCCGTCCGAAGATCGAGGTCCGGCTCCGACGATTCTTTCAGGTTTTTCTTGATCAGCTCGTGTGCTTCGAGGTACTTCGGATAAGCGCCGGATGCCGCCAACAGCGTGGCCAGCGTCCGCCGCACCCGCACACGATTCAGGGGGCTCTTGGAGGCCTCGCTGGAATCCAAGAACTTGCGCAGCAGAGATTCGACTTCCGCGTTGTGACCCAAGCGGAGCTTGTAGGTGATTGCCGCCATGAACTTTGAAAAATCGCCCGGCGCCGTCTTCATCACCGCGTCGTACGTTTTGTCGGCGTCCTGCGTGCGCCCGGTTAACTGGTAAGCGTACGCCAGGACGACCGGATCGATCTTCGCTTTGCTGACTTGGAATTGCTCGAGGGTTTGTCGGGCTAATTCCGTCTTGCCCGTCGTCGAGTAGAACTGGATGAGGGCGATCCACGTGGAGGGGTCGGTCGGGGCAGCTGTCCTCGCACGCTGGAATTCCGATTCGGCCTCTGACGTTTTGGGGTAGAGTTGCAGGACCGTCGCCAGCCAGAGGCGATCTTTAACATTCTTCGAGTCCCTTGCCGCCGTCTGCGCCAGCGTGAGCGCCCGGTCAAGGTCGCCCGTTCGCACCGATGCCTCGGATGCGATTCGCGTGAGTTCCATCGAAAACGGCGCTTTCTCGTCCTGGAGCTCGCGGACTATCGCTTCCGCTCGCGCGTACTCTTTCTGCTCGTAAAGCAGGCCGAACGCTCTGGCGATCACGCGGGAGTTTCGCTCTCCCTGTTGGATCGCCTCGAGATAGTTCTCCAGGGCCTTTTTTTGGTTCCCACGGGAGTCGTGGATTTCAGCGACCAGCGAGGCGATCTTAAACCACCCGGGTCGACGGAGACGAGCCTCCTCCAACTCCGACAGGGCCAGATCGAAGCGCTTGTCATCTTTCTTGTCCTTTGCCTCGATCACCAGCTGCAGAGCCTTGCCGTACAGCGAAATCGGCCCGGAGTGCTCGATTGCCTCGACTCGGTCCAGCGCCTGTTTCATCGCATCGGTCTTTCCCATTTGCAGCGCAAGGTCAAACAGGAAAAGAGGGATCTGTAGGTTTCCCGGATCGTCGTCAGCAGCCGCTTTCCAGAGGCGTTCCGCTTGCTCATAGTCCTGGACGGCCGCAGCCATGCGCGCCATCCCTACGTTGAGGTTGAATCGATCGCTTGAAGAGAGAGTCGCTGGCGGAACTGCGAGCGCTCTCAAGTCATTCTTCCGCGCACTGCCGAATCGGCGAACGAGATATTCAGCGTTCGTCAGCCGAAAGGCGACGTTGTCTCCCAATTTCTGTCGCATCTCGCGGAGGATCCGTTCCGATTCATTCCAGTCTTCGCGACGCGATGCGAGAGACACCAGGGCGCTCCACAGAGTCGCTTCGGCGGAATGGACCGACAGTGCCTCGCGAAGAAGCTGACGAGCGCCCTCGATTTTGTCTTGAGCGACTCGAATTTCCGCGAGAAGAAGCAGCGCATCTGCCGTCGACTTTTGCTTAATGACTGCGTTCAGCTTCTCCTCGACTTCCGCCCAATTGCGCTCGCGTTGCGGCTTCGCGAGATTCTGCAGCACTTCAAGGCGCAGGCGGGCCATTTTGGTGTCGGGCCCGTCTGGCAACTGGCGAAACTCCGCAATTGACTCGTCGATCCGCCCTTGCGCGCGAAGTGTTTCCGCGAGAGCCAGGCGGCCTGTGGCCCAGGACGGATCAACCTCGAGCGCTGCGTGATAGGCTCCGACAGCCAAATCATCGCGGCCCAGTCGCGAATAACATTGGGCGCGCCAAAACTGACACGCCTGATAGATTTGCGGCCAGGCCTTGAGATCGGGTCCCGATGCCTCCAACAAACGGCGGGCTTCCGCCCATTTCGACTTGGCGATCAGCATTCGCGCGGAGAGGTACTGTGCGATGGGCCGAGCCGGCTCGACCGATTTCAGTCGATCGACGAGCGCGCTTGCTTCTTCGATTTCGTTGGCATCGATTCGGAGATCAGCCAAGGTCCACAATAAGACGGGCTCGCCATGAGTGGCAGTGAGGCCTTGAGCAAGCCGATTCACCGCTTCTTGCCGTTTCTTTTCCCGCAAGTCGATTGAGGCCAGGATCAGATAACTTTCGACATTCGACGGATCCTGGTCGCAGGCTCGCTGGGCCAGGCGTTTGGCGTCCGCGATTGCTTGCAGTTTTTCTTTCTCGGCGGCGGCTGTCGAAGCCTTAGTCAGAGCGACCTGGGCAGCGAACAGCAGACAGCGCAGATCGGAGGGCGCCAGTCTTAAAGCCTGGTGTGCGTCGTCGGATGCTGTGGCGAGCATCTTCTGGCGCGCCTCGCCTTCGTGTTGCTCCCCTTTCACGATCGCTGCGCGGACCAGAGCATCGCTCAAATGCGCCTTAAAGAATTGTCCGTGTCCAAGATGGGCCTCATAGCTCTGTTGATTTCGTTTGAGCATCAAGTCGATCACGCTCAGCGCCGGGGACGCGCCCGTGCCAAGCTCGATCAGGGTTTTTAGCTCAACCGATTCGGCCGGTTTCGCCGCCGGATCCAACTCGCTGTCGACCTTCAGAATGTTGGGGAGGCTCTGGTCCGATAGGGTTTGTGGGCGGTCGGCAAGGATCTTGGCCAGGCGCTCATACGCCGCGATCGAGGCGGGATTGTTCTGGCAAGCCTGGGCCAGGCATGCGACAGCCGGCACGTACTGACCAAGGCCTTGATAGCACTGGCCGAGCTGCAGCCAAAGAGCGCCGTCGGTCGGGTGGGACTTCAGCAGAAACTTCTTCAGATGGTACTGAGCGTCCTCATACCGTCCAAAACGAATCGAGACGTCGGTCAGTAGGCGTCGGGCATCGTCGTTTCCGAGATCGTCGTTTCCGCGATCCTGTTGCACAAGCTCCCGAAGAACCCCTTGCGCTTCCAGCAACCGTCGCTCAGCGACAAGCAGTTTGCCCAGTCGCTCCATCGCTTGCTTATCGTGCGGCGCAAGAAGCCGGTACCTGCGTAAGAAATCGATCGCTTCTGGAATGTTCTTTTCCTGCTCGCTGCGGTCCGCGGCTCGCAAATAGGCACCCGTTTCCCGGTGGACCTGAAACGCGTGAAGTCCGTGGATGGACGCG
>DASZIA010000614.1:0-12741 GCA_035949535.1 Planctomycetaceae bacterium | reverse complement strand
AACGTCTTTTGAACGATCTCTTTGGTCTTGAGCTGCGTCAGACCAATCTCTTCCGAAATCGATTTCACGATTTCTTTTTTGGTCACGTTTCGATTCTCCCCCGAGAGATGCGACCGGACCGGCGTTCCGTCCTTTGAGCCTTGCAGATGGTGTCTCAACTGTAATGGTAAGTTGAACTTAGTGTCAAGTCGTTCTGCCGCAAGTTTTTCCACCTATGGCCTGTTAAGGTCAGGATGCCGGTCTCAATAACCGTGATCTGATTTGATTCACCGTCGTGGCTCATTATGCCGTTGGAAGCATTACCCAACGTCAGCGGTTGCAGCCCCAACGCCGCTACGCAGTGAACAAAAGGACATACTATGGCAAGTGAGCTTACCGCCCACGGCGGTCAAGAACTCGAACGCGACGAGATGACTACGGAAGCCAAATGCCGAAACAAAGAAATCGTCGCCCGGCCAATCCCCGGCAAAGGAATATAAGGTCTCGGAGCGGCGTGGACAGACTTATTGCATTGAGTTTTTCTTGAGCGATGCCGTACCAGGGCCTTTCGCCGCGATCCCACCACCGCATGAAGCGTCGGAGCGAGTCGAGAAGATGCTTGGGGTCATCGCGACGATCGAACATGCGTCAACCGGTCAGGCCGCCCTTCGCGAGAATCGCAAAACGCATGGCAGCGACGTCAGCGGAGGCATCAGACGTCGATCACGCGCGCCAGTCGCTCGATCTCTTCCAGCGGAAAGAACTCGCCCTTGCCGGCGCCCGGGCACGACTGTTGCGTCAACTTCCACGCCTCGCGGCTCTCGAGGTTTGAGTTCCAAAAGGGCCACGTACGGCACTGCGCAGGCCTCGCTCCGTAGACCGTGCAGTGTCGAGTATTGGGATCGAAGAAGGTGCAGTCGCCGTTGTCTCGCTCGGTGAGCGAGACTCGCCCGCCGATCAGCCGCGTGTGTTGTGCCCGCACTTCGTCGATCGATTGACCGCGGACTTCGGCCATCTGAGCGAGCTCCACTTCGGTGACCCACACGACGCCCGGCTCACCCGTGCAGCAGTTTCCGCATTGTGTGCAGGTGAACGATAAGCCGTCTTTGTACCACGGAGAGCGCTTCGGCATGCCAGTCAGTGTAAGACCGACGGTGCGGTGCTGCAACGAGCCCGTTCGGCGACTCGCTGATCGGGTGTAGCCACTCATTGGTGGTCGAAGCGGGTAAGGAAGAAATTCCAGTTTCCGTTGCGCATTCACCGCGGAGGGCCCGGAGGGGCGAAGGTCTTCTGGCCACTGGCGCGAGCCAGTGGGTTATCGGATCAAAGCAAGAATCTTCAAAGCCCCCGAACGGGGGCGACAGATACAAAACAGATAGCGCCTGCAATGTCAGATCTGTCGCCCCCATTCGGGGGCTTGTAAAAGATAGGAGATTCAAATCTTCCACTGGCTCGCGCCAGTGGCCAGCAGACTGCCACCCCTTCGGGGTTCATTTGAACAGACGCTGATGGGCGATCGGCTATCGACGTGGCGCCAAGCGTCAAAGAGGCGGCGCCCCCAACTAAGGGATTGCACGCTCGCCGATCGTTACAACCAGCGCTCGATCGCGATCGGCTTGGCGCGCAGGTTCGCCCAAGCAACGACTGGGATGCGCGCTGAAAGTTCCGGAAAATATTTGTCGACCAGTCCGCGACGGGCGGCGCTGCCCGCACCTTTGCCGGCAGGTCGCGGCGACGATTTGACCAGCACCAAAGCCGCTGCGCGCCAGGCAAGCGAGAGAAACGCAGCGATCGAATCACTCGTCACGTCCCAAGAGCGGGGAAGCGGGTGGGCCGAGCGTTTTTCGGCTTCATCGAGTATGGCGCGGGGATCGAGCACGGCGATCGCGCCCCGAGCACACGCTTTTCGGAGTGAACTTCTCTTTGCCACCAATACGGAATTGGGGAGGACTGCGTTCACAAACTGCGCATTGAAGGCCATCGCAGCCAATGCCAGGTCGTGCGAACGCTCGCTCCCGAGGTGATAGGTGCGGTCCCACGTGCGCACCACGTCAGCGACGCAACCACCGCCGACGAGCACGGCCCGATCGAGCGGGCGATCAGCGCTGCGTTCGGGCAGCGGAAGCTGCCGTTTGAACAATAAGGCCAGACGGCGATCAAGGTCATTCAGCGTGAGCAGACTGCCGCCCAATTTGTAAATGACGAGCGGCATCGAATCGTTCTCTGGTCCCCCTCAAGCGATCCGATTCACAAGGGCAATCAGAGTTCTCCGAGGCGCTCGCGGAGTTCGTCGCGCTCTTTGCGGGTCATTTCCAGATCGAACATCAGGTATTTGATGTCCAGCCGCAATTGCGAAAGCGCTTCTTGGACCAGAGACAAGATTCGACGGCGTCGACGTACGGCATCGACCACCCGCACATAGGCCATCTCGAGCTGTGTCTGATGGCCGGGGGGCAAAGCGGCAATCGTCCGCGCCAAGTCGATCAGTTCGCGTGGTAATTCGTCGGGCGGATTGTCCGGCAGCCGGGACTGCATGCTCATGCGCGATTCGCTCACTGGTGTGGATCCAAATAGATACAGATTCTGTGCCGCCAGGATTGCGAAAACAAGTCGCCGGAAGGTTAACCCCTTGGCGCTGCGTAACTTGCGGAAACTTTGAGGGTCGCGCCGCAGTCCGTTTGTATGTTCTTTTCCGTCAACGCCTCATCTTGGCCGATTGAACAAAAGCCAGTAGTATCCCCGACTTGCGCTGGGGACCCTGAGCGCGCTGCACGTAGGATTTCGTCAACATCCACAAAGCGAGGCCAAAGCGCCCGGCGGCAATGCGATGGACCCGCGGATGCGCTTTGCGGCGGCGCGGCTCAGCGACCAATGGAAGGCGTCGCGTGAAGCGCACGGATGCGCCAAACAAAACATGCGCGGTTATCGGTTCATAGTCTGGATCTTGTTATGCGGGACGGCGCTTGTCGCCGCGTCCCTCAGCCCGGCTGCGCGCGGCGAGGAGACGAAGCCCGCTGCCGGCGACCAGCCGCAGTGGAGGGTCTACAAAACACTGGGCCAAATCCAGCACCGCCGCGGTCCGCAATTGGGGTACGCGGAAGCCCCGGGTGAGGAGATCGTCGTTGAGGGGAGTCGGGCGACGGAGATCTACATCGATCGCCCGCTGCCCAAACCGGGTCGCACTCTGCCTGAGCTCAAAGCCGTCGTGTGGGTCCGCGCGAATCGCGTCGGGGCGCAGCTCTATTTCCACGTGGTCTTTCCCAGACAGATCGATCCGACGACCGGACATCTGCTGGACACCCACATCAAGGGCGGCGAATACACCGATGCCGGCTGCTGGCAGCAGCTCATCTGCGGGACGCCCGACAAGGAAATGCAGTCGGAGATTCGCAAGCTGCGGTGGAAGTTCCGCTCAGAGCCGATCGACGTCAGCGGCAGCTACGTCGATCGCGTCGTGATGACCTGTCCCCTGGGACCAGAGCAATTTCGGATCGCGCTGGGGGATCCTCAGGTCGAGCAGCTGATCGAGGCCGGAACGCAGACTCCGCCCGAACAGTCGCGACAATTGCGTCCGACTGCGGAGATTCATCAGGGGCAGTTGACAATCGGCGGGCGGCCGCGATTGGCGATCATGGCGATCGATCACGGTGAAGACCTCGAGACCTACCGGCAACTTCACGTCAACACGGTTTGGATGCGGGTCCGCAACGCGGAGGAGCGGGCCCGCCTGGCCGCGCTTCACGAGCGAGGAATCTTTGCCGCTGCCGCTCCGCCGACTGACCCCGCGCCCGTCGAACAGCTCTCGTCCGACGGCATGCGCGCAACGCCTCGCGCCTACGGTTCGCCCGAGATCCAGATTTGGTATCTGGGGACCTGGATGTCGTCGCAAGATCGCGAGGAGGTTATGGCGCTGACGGAACAGCTTCGGTCCCATGATTACCGTTTGCGCCGACCAACTTTGATCGATGTCATCGAGGAGGAGCGAGGGTATTCGCGCTACGTCTCGATGCTGGGAACGAGCCGCCACGTCTTCGGGACGGCGTTCACCTTCAGGGATTATCGCAATTGGCTGATGGAGCGATCGCGGCTGGCGAACCCGGGCACCTTCCTCTTCACGTGGATTCAGACCGAACCGGTCCCCGCCTCGAACGACTGGCGCATCGAATCGAAACTCACGCCCGCCGTCTTGGAGCCGGAACAAATTCGGCAGCAACTTTATGCGGCGATCATGGCGGGCTACCGCGGCTTCGGTTACTGGAACCGCACGTCGCTCGAGAGCAACGCACCGGGGGCAATCGAGCGGCGGCTGCAATTGGCGCAGCTGAATCTCGAGCTTGAGCTGATCGAGCCGTTTCTGGCGACGGCCAACCTCGCTGAGGCGGCAACGTTTCGGATCGACCAAAAAACGCCCAAAGCGACGCGAAAGCTGGTCGACTTTCCCCGCGATGCGTCCGACCTAACGAAGACAATTCGACAGAAACTTGCCGAGAATAATACGCAACTCAAAAACCAGAAGCTGATGCCGCAGGAAACAGTCGCCGCGGTCTTTGGGGGTTCAAACTATAGTCTGGTGGTCGCCGCTTGGCTCAGCCACGATGCACAGTACGTGCCAGGCAAGCTCGCGGCTTACGACGCCAAAGTGTTGATCCCAGAGCCGTCCCCGAACGCCCGCTTTTGGGAATTGACGACGACCCGCCTTCGACCGCTGACAAAAGAGAAAACGGTCGGGCACTACCTTGTCACTCTGCCAAAGTTCGATCAGTCGGCGATCATCCTCGTCTCCTCGGACCCAGGCTGGCGAGATCAGGTCGAGCAGCATATTCAGCAGATCGCGCCAGCGAGCGCCCAGATTTCGATCGATCTGGCCAAGGCAAAGTTGACGCGCGTCCGCCAGGTCGACGCCGAGCTGACGCAACTCGGCTCCGGGCAGCCCGACGGCCCGGCGATGCTCTCGCGAGCGGAACGCTGCATCCAGGACGCCGAGGCTGCTTATCGGATCCACGATTTTGAAACTGCAAGATCCTCCGCGGGCGACGCCATGCAGCTTCTCCGCGTCCTCGAGTACGCCCATTGGAACGAGGCCGTGACCCAGGGCGAGTACGGTCCGATCTCCAGTCCGTACAGCATCTGTTTTCAAACGCTCCCCGAACACCTGCGACTGATCCAACGCCTTGGTCGGACAGCCGACAATCCGCAGGACAATCAATTGCCCTCGGGCGATTTCGAGAGCCAAAACGCGATCCGTGCGGGCTGGACGCAGACGCAACATTCGATCGAAGGCGTGAGCGCCACGGCCGAAACCTATCCTTCACCTCGCAAGGGAAAGTCAGCCCTGAGGCTCATTGCCATCCCGACCACGGGAATCGATGCACCCGAAATTTTCTCCAAGCCGCCGGTATCGGTCAGCAGTCCGCCAATGCCCGTCCGCAAAGGTCAAATCCTGCATGTCAGCGGTTGGGTGAAAGTGATCGCGCCTCCGTCGCGGAGCCTCGACGCAATCAGCGTGCACGACAATCTCGACCGGATGCTGGGAGCCCTTCGCTTCACCGAAAAGTGCGGCTGGCAGCGATTTCAATTCTTGCGCGAAGTGCGAGCCGACGGACCGTATATTCTCACGCTGACGCTGCACGGAATGGGCGAAGTCCTGTTCGACGATCTGCAGGTCATCCCCCATCAAGTCGCGACGATCCGCGCGGCCAGCGAGTCCGATCCTTCGTTCGAGCGCCCCGCCACGCCGTACGGATCGACCTCTTCCGCCATTGGCAATCCGATGCAAAGCTTGCGTCCGGCCAGGACGCGATAAAACCGCGAACGCATCGGGCGCGTCTAAATTTTCGCCCGCGGCGATCAAAAATCCGCCGCTGTCTCTCCGCCCGCGACGAAATTCGCGGAAATTAACCGGGTTCGACCGCGGCACGTTTCTTGCTTTAAGTCGCTGCCGAAGCGAGCGAACCAGGCGGAGCGATACATGCGAACGAGCAGTCGACGGAGCGGCTTTACGTTGATCGAGCTTCTCGTGGTGATTGCGATCATCGGCACACTCGTCGCACTGCTCTTGCCAGCGGTTCAGGCGGCCCGCGAAGCCGCCCGGCGAACGCAGTGCAAAAACGATCTCAAGCAGATGGGCCTGGCCCTCCACAATTACCACGACGTCGTCAGGTGTTTTCCGCCCGGCTACATCGCGGGCTCCGACGACATCACGTCCACGACGCCCGGATGGAGTTGGGCGGTGATGATCATGCCCTATCTCGAGCTGTCCAACGCGAGCCTCACGTTCAACACTCTTCTGCCGATCGAGGACCCTGCCAACGCCGCGGGAGTGATTCAGCGGCTGCCCGTTTTTCTCTGTCCGTCTGACATTTTTCCCGATTCGCCGTTTGCCCTCACCAGCGATCCCGCGAACTCGGTCGTCGTGATGCAGACGACGCCTTGCAGTTATGCCGGCTGCGTGGGCAACGACTCGGCCGAGGTCGACAATAATGCCGTCCCTTGGAACGGCGTGTTTTATCGCAACAGTCAGATCAGCGTCGATGACATTACCGACGGAACGAGCAGCACCATCGTCATCGGCGAGCGGGCTTGGGCGCAAACCAGAGGGACTTGGGTCGGTGCACCGCAAGGAGCCGTCATCCGCGCCGGCTCGATGAATCCATTTTCTGCGGCGACGGCGACCTCGGCTGTTGGCATCCTGGCCCACGCGCACTGGATCAACAATAAGATCGATTTCGACGGAGGCCTCGACGACTACGCCAGCCTGCACCCGGGCGGAGCCCACTTCCTCTTCGCGGACGGCTCGGTGCGCTTTCTTCAAGACGTCACAACGCCCGGTGGCTGGGAAACGACTTTCCAAGCGATGGGCACGCGCAATGGCCGCGAGGCCATCGTGGTGAGCGAATAGTTCGCGTGCTCTTGCCCCCTCTCCCATTCCGATGGGAGAGGGCCGGGGTGAGGGCTCTTCACGGGAGAAGCAAAAGACCCCTCACCCTACCTCTCCCCATTTGAAGCAAATCGGGCGAGGGGCATGAAGTTCGCCCGACCGACTTAGCCTGCAACCTTGGGAATGGCTGCCGGGTCTGGCTCGTGGCTCAGGTTGAGCGTGTGGGCCGGGACCATCTGCTCCTTGTCGGCATCCCACGCCATCACCTGGCTCGTGCGCCACGATTCGTTGGCCATGTTCACGGCGACGACGCCGGCCATTCCCAATTCGATTGGGCAATTGAGCGGTTCGCCGTTTCGCAGGTGATTGTGGAAGTTGGTGTGATGGTTGTGGAGGTCTTCGCGGAGTTTTTGTTTCTCCGTGTGCTCGGCCAGCACCTTGCCGTCCTTGTCTTTGGCGACCCAGCCCTCCTTCGTGAAGTACAGAGTGCCGCGATAACCACGGATGACGTGATCGAGTCCCACGCGGTTGCTCTGTGTCCCGAGGACATACACCGTCATACCACGGGGATACTCGCAGATCATCTCGAAATTGTCAGGCAGATCGCGGCCGTCCGGCCACTGCCAGATGCCCCCCATACCGACCACGCGCCGCGGATACTGCAGATCGCAGGCCTTCATGATCCGCGAGATGCGGTGAATAAAGAGGTCAGTCGCGATGCCGCCGGAATACGCCGAGTAGCAGCGCCATTCAAAGAAGTGGTGCGGATTCCAGTCGACCTTCTTGGCGTGCCCGAGCCAGGTGTTCCAATCGAGGTCGGCCGGTTTGGCGGCGTGGGCGTGCGACACGCGCTCGCGCCACGGCCCCTGCCGATCGTAGCGGCGGACGTATTCGATCTGAGCTTGTACCACTCGCCCCACAACGCCCTGCCGAATGGCCTCGGCCGCCGTCGCGTAGCTGTCATCCGACATGGCCTGCACGCCGACCTGCAGCGGAAGTTTCGTCTCCTTCTGCTTCTTCGCGACGGCGAGCCCCTCGGGAATCGTGTGGGTCATCGGCTTTTCGCAGTAGACCGGCTTGCCGGCGTCGAGCGCGGCAATCGTCACGATTGAGTGCGAATGCTCGGGCACGGCGATGGTCACGTAATCGACGTCCTTGTTATCGAGCACGTGCCGATAGTCCTGCACGCCCTTGGCGGCGTCGAAGCGACCAGCCCCCTCGTCGGCGCGAGTCTTCCAACAATCGGCGACAACGATCCCCTCGACGTTGTTCGACTTTTGCAGATCGCGGATTGTCCCGACGTGCTGCATCCCCTGCCCGCCGACGCCCACAAAGCCGACCTTAATGCGATCGTTGGCTCCGATCACCCGCGCGTAAGCTTGCGCAGAGAGGGTCGTTGCGGCCAACGCGCCGCCGGTGGTTTGCAGAAAGCTGCGTCGGGAAACGGGGAAGCGATCAGTCACGGCGAGAACTCCTGGCGGGAGAAGAAGGCAAGAAACAACGGACGTCGATGCGCCGATCGACGGCCGATCTCATCTTAAACCGTTCGCGACTCACCATTCAAATGCACTAGGGGCATCCGAAGGCAGTGGCACCACTGCCGTGCTTGTCGCCGCGAGCAAGCGACGTTCTATTTGAGTGGTTGAATTCGTCGGTCACCTCCAACTCACCAGGAAGAAAAACGCCATGACCAACACCGCCGTTTGGTTTGACCTGCCCGTGGAGAATCTCGATCGCGCGGTTCGCTTTTACTCGGCCGTGCTTGCCGGCAAATGCGAGAAGCAAGAGTTTCCCGGGATGACGTTCGCCCTCTTTCCGCATTACGACGAAGAAGGCAGCGTCTCGGGTTGCCTGGTGCCGGGCAAGAAGAACACCGACCCCGACCCCGAGGGTCGCCTGCTCTTGTACTTCAACTGCAATGGACGGCTGGACGACGCAATCTCGACAGTCGAGCCCAGCGGCGGCAAAGTCGTGCAGCCGAAGCACCAGATCGGCCCGCACGGCTTCCGCTCCATCATCTTGGACTCCGAAGGCAACCGGGTGGCGCTCCACTCGCGCTAGGGTCGGAGAAAGAGAGGTCGGGAGCCCTCTCGCTAACAGACCTCCGTCGGCCGGCCGCGAAAACGGCTGATCCATTTGGCTCGTGCTTCCGTTAGGAAGTGCGGGCGCAAATTCCTTGCAATTGCCGCGCGGCCGGAGCCTCGATGTCTGACCTCCACACTCTGCCGACGCCGACGGGCGTCCCTGCGCGCTCTCGGCGAAGGCGGGCCGTCGGCACGGTGATTTTGGTGGCGATCGCCTGCGCCGGCTTCTGGGCCTACCGGCAATTTACGACTCTCGAGATTCCCGAACCGTTCGACGTCGAAGGATACACCTCGTACACGTTGCCCGACGAGCAGAATGCGTTCACGTATTACCGCCGCGGGGCAGAAAAGTTGGTGAGCGAAGAGGAGGTTTTCGCCGGCAACCCTTTGTTCAAACGAGAGGAATTCTGGGAAAGTTGGAACGTAGCCGCCGAGCAGGGTTGGGATCACGCGGTTCCTTCGCTGCGGCAATGGCTGAAGCTTAACCGGCCTCTGCTGGCGGAATTGAACCGCGGCGCCGACTGCGCCGAGAGCTTGGAATTTCCCCTCGGCGAGGCGGCGACCGCGAACGCACTCTCTGTTAACTGGGGCACGTTGCGGGCTTGCTTCCAGTTGCAGACGCTCGAAGGACTGCGGCTGACGGCGGAACACCATCCGGCCGCGGCCTGGGACTGCTTTCGCAACACACTGCGGTCGAGCCGCCACCTTGCCATGCACGCCAGCGGCATCGAGACGATGTTCGGCATGGCGATTGGCGACCAGGCGGCCCGGTCCGCCGTCATTTGGGCCGCCGATCCGAGCGTCGGTCCCACGGATCTTCGTCGCGCGATCCAAGACCTGCTGGCGGTCGAAAAAATGCGTGCACCCGCCTCGGACCAGATCAAGCTCGAATATCTCGCGCTCCGCGCCTATTCCGAGAAGGGGACGATCGACGGCACTCCGACGCGCTCGTGGGTGCGTGCGACCGGATACCCGACGCAAATTGGCCTGTGCGCCCGCATGGTGATCGCCAACTTGCTCACGCAGGCAGACCGGCCGAAGTACCAGCGGACCGCTGTTCACCCGGGAGAGTTGCACTTGTTCGAACTGGACCCGGCCGCTCCGCACGACCCCAAGCTGCTGCCGCCGCAAGAAATCGAAGCGGCGGCGGCCAATAGCGCGAATACGCTCGCGCACGCCCTGCGACCAATCCTGCCCGACGCGGCCCAGCAATTGGAGTATTGCAATCCGCCGTTTCTGTTAGGCTTGCTCTGGCAGGCGAGCCTCTGGCGCGACGCCTCCCAAGCCCATCGCTCCGCACTGTTGCTGGCGCTCGCGCTGGAGCTTTACTATCGCGAGCACCACGAATTCCCGGCGACGCTCGAGGATCTGGTCGCGAACGGCGAACTCAAATCGATTCCGCTCGACCCCTTCGGCGCCGGCGAACGGTACCATTACCGTACCGCGACTCCGACCGCGCGAGGCGCGACGCTGTGGAGCGTCTACACCGATGGCATCGACGACGGCGGCGCCGACATGCGTCACGGTAAAGGAGACCTGGTCCTGCGCGTGCCCGATCCGGGTACCAACAACCAACCGTAGAATCACCGCTCGCCAATCAACACCGGGCGGGCGGCGGGTGCCGCCGGTTCTTTGGCTCCGCCCGGTTGTTTAACTCCGCACCGATGACGACAGAAACGAAACAACCCGGCTCGGCGAAATTCAGCAGATTAACCAAGCGGCGCTGGTGGGTACTCGCCGCTTTTCTTCTGCTCCCGGTGTCGCTGCTCGGGCTGCGAGCGTATGAGATCCTGTCGACCCCCGACGTCGGCGAGCCCTTCGACGTCGAAACCTTTTGCGCGTATCGCCTGCCGGACGAGAAAAACGCCTTCACGCACTATCGCAAGGCGATCGAACTTTTCATTCCCCCTCGAAAAGTGCTTGAAAGCGATCCTGCCGCAGATCCGCAGAAATTTGGCGACAGCCAGGGTGCGGCTGAGGAAGGTTGGGAGTACGCCATCCCCGCGGTCCAAAGTTGGGTGGCGATCAACCGCGGCGCGCTCGACGAAATGCAGCGCGGGGCAGAACTCGCGGAGGGAATCGACCGTCCGCTTTCAGACGTCGTAGACGCGGGGAGCGGATTTGGCAATGTGTCGCGGTTCCGCGAGTGTGCACGACTCGAGGCGCTCGAAGGAGCGAGGCTAACCGCCGAGGGACGAGCTGCGGAGGCCTGGATCTGCTATCGAAGCTTGCTGCGTATGAGTCGCCATTTGGCCATGCATGCTCAGTTGATTTCCTCGCTCAGCGGCGGCGCGGTCGCTGACCTCGGCGTTCGCGGCGGCGTCTGCTGGTCCGCCCAAAAGAGCGTTGGGGCGACAGACCTAAAGCAAGCAATTCGCGACATGCTCGCAGTCGAGGAAATGAAGACGCCTGCCTCGGACACGATCAAAGTGGAATACCTGGGCCTGCGCACCTTCGCCAACAAGGGCATCATTTGGGGAGCAACCTTTCGACCGTGGGTGCGATTCACCGGCTATCCCGCCGAATTCGGGCGGTCCGCACGTTTGATTGTCGCCAATCTCCTTTCGCAGGCGGACCGGCCGCGTTATCGTCGCACGCCCGTTCATCCAGGACTATTCAAGCTCTTCGAACTCGATCCGACGAGCCCACCCAATCCGCTGCTGCGTCCTCCCGAGGAAATTGAGCGGTCCGCAATCACGAGTGTCAGCGCCGTCTCCAAAGCGCTGAACTGGATCGCGCCGGAAGCGGCTAGCGAGATTGGCGGGTACGACCCGCGCGAGATGATCACTTCGCTCTATGGGGCCTGTCAGGCACAGGATTCAGCGCAGACCCGGCGAGACAGTCTTCTGCTGGCCCTCGCGCTGCAGTTGCACTACCGCGAACATGGGAAATTTCCCGACGCACTGGAGGAACTGGTCCGAAAGGGTTATTTGAGGTCGATTCCCATCGACCCCTACGGGAAAGGCGAGCCGTTCCGCTATCGGCGCGAATCCGGGCCAAACGGCGCGGCCATCGTTTGGAGCGTGTGGCTCGATGGCATCGACCAGGGCGGGATCGATTTACACTTCGGGGCCAACGACTGGGGGCTCCGCGTCTTGGCGCCCGGCACGAGCGCCGCGCCCTCGAAATGAGGCGAGCGGCGGGTGTCAGCCCGCCGGTTCTTCGTCTTGGTCGAATTTCGAGCCAAGCGCGCAAGAAAAAGCAAAAAAGGAACCGGCGGGCTTACACCCGCCGCTCGCCAGGGAGCCTGGCCGCGCAAGCGATCGCTCAACCTAGAGCATGTTTGGCGACGGATTGTGGAAGACTTCGCTCGCATCCTCGTCGGTCAGCGGCGTCTCCGATTTCTCCCAGCGTTGGTAGCCGGCAAGCGCGCTGCCTTGCTCGAACTTGGCCGAGCCGTCGGGGTTGGTCTTGAGCGTCGCCCAGCCCACGTAAGCCAGAAGTTGTGCTTCGGAATCGAATGTCGCAACTAGTTTGCGGGGACCGCCAGCTTTCGATGCGTAGAGGTAATGCACGCGTGGCCTCCGCGATGATTATCCGCAAATCCAATTCCACCGCCAGGCATGCGCTCGTCGACGACGGGCGGTGATCGCCGTCGGTGGACATTGAACCAACGCTTGACGCTCCCCCCGGCACGCGGATAATGCAAAGACGATTGTGGTCGCGCTCACGGGGGACGAAAAGCTATCTCCGAGTGCGGTGGGACCGCGCCCAACCGGGTCAGGCCTTAACCGGAGCAGCCCTAAGCGTTGGCTTTCAGGTGCATCCGGAGATAGCTTTGCGTCCCCCGATTCTGCGCCC
>DASZIA010000613.1:0-4219 GCA_035949535.1 Planctomycetaceae bacterium | reverse complement strand
CGACGCTGCTTGTCGGCTGGCGGGCAGCCCGCGTCCTCGGGCCGCCGCTGCCCAGGCGCGTACCGTCGCGCCGCACACTGGCCGAATACATCGACGCGATGTCACGGCTCTTGAACCGCTCGCGGCGACCTGTCCCCTACTTGATCGGCGAGCTGCGCCACGGCCTCTTGTGGCGCATCCGCCGCGAGTTGGGCCTGCCCCCCGGTCGTGAAGATGTGAACAAACTGCTGCCGGTCCTCGCACGCCGCGATCCGCTCCTGGCCGACAACTTGCGGCAAGCGCTCCAGGCGATCGATCAACTTCTTCAATCGCCGTCGCCCCGCTCGGCAGACGTGACGGCCACTCTTGCAAAGGTCTCACGCTGTGCCTCTGTCCCTAGACGAACTGCATAAATCGGCTCGCGCCGCCATCGAGTCGGTCGTGTTCGGCCAGGGCGAAGCGGTCGAATTCGGCCTGGCTGCCTTGTTCAGCAGCGGGCACGTGCTGTTGGAAGGTCCGCCCGGCGTGGCCAAGACCCTCTTGGTGCGAGCCATCGCCGCCACGCTGCGTCTCGAATATCGGCGCATTCAGATGACACCGGACTTGTTGCCGGGAGACATCACAGGATCGTCGATCTACCGCGAAAAAACCGGGACGTTCGAGTTTGTGCGGGGACCCGTGTTCACGAATTTCCTGCTGGCCGATGAAGTCAACCGCGCGTCGGCACGCACGCAGTCGGCAATGCTCGAGGCGATGCAGGAGCTATCGGTGACGCACGACGGCGTCACGCACCCATTGCCAAGCCCGTTCGTCACGTTCGCGACACAGAATCCAATCGAGCAGGAGGGGACGTATCCGCTCCCCTTGGCCCAACTCGACCGCTTCATGTTCAAGGTGCAAGTTGGGTATCCCAGTCCCCAGGCTGAAGAGCGGGTGCTCCGCGAGCACCACGCGACGGGCGCGGTCACCGGGCCGCAGGCGCTCGGCATCACTCCCGTCGTCGAAGGCGACGACATCAACGCAGCCCGGGATATCATTCGCCAGACACACGTGCGGGAGGAAGTCATCGGCTACGTCCGGCGCCTGGTCGAAGCCACCCGCCGGGACGATTCGCTCACTGTCGGCGCCAGCCCCCGCGCCGGTCTCATGCTGTTGACTGGGGCCAAGAGCCTGGCGCGTTTTTCCGGCCGCGATTTTGTCACGCCAGACGACATCAAGCGAGCCTTCTTTCCGGTCATGCGGCACCGCGTAGTTCTGAGTCCCCATTCGGAATTGGAAGGGACCAAGAGCGACGACGTGCTCGCGCAAATCCTCGATTCGGTCGAAGTGCCCCGATGAAGTTCCGCCCGGGCCCGGTGCTGATTGGACTGGCGATTTCCGCGGTGGTCTTTGCGGGGGCCTCGTTCTTTGCGCCGGTCGTTGCCTGGGCG
Organism: Planctomycetaceae bacterium; assembly: GCA_035949535.1. GTDB lineage: Bacteria > Planctomycetota > Planctomycetia > Planctomycetales > Planctomycetaceae > DASPSM01. Next base: position 2,810 of record DASZIA010000613.1, on the reverse strand, counting down.
ATCCCCCTGCTCTCTTTCGCCGCGTTGGTCCTGGTCGCGTATGACTGGATGTGGTTACGCCGGCACCGCGGCGACCTGTCTGTCACGCAGCTTACACCACAAATCGCCGGCCGGGATGTGCCGTTTGAAGTTGTGCTCCGTGCCAAGAACGCCGGATCGTCGCCTCTGCGCGGGGTGCTTCGCACGGTCGTTCCGGGCGCGGCCGAGCCGCGGATCTGGATCCGCGATTTTCGCCGCGAAGGAATCGAGGGATCGCAGGAATTTCGGCAGCGGTTTCAGATCGCAACGCGCGGGCAGTTCGAGTTCGGTCCAGTTTCCGTGGCGCTCTCCGGGCCGTGTCGTGCGTTCGACGCGATCTGGGAAGTCGCGGGCAGAAATCGCGTGAGGGTCTTCCCGGAAGGGCTGGTTGCCGAGGACGATCTTTCCCAGGAATTGGCCGCCGAAATTCAGATTCTCGACCGCCGGTCTCGCTCGAAGCGCCGCAGCGTGGGAACCGAGTTCGAGTCGATTAGCGAGTTTCGCGCGGGTGACGATCCACGGCGGATCGACTGGCGGGCGACGGCCCGCACTCGCCGACTCGTCGTGCGACGGTTTCAAGTCGAGCAGCATCAAGACGTCTTTCTGCTGATCGATTGCGGCCGTCTGATGGGCAGCGCCGCCGGTCGCGGCACCAAGCTCGATTGCGCGGTCGATTCGGCCTTGTACCTCGCCCGCACGGCGCTTGCCAACGGAGACCGCTGCGGTCTGGCCCTCTTTGACAGCTCGGTGACCGCGTTCCTCCCTCCGCGATCGGGTCTCGGGGCGCTGCCGACGATCGTGGAATGCGTCTACGATGCCCAGTCGCGCTGGCAGGAGACCGATTTCGCGCCGCTCTTCGCACATTTGCAGGCGCGCCACCAGAAGCGAGCCGTGCTGATTATCCTCTCCGACGTCGCCGACCAGGAAACGAGCAAGCGGGCCCGCGTCGCGATCACCAACCTGGCCGCGCGCCACGTGGTGATTTTCGCCGCCCTGCAGACGCCCCTGCTCTTTGCACAGACGCGGGCACCGATCGGCAATCGGCTGGATGCGGCCCGACAGGTAGTGGCCTATCGACTGCTCCGCGAACGCGAAGAGACGCTGCACGCGCTGCGGCGAGGAAGCATCACCATCCTCGACGTCGAGCCGTCGGAACTGACGCTTCCACTGATCAATCGTTATCTCGAACTGCGGTCACGCAACGTCGTCTGATCAGTCCGACCGCGCACGTGTCCCGTCCCAAAGTTGTCCCGTCCCATTCGGAGCAGCAGGCTGTGAACAGACTGAGGCGGGTCAACTACTTTGCGGGTCAACTGCCTAGTGAAACAAAGTGACCCGACCCACCGACCCACCGGATAACAAGTGACCGACCTACCGGCGGCCCGATTATGAATGTGTCCCGTCCCACCGTTTGAGTCCCGTCCCACCGTTTGAGTCCCATCCCGCAGTTCGCGTCCCGTCCCGCCGTCTTCCGACTTTGGACTTTGGACGCTTGGACTCTGGACTTCCTCATGTCCCGTCCCGATCTTCGATCGAGGGTTGGTCACGAATTTCGTGGGTCATCTTCCTATCAAGAATTCGTGACCCGACCCCGACCCCTGGTGTTTCCCCCTAGCCGTGACTGCCGGGGATCTTTTCTCCCTATAGTGAAAAAGGATCCCCATCACCGGCGGGGATCCTTTTTTCGTTCCCGGCGAGGATCCTTTCCCCGGCGCACGCCATCAATGAGTACCCGGACCGGATTTTGAACCGCCAACTTCGTGCGCCTACTTGGTGCGCACGCTTCGATTCAGTCCCGTCCCACTCGACCTTGGACTTTCAACGTTGGACCTTGGACCAGGAAAAGTCCGCTCTCTCCATTCAGCCACAAGAACGAGATTCCTTCAAGATCAGTTTTCCTCGAATCCTCGCTTGAGTTGCCGCAAAAGCAGCCGTCACAGGTCGGCTGCCGAGTCGGAGAATACGATCGTTGTTCCGACGAGCCCGGCTCGGGCTGCGGGACGATCTGAAACGCTGATTTCGGAATTTTTCCTTTTTGTTCGACAGACCGGTCCGCCGACGTCGCATGGAATTAGGAATCGCCTGGCGAGGCCTGCCGATTGATCCTTGGACGTTGACCGCCCCGGAGGTGAACCATGTGGTTCGACGAACTGCGACTCTGGATCCGGAGCTATCCCCGAAACGTCAAGCCGGCGGCACGACGGCGCAAGATGAATCGTCATCTGCTTGTTGAGGGTTTGGAAAATCGACTCTGCCTTTCCAGCTTCAATGCAGCGACCACAGCGGCGCTCATCGCCGACATCCGTTCGGCCAACACGAATGGTGCGGCGGCAAACACCATCAACCTGACGGGCAACGGCCCGTACTCTTTGACCGGCATGAATAACAACACCAATGGGCCCAATGGATTGCCGGTCATCGGCAGCACGGTCGCTTCGACCCTGACCATCAACGGCAACGGCAACATCATCGAGAACGGCAGCGACGGGTTGGCTTTCCGGTTCTTTGACATTGCCCCGGGTTCGGGGGGTTCGCTGGTCTTGAAGGATATCGAATTACAGGGAGGCTTGGCAGAAGGCTCCGGCACATCGGCGGAAGGCGGCGCCATCTTCAATAACGGGACCCTGAATGTCGACGGCGGCGTGCAGCTCTTCGACAACAAGGCCGTTGGCACGGGCAGCATTGGCGGTAACGGCAACAGCGCGGCGGGCGGCGGCATTTACAGCAACGCCGGCGGCACGCTGAAGTTCAATGGCAACAATCTGATCGAGGCATGCTATGTCTTTGGAGCT
>DASZIA010000612.1:0-10868 GCA_035949535.1 Planctomycetaceae bacterium | reverse complement strand
CGATCCCGCGCTGCCGTTTTTTCGCGGGTTGACTCGAATCGCCCGTCGCACCTTTCTGCCTCATATCCATCAGGAGCCCTACCTCAGCCCCGAGGATTTGGAAAATGCAGTCAACGTTTCGGACTTGAGCGAGGAGATGATTCGCCAGGAAAAGCAGATCTTGCACAACATCCTCGACCTCTCCGACATCACGGCCGAAGAAGTGATGCGGCCGCGCGGGACGTATCCGACCTGCCGCGCACCGGTCCGCAATTTGGACCTGTCTGAGAGGATGCCGGCGAGCGACTACGTGGCCGTCGTTCGCGAGGGGAGCGACGACGTCGAGGCTGCGATTGCCCTGTCGAGCTTTTCGATGATCTCTGCCGACCATCTGGCCGAGGGGGCCGAAGACGTCGTGCACGTTCCCTGGTGCGCCAAATTGGGAGCGGTTCTCACGCTGCTCCGCGAGCAGGTCGCCGGCGTTGCCTCGGTTGTGAACGAGTACGGCGAAACGATCGGCATGCTGACTTACGACGACATTTTGAATACGGTGCTGATCGCCGAACCCGACCGGGCGGCACGCGTGTTGTCGCGTCCTCCCGTGCTGGAAGTGGCGCCCGGCTGCTATCACGCCGAGGGAATCACGTCGCTGCGGCACCTCGCCGGCCGCCTGGGAATTGAACACGACGCCGACTCCGATGGGCTGGTGACGCTGGCCGGTCTGCTGCAGGAAAATCTCGAGCACCTGCCGGCCGTCGGCGATGAATGCAACTGGCACGGCTTCCGCATCCGCGTGATCGAGGTGTCCAAGCGCGGTCGGCTGCGGGCCATGCTCATCCGCGATCAACCGGCCGAGGAGACGCCGGAATGAGTGCCTTGCTTCCCTATCTGGGGGCGCTCGTCCTGTTCCTGATCGGGCTGCGGCTAGCGGCCTTCTTCAGTGGCGCCGAAACGGGCTTTTACCGAGTCAGCTACTTGCGCGTCAGTATCGACGCGCAGAGTGGCGATCCCGTCGCCAAACGCATCCTCTGGTTCTGCCAGAATCCGACCAACTTTGTGGTGACGGCCCTCATCGGCAATAACGTCGCGCATTACATTCTTACGGTCGCCGTCGGGATAGCGGCCGTCGAGGCCGGCCTCTCCGAGGGGATGGCGGCCGAGGTTGTCGCCACGCTCCTGATCGCCCCGTTTGTGTTTACCTTCGGAGAACTGATTCCCAAGAACCTTTATTATCGCGCCCCGCTATGGCTCTTGCGGAGGAACGTCGGCTGGTTCGCGCTCTTCTATACGCTGTTCCTGCCGATCAGTTTTCCATTGACGGCCCTGACCCGCTTTCTGCAACGCTTCAGCCGGACGGCTGCGAGCCGCCCCGCCCAAATTCTGGGGCGGGCGCGACTGGTGCAAGTGCTCAGCCAGGGGCACGAAGAAGGGTTGCTCTTGGATGTGCAGCGAAAATTAATCGAGGGGATGACGCATCTGGCCATCCAGCCGGTTTTGTCTTCCGTCGTCCCCACGAATCGAATTCTGGGTGTCGCGGAGAATGTCGGACGCGAAGATGTGTTGAGCTTCGCACGCCGGTATGGGCTGACCCATGTCGCACTTCGCCACACAACCGCCGCCGATTCTTGGTATGCCTATGTGCGCGTGGCCGACGTCGCGCTGACGCAGCGCCCGCTCACCGCTCTGGCCCGAGTCATGCCCGTGATCGATGCTTCGGCCAGTAGACTTGAAGCTTTGTTGACGCTGCGGTCTCAAGGGGCCGCGTACGGAATCGTCAAATCGGCGCAGAAAACCGTAGGAATGGCCAGCGACCACGGACTCTCCGAGCAGCTGTTCCGCGAGCCGCAAGCAACCGGCGGGCGCGTCACCGTCTCGCGCTGACGGCTGACACGGCGCTGCGGGCACCTGCGTGCCGAGCGTCGCGTTCAGTCGATCTCGAAATAGGGGCCGAGCCCCGTCTCATCGCAGGGCTCAAATCCCGTCTCGTTCGACTCTGTGATCACGGCCAGACGCGGGGAGTCGAGTCCTTTCGGCGCCCAGGAATCGAGTTGGCTGTCGATGGCCGACAGGCGGCGCGCCAGCTCCTCGCGGCGACCCGCCCAGCGGTCTTGCCATTCGGCGTAGAGGGACTCGTCAGTTGTTTCCCGCTGGATGCCCCGTCGCTGGGCGGCCTGCAAGCGGATGAGCGAGGCCTCGAGACGCGTCCGAAGGCGAGACGGCCGGGCATCCAGCGGGAGGGACGGCATGGGGGGCTCCGCGATGGGTCGGAGGACGAGTCAAGTCAAACGGGCGAAAATGCGTAGAGTTAATCGTCACCCGGCCCGGCGGACTTGAGCGAAGCGCGAATCTTTGCGGGCGGGCACTTAGCTCGGCAACGAACGATCTCGGCAAATCGTCAAACTCGGGCCGGCACGCCAGCGCCGATCGGTGTCTCGCGCAGAACCGCCGCAATCGGTCTCAATGCCGATAGCGCTCGTCACATATTGAGGCGGATTCACACAGCGAGCGACTGCCTAGCGCCGCCGCCACGACAGCGTCCAGTGCCGGTCGGTCGTTTGCTGGATGCAGTCGGCAGTGATGCCGAAGCGTCCGGCCAGCGCGCGGATTTCGTCGAGCGTCAGGGCGGCATGCAGGGATTCGCCGAACATTCTCTGCTGATGCTCGTCCGCGTCCGCTGCGTACGTCTCGACGAGGTGCTGCAGCTGGCTCTCACTGTTGGGCCGCAGCAGATCACGAACGAACAAGAGCCCACTATCGCGTGAGACGACGCGCACCATTTCTTTGAGACAGTCCGCCGGATCAGGAATGTGGTGGATGATGCTGTTGGACATCACGACGGCAAACTCGCCGTCCTCAAACGGGAGCCGCTTGGCATCGACGAGCTTAAGCTCGATCTGCTGCTCGAGTCCGGCCGCCGCCACATTCTTGGCTGCCACATCGAGCATCGATTTTGCGAGGTCGACCGCCACGACGCGCCATTGTTTGCCGCGGCTGCACAGCTCGAGCGGAATGAGCGCGGTTCCCGTGCCGACGTCGAGAACGCGGGTGCTGACGGCAACCACTCGCAGCAGGTCATCGACGAACGCTCGGTTCACCGCCGAGTGATCCATCGTGTTGTATTCGATGGCTTCCTGCTCGGTGTCCATGACCTCCGGTTCGAGTATGCGAGGAATCATGCGTTGGATCGGTTCGGGAGCGAGGGATCGCGGAAGATGCGCGGGGTGCGTCGACGACCGACGACCTTGAGCGCAGCGCGATAATACTCGTCAGCGGCGCAGCGCGAAATGGAGCGGCCAGGACCGGAGGACCGTCTCACGAAGTCCAGGAGAACCCCGACTCCGAGACCGGTTGGTTGGCAACTGCCTCCTGCGCGAGCTTCTCGCCCAGAGCGACCCACGTTCGCCGATGCAGGCGAAGCACGGCCAGAGCGTCGGGGATCAGCCGCGGATCGTGTCTGCGATCGGCTTCGGCCAATGTCCGCTGTACAAAAACGAACACCGACTTCATTCGGTCGATCAGGTCGGGCTGACGGGAGGGATCGAGGCCGGCAATCAGCGATGCCACGCATTCGTTCGAGCGCGCCAGATGGGTCTCGGCCAGCTTGAAGTCACGCGACTGCAGGGCGGCTTCGGCGGCCGTCGCGAAACGGATCGCGCCGTCGACGACCATCAGGTGCAACTGATGCGGAGTCGCGGTCAAAACCTTGGATTCGCGGTATTCGGTCGCAAAGGACATGGCGTCGATTCCCTCCGTGGTCGTGGCGGCGTTGCGAGCAGCTGGGTCGTGGGCCGTGCGCGTTGCTCACTACGGGATGCTGCTCTTGCTACCGCTGCTGCTCGACGATCCGCTTGTGCTTCCGTTGGTAACCGGAGCGATGAGCGCGATGTACTGTTGTTGGGCCTGCATCTGCGCCAGCGTGCTCTCGAGATTTGCAAAAATGTTCGTGAGATTGCTCACCTGAGCGGTCAGGATCTGATTCAACTCTGTGATGCGGTCCTGATAGGTCGTGACCGTATTCTGCAGGCTGTTGCTAGCCTCAGTAAACGTGCCCGTATTCGGATCGGTGATGGCATTCAGGGTATTTTGAGCGACTGCCGCGAATCCGGTCTTGGCGGTCGTGAAGAAGCTGCTGACCGCCGAGGGGTTCGTATTGAGCGCGTTTTGCAAAGTCGACTGGTTCAGCGAGAGCTGGCCGTTTGAGCTGATGCTGATGCCCAGGTCGACCAGCGTGGAGATCGCGCTTGAACCGGAGGTGAATGGCTGAGTGACCAGCGAGGTCAACTCGTTTTGGCCCACGGTTACAGTCGGAGATCCCTCGAGGACGCCGCCCGTTTGGGTCGTCGTGTTGAAGGCCGTCAGCGTCGAGGCCTGCGACACGAAGTTGTTGTAATTTGTGACGAAGTTCTGGACGGCGGCGTTGACCGCGGTGTTGTCCTGAGTGACGGTCGCAGTGTCCGGTTGCTGACCGACGGCCAAGAGCTGCACATTCAGCCCGGGGAGTGCGTTCGTGAACTGGTTGGTGTTCGACGATTGAATGAAGCCCGATGTGCCCGAGCCAACGCGCAAGAGCGCGTTTTGAGCCTGGGTGGTGGCCTGAAAGCCGAGTGTGACGCCGCCTTCGTCGACGAAGAACTGGCCGGCGGCTCCCTTGGTATTCGAGGTGAGCGCCAAATGGTTTGGGGCAAAGGCCGAGCCGTCGTTGACGATCGAGGCGCTGACAATTCCCGACGAGCCGATCTTCGAGACCAGGCTGCTGAGAGTGTCAGTTGAGGAAACATTGATAACGGTGGCCGTGCGGCCGTCGATCTGCGATTTGCCGTTTTGAACGGTGCCCGTCCCGGCAATCCGCAGGTCGGCTGCCGTCGTGCCGCCGTTGTTGTCCTTGACGGCCAGCGCCCCTGTTCCGCCCGCGTTGTCGACCAACACGATGCCGTCGCCCGTGCTGTTGAGCTGCGCGTCAACCTGGATGCCGGCCGAGTTGATCTGTTGCAAGACGTCCCCGAGGTTCTTGTCAGAGCTCGTGACGGCGATCGTGGCGGTTTTTCCGGCCGAGTTGGTGATCGTGAATTGTCCGTTCGGCAGCGCACCGCCGCCCAGCGCGTAAGTCGACAGGCTGGTCGCCTGGTTGATGTATTGCAGATTGAGCCGCCCGGAATCGACGGAAGTCTGGGCCGCATTGACCGAAATACCCAGTTGCGTAGCCAGCGTGCCGCCGCCGACATCCTGGACGACCAGGTTGCTGGCCGTCGACCCCGAGGTGTCGCTCACTGCGATCCCGTCGCCCGCGGGATCGAGGCTGGCGGACAGGTTGAGTTTCTGCCCACCAGTCGTCTTCGCGGAGTTGATCGCGCTAATGACCTGGTCGAGCGACTGGGCTCCGGTGAGATCGATCGTCGCAGTCAAACCAGTTCGGTCCTGCAGCTGGATCTGGCCGGCTTGCGTGATCCCCTGGCCGCCGTTCAAGTTCCGCAGTAAGACCGAATTGATCCCCGCGATCAACGATCCTCCGGAAATCGTGTTGCCGCTGGCTGCAACGTTGAGTCCGAGCTCTTGGACAACGGAAGCCTGGTTCTCATCGCTGATCGTGAACGATCCCGCCCCGCCACTATTGTCGGTCAGCTTGATGCCGCCGTTCGCCAGCGAGGCGACCAGCTTGCCACCATTGCCCGTTGCATTGTTGATGTCGGTGAGCACATTGCCGACTGTCACAGCGCCACCGAGACTCACGTTCAGCTGAGTCCCATCCGAAAGGGTGATCTTCACGGACGGAACATTCGGGGTCGTGCTTAGTCCGTTGCCGTCATTGATCTGCGATAACAGCGTGTTGCTCGTCGCTTGGTAGACGTCCTGTCCCGTGATCGCGCCAGAATTGCTCGATTGGGCGATACCCAGATCAGTCGCGGTCCGGCCGCCGCTCACGTTTCCGATGCTGAGCGCCCCCGAGCCGCCCGACTGGTCTGTAATGACGAGGTGCCCGCCCGAGGTCGAGGCGGCGACCTGCGAGACGCCGTTGTTGTTGATCGCGTTGATGACGTCATTGACGGTGTACGCGTTCGACAGATCGACCGTCGTCGTATGGCCGGCCGCATCGGTGATACGGATCGATCCGGGGTGCACTCCGGAGTTGCCGTTGAGCGCACTCAATAACGTGGGCGATTCGAGCCCTCCTCCGGCGGAAATCGTCAGCGTGCCCGTTCCAATCGTCTGCGAGGTGGTATTGACGAAGCCTTGCGACAGGTCGGTTTGGCTTGATGCCAGTTGCAGCCCCTGAAACTGATACGAGCCAGGCGCCGCGCTATTGCCTGCCGTCACGTTGAGCTGCGTCGGGTCGGACAACTGCACCTGGAAATTCTGGAACGTGGACGGAAGTGACAGCGCTTGGATGGCCGTCGTGACGGGCGCCAAGTTCGCCTCGAGCGTCTGGTAGCCCGTTTGCTCGGCTTGGATCGTCGAGATTCGGTTTTGCAGATCCGTGACCTGCAGTTGTTGGCTTGTCTCCAGGGCCGTAATCAGGTTTTGGTAGTTGATGCCGCTAGTCGGTCCCACCGACGACGTAATCACCGGTACGGTTCCGGTGGTGTTTGCAGCGCCCGGCAGGGAGCCGAACCCGGCGGTGTTGCTGGGTGTTGTGCTTTGAATCGTCGACATAGGCGCTTACCAAGGCTGCGCGAGTCATCGATCGGAAGTGTCCGCAGCGGGGCCTCAATGGCAGCGGCCACGAGGTCTCACCCCAATGCGCACCGAGAGCCCGACGACAAAGACCCGCATCGCTTTGTATCGGCCGCCCACGAGCCGGGCTTTAATTGTCGGATTTAGCGACTAGGAAGGTCGGGCGGACTTTGCGGATCAACAAGGCCTCTCCGCTGTGCTGCGACGGCTCGGTTCCGCAGAGCGGCCGCAATTCGCACAAAGACGCCGCCCCACTGGCCCACCTGCGATTGACGCGCGAGGCGAAGCGTCGGGTACCAGGGGGTGTTCTCGCGTCCTAAGAGCCACCGCCATTCCGGAACGTGGGGAACAGCCAACCAGGTCTCGATGCCCAGGGCACCCGCGAGATGGGCCAGCGACGTGTCGGAAGTCACGACGACATCGAGGCACCGCAAGATGGCGGCCGTGTCGAGGAACGGACCGTGGATCTCCGCAGGTTTCAATCCGAGGTCGACGACCGGAAACGTGACGATTCGATGCGTCAACTGCTCGGTTCCTGCCTCTTTTTGCAGACTGATCAGCCGAACGCCGGGCAGTTTTGCCAGCGGCTCGAAACAGGCCAGAGGAATCGAGCGAAATCGGTCTTTGAGGAAGGCGGGGTTACCTTGCCAGTGGACGCCGACCCGCAGCCCGCCGAATCGCCCGATTCGCGGCTGCCAAAATCGTACGAGCGAGTCGTCGGCGGAGAGGTAGGGGACTGCGCGAGGAATGTTCTCGATAGCCGGCGTAAAGAATTGCGGCACGCTGAGCAGAGGCACCCAGGCATCGAAATGCGGCACCTGGTCTTCCTGCCCGATGATCTCGTCAACACCAGACAGCGAACGCAACACTGTGACGAGCGGCTTCTGGCAGCGAAGGATCACGCGTCCAACCCGCGACTTCACCAGCGGAGCGTATCGCGCGAACTGAATCGTGTCCCCCAGACCTTGTTCGGCATCGAGCAGGACGGTGGCTTCCGGCGCCACGGCCCCGTCCCAGCGCGGCTGCTGAAAAGGAATCGGCGGCGCGCCGGGAAGCTTCCAGCGCCATTCATACTCGCTCCACCCGCGAGCGAAATCTCCTTTGAGCAACCAGGCGAGGGCCCGATTGTAACGGGCGGATGGAAAATCAGGTCGGAGGTTCAATGCCTGTTCATAGGCCGCCAGCGCCTCGTCGACCCGCTGGGCGTCAAACAGGACAATTCCGAGACCGTTGTAGAACTCGGCGCTGCGGGGCGCCAGCTCGAGGGCGCGCCGGCAGGCGGCGATCGACGCGTCGAAACGCCCCATTCCCGCCAGCGCCTGTGCGTAGTTGAAATGCGCCCCCGCGAATTCGGGCTGCACGCGACAGGCCCGCAAAAAGCACTCGGCCGCCGCTGCCAGATCGCCCTGCTCGGAAAGCGTGTTTCCCAGGTTGTTCCAGGCTTCGGGAAAAGCCGGACATAACTCGACGGACCGGCGAAAGCAGACGCTCGCCATGTCGAGCCGGCCCTGCTTCTTGTAAGCGGTCCCCAAGCAGCGATACCCGGCCGCGTCGCTCGGGTCGAGTGCCAGGCCGCGGAGGTACAGGTGAATCGCGTCTTCGAGGCGCCCTTGCTTCTGCAAGGCGATTGCCGACTGGCGACAGCGATCGGCCGACGCCGATTCGCGAGTGACTGGAATCTGCAAATCGGCCGAGAGTCGGACGGCTGGTGTCATTCCGATTCCTTCGGTGCTCTGTCGTCTCGCTAACCGCGGCGGACTGCCTCCTCGACGAGCTGTCCCAGGATGCGATCGTAGTCCGCGACGACAGCTTGGGATTCAAACAGCACGTCGCTTGTTTGCCGGAGACGTTCGACGACATGCCGGCGCCATTCGACATCGGTGCCCAGGCGAACCGCTCGCGCGACATAGTCGTCCGCATCGGCGGCAATGCACTCGTCCACGCCCATCGTTCGGTAGAACCCGTAGGTGAATCGTCCGCGAAGAAAGTGTCCGGGAAGGGTCACGATCGGCTTGTTGAGCGACAGTCCGTCGAAGGAGGTCAATCCGCCTCCGTAATACAGGGGATCAATCAGCACGTCGGCCGCTTCGATCAGGCCGAGGTATCCCTCCACCGACTGGTACGGCACGAAGCGAATCCGCTCGGCCACGTGCGACAGCCCCAGCCGAAGCCGATTCTGAAGCTTGCGGGCGGCATATCTGTGACGGTCCTGCGGTATCACGAGCATTCCCTGCGGATCGCGTCGCAGAATGTCTCCCAGCAGGCCGTCGAAGTCGGGATGAAACTTCTCGATCTTGTGCGGGCACAGATAGACGTGCCGGGATTTGTCGAATCCCAGTTCGCCGCTCGGCGCACGTTCGGCTACGCTCAACCGCGTCTGCCACGTGAGCAGAGAGGGAGAGATGATCGGTCGTTCGCTGTAGTTTCGCTCGGCACGCGCCGGCTCACACGCCGCGCTCGTCAGAAAATAATCGACCTGGGGAATGCCTGACGTGTCAGGAAGTCCGGCCCCCGTGCATTGGACAGGCGCGAGCCGACAGAAGGGCAGAAAATAGTTGGTGACGTCGGAGCCGATCTCCCAGTGGTAGAGGACGGCGAATCGACCGTCGCGAACGCGCTCGACAATCTGGTCGAAACGGCTGGGAATGACGAATGTTTCGAACGCGTCGGCAGGCACTTGGGTCAGCAAGCGCTGCCGGCCGCCGGCTGAGCAGATCACAACCGGCTCGAAGTTTTTGCGATCGATCCGCTCCAGGACTCCGCGCAAATAGCGGAGAAAAACTCCCTCATGCCCGTCGGAGACCACGAAGCCAACCCGTGGCTTGCCCGCACGCAGCCACCAGCGATCGAAGCCCGGTTCGGAAAGAGCGTCGGCAAAGATCCGAGCGTAAGCCTCTTTCAAGGGGCGATTGTCGCGGCCGTGGAATTGCAGGTTGTACGGCGGCGGGCAGCCCTGGCCGGCGATCGCTTCCGGAGTCACGGCCACCTTTTTCGCCGCGAAGTCGTCCAAGCGCGTCAGCAGGCTTGCGCGATATTGATCGATGCCGACGGCGCTGTGAAAGACCGTGGGGCACAACGTCGCCAGCCACAGTTCCCAGAGCGGCTGGTCCGTCACGTGACCGAGGACCTTTCGGTACGCTGCGGCGGCGCCGACCTGGTCGTCCTGTTCCTTGAGCACATTCCCCAGCGCAATCAGAACGGTGAGGTCGCCCGGCTTCCGCGCGAGGACCTTTTCATAGCACCGCTTGGCGCTGTCGAGATCGAACAGCTGCCGGTACGCGTTCCCCAACTGATAGAGCGCGGGGACGAAATCGGGATCGCGTTCGAGCGTTTCGAGATAGGCTTCGACCGCCTCATTCAGCCGCTTGATCGACTTGAGAGCATTGCCGAGATGGTAAACAGCCTTCGGTTCCTTCGAGCCAAGCGAGACCGATTTTCGGTAGGCATCGATTGCTTCCTCGAATCGCTCGGACAAATGCAGCGCGCGAGCCAGAGCATAGTGGGCATTTGCGTTTTGAGGGTCGAGGGCCAGACCGCGGCGATACCAGCCAACGGCTTCCTCGAATTTTCTTTGGTCTTTGAGCGACTGAGCGAAGTTCAGGAGCAGGTTGGCGTCGCGAGGACTTCGCTCGACGGCGCGCCGATAGACCCCCTCCGCATCCGCGGAGCGGCCGATTTGGAGGTAGCAGGTGGCAAGCTCCTTGAGCAGCTCGTCTGAATCGTGGCCCTGCTCGAGGGCCCGTTCGTAGGCGGCAATCGCCTCGGAGATGCGTCCGGCGCGGGAGCGGCAATGGCCCAACTGCGCGAGCGCCGCGCCGTTGTTCGCGTCGATCTCGATCAGACACTCGAAACACTCCGCCGCGTCTTCCAACTCGCCGCGCTCTAGCAGGGACGATCCCAGGTTCAGCCAGGCCGGGATATTTTTCGGATCGATTTGCACGGCCCGCTCGAAGCAGGCGGTCGCGCCGCTGGCTTGCCCTTGTTCGGCGAGCGTAACTCCCAGATTGTGGTAGGCGATCGAAAAATCGGGATTCAGACGAATGGCCTGCCGAAAGGCTTCCAGAGCTTGGACCGGACATCCGAGCGCTCGATAGACGTTCCCCAAACTGTTGTAGAGTTCCGGACGTCCAGGGTCGGCATCGATGGCCTGACCGATGCGGTCAACCGCGGCGACATGCTCCCGCTTTTGAAACGCGATCACACCCAAGAGATGCAGCGCG
>DASZIA010000611.1:0-6689 GCA_035949535.1 Planctomycetaceae bacterium | reverse complement strand
CGTTTCCAGCTTGATGTGCTCGAACGGATTGATCGCGGTCAGCTCGTCGAAGTGCTTGATCTTCGCATATTCGTCGAGCGTGCGGCCGTCGACCGACTCGATCGATCGCAAACGCGGGCCTTGTGAATTCGTCCCCGGGCCGACTTCGCCGTGGATCAGCACGCCGGGCCGAAGCAGATACTTTTCAATCAGTGAGCTCGAGACGAAGGGGTCGGTTTCCTGGGCGGCGTAATCGCGCTTGATGTCGCGCAAGAAGCCGTAACCCTTGGGATGCAGCTCCAGCACGCCGTCCGCAATGCCAGAGGCTTCCGACTGGCCGTTCGTGCGGATTGCCGGGCCGGAACGCATTTGGCTCTGCTGCATCGGCCGAGGGCCGCGAGGACGCCCGCCTCCTCCTCCACGATTCTGATGATGGCCATAGTGTCCGCCGCGCTGGCCGCCCCGGTGCGGCGGGCCAGACGACGGTTGGTCGTTGTAGCCACCTTCGTTCGGCCGGCGGCGACGGCGACGGCGGCGACGGCGACGGGGCATTCCCCCCGAATCGTAGTCGCCCCCTCCGCTGTAGTGGGGCCGCTCGACCCCTTGCGGCGCCGAGGACTCCCCCTCCGGAGCGCCCAGATCGGGCTCGAAGTCATCCGCGTGGTTGTCCCACGGTTTGACCGGGTCGTCGACCCCGGCACCGAAATCGTCCTGGCTGGACGGAGCTTCCTGGGGGGCCTGTTCTTCCACAACGTCCGGCGCACGGCGCGGTGTCCGGCGACGTCCCCGAGACGGGGAACCGGAACTTTGTTCGGTCATTCGCATATCCAAAGAGAAAAGTCAGCCAACGGCCAGAGGCCAAAAAAGGGGCACCTCGACCCGTCCGGTCAGCACCGAACGACACGGCGAGGAACAAATTTCAAAACGACACAGATCGCTTCGGATCAAGTCAGCGATCGGAAACGACCGACCAGGGCTCGCGCGGGTTTTCCCGTTCTGGGGTGAAACTCGGCGATCGCGAACGCGACCCCCAAACCGGCAACGCTGGGCCCGCCCTGTTCGCCGCTAACCATTGCACCAAAGCAAAAAGGCTGCCAGCCAGTGCTCAAATCTTCGCTACCCCCACGCGTTCTGTCATTTCGCGTGTTCGCACAAAAACGGCTTCACGGCTCGACCGACAGCTTTGGTCGGCAGTCCGCTCGGCTTAGGTTGTGATGACGATTGGCTTCTTCGTCTCGTCAAATCCGACGAAAGCTTGACCCCGACGAAAGGCTGACCAGACCCGTTGGGGGCCTTTTGCCGGCCGCATCGTCTTGCGAGCAGGAACTGCCCTGCCGCATTGAGCTAAGTCGACCCGATTCGCAATCGGCCGGATTTTCTCCGCCGGATTGAGATGCTCCGGGTCTGCCGCACGTTTGCGCTTGCCCGCTGCTTCGACGCGGCGCTTTGCCTTGTGGACAGCTACGATCTGACACGCTTGCAGGCCAATTCGAGGCAGCGGTCATCCGGCGCCGCGCGCCGAATCTTGTCTGTTCAATCGAGTCCATTGAGAAAAGACGGCGCCGCCCTGACACCGTGATTTCCCGCACGTGCAATCTGGGCTCAGACAGCCAAGGAAAGCACGTATTGGGCTGACGGGTTCGTCACTCAGCCCGATTGCCAAAACGGTGGGCCGCGGTGACGAGAACTTCCACAAGCGGGGAAGTCACTAGCCGGTGAGCCGCTGCCCTGGGTTCGCTCTTTCCGCCACAGTCAGGGGGAAGGAGCAACTGCATTCTGACAGGCCAGCGAGCTCCAATACTGCCCCTATCATAGCTTTCCGTCGGGTTGTGTCAATTCATCTCTGTCAAGGCCGGTAAAGAAATCACCGATTCCCTCCCGGTCATAGGGCAAAACGCGCCCTGCCGCGCCGAATCGTGCTTGATTCCCCGCGCTCTTACTCCAAGCGTTTGTCTTCCAAATCGTCGAGTTTCAGCACGTGTTTGGTCCGCACAAATCGATCCGGATCCTGCCGGAAGGCCTGCCGCGACTTCTCGCTGACGAACAGATACAGCTCGCCGTCAAAGAACGCCGCATAGCGGATATCGCCGGCGACCGCCCGGTCAGTGACGTCGAGAATCACAGGATCGCAGCCCAGCACTTGCGGCGCGAAACGATCGCAATCCTCTTTGAATTGCTGCAACTCTTCGGCCGAGGTCATGTAGTACGTGGTCCCCTGGTACTCCCACGCAAAGCGATCGCTTCCGCGCATCCATTTGTGGTCGCCCACCAGCGAGACCGGGCTGAATCCATGCAGGCCGACGCCAAACCCACGCTTCGACGGCGCCAAACGCACGGCGCCCGGCCCCATTGTCGCGGCAATCTGCGGCCGCTCCTGCTGAGGTTGGCGAACCGGACTGGGAGCGATCGGCGGCGGAGTCACCTGCGAGAGGGAGGCCGGCTCACGCGAGATGGGTTTGGTCTGCAGCGCAATTTGCGTTTTGTGCGACTGCACGAATCGCGCATCGATCCGCGCGATCAGCGACAGGTAGCGCTCTCGATCGGTCAGCCCCGAAGAGCGGTCCAGGACGAATCCATTTGGGTCGAGGAAAATATCGCTCGGCAGCGACTGGATGCCAAAACGCTGAACGAGATCGGGCCGCAAGTCGCTGTCGACCTTGACGGCCACCACGGCCGCGTCGAGTTGCCGCAGCACGGACGGGTCGCTCAGCACCTCGCGGTTCATCACCTGGCAGGGGCTGCACCATGTCGCGTGAAAGTGGACGAGCAGCGGGCGGTTGAGGCGTTTGGCTTCGGCCTCTGCCGTTTGAAAGTCGTGCCTCCAAGTTGCCGACGAACCAAAGTCGGCAGCCGAGGCGACGAGCGCCGCCGTCGAGGCTGCGCAGACGAACGCACTGACGAGTTTCAGAGACTGCATCCAGAGCGCCTTGTTCAAGCTGACTTCAATCGGGTTGTTCGGATGGATTTCGTCTCGAGACCCTATCGCCGGCTGTCGTCGGAATTGACGCCAAGAACCGCCGATTGGAGAGACGGGCGGGCGACCCGCTGCAACGGGACGATTGGGCTCTATCTCAAATATCGAATCGTTTTGGGGCGGCGAATGCTGCCGGTCGCGCCGGATGACGAAAACGCGGCGGCGACTTTAAGGCAAAATCAGCAATTGACGGCGCGAGTTGGTAAACCCGAGAAGAATTGGCGGATTTTCCGTGCGGAGGGACGTTCGGCACGTCGATTGCCGGCGGCTGGAGTCCCGGCTTCAGCCGGTCTTCGCGCCTCGAGAAAAAGACCGGCTAAAGCCGGGACTCCAGCGCGCTAAACGTCGAGGTCGTCGGCGAACGAAGCCTCTTCCATGATGACGCGATAGCGCTCCGACGCGTCTTTGCCCAAGAGCTGGGCGAAGGTTTTATCGGTCTCGATCTGACTTTCGATCTCGGCCTGCAACAGCACGCGGGCTTTCGGATCGAGGGTCGTCTCCTTGAGCTGCTTCGCGTCCATCTCGCCGAGCCCCTTGAAGCGATACACCTCAACTTTGCGGTGGCTGCCGAGCCGCAAAAGAATCTCTTCCTTCGCCGCGTCATCCTGCGCGTAGAAGACCTCGTTGGAGGTGACGATGCGATAGAGCGGCGGCTGGGCGATAAAGAGCTTGCCCTGGGAGATCAACTCCCGCATGTGACGGAAGAAGAACGTTAGCAAGAGCGTGCAAATGTGATATCCGTCGCTGTCGGCGTCCATGAGCAGGATCACGCGTCCGTAGCGCAGCTTGTGAATGTCGAAATGCGCGCCGATGCCGGTCCCCAGCGCCTCGATTAAATCCTTGACCTCCTGGTTTTCGAGGATCTTGCTGAGCGCAAGGGCTTCTGTGTTGAGGATTTTTCCACGCAGCGGGAGCACCGCCTGAATGCGGTTGTCGCGGCCCATCGCGGCCGTACCGCCGGCCGAATCCCCCTCGACGATGAACAGTTCCGTTTTTGAAGCGTCGGTCTGCCGGCAGTCGAGCAGTTTGCCCGGCAGATTGGTCCGGCGGGAGCCGGGCGATTTGCGGCGGACTTCGCTGGCGGCGTCGCGGCTGGCCAGGCGGGCCCGGGCGGCGAGGACGATTCGACCGATGACGGCGTCGGCGATCGAAGGATTGTTGTTGAGCCAGGTTTCGAGCGCCGGCCGCACCAGCCCCTCGACCAAAGCAGTCAGCTCGGGGTTGTTGAGCCGCTCTTTCGTTTGCCCCTGAAACATCGGGTCGGGATGAAACACCGAGAGGATGCCGATGGCGCCTTCTCGGACGTCTTCCCCCGTGATGCTGAGGCCCTTGTGCTTGATGTCGTGGACGTCGAGATAATTGCGGATCGCCCGCACGATGCCGTTGCGAAAACCGTTTTCGTGCGTGCCGCCGGCGTGCGTGCGAATGCCATTGACGTAACTTCGAACATTTTCGTCGGTCGATTCGCTCCAGCGGAGGACGCCCTCGATCCGCGTGCTCCCCTCGTCCTTTTCGACGGAGAAGATCTGCTCGTGAACGGCCCGCTTTTGGCTCTCGGCAGTCAGCTTTTCCAGGAAGCCGGCGATCCCCTCGGGATGCACGAACTCGACCCGCTCATTCTTCGCCTCATCGACGAGCGAAATCCGCAGGCCGCCGTGGATGTAGGTGATGTCCTCCAAGTGCTGCCGGATGATTTCGATGTTGAACTGCACGCGGCGAAAGATTTCATCGTCGGGTCGGAAAAAGATGCTTGTCCCATGTCCGCGGAAGGGCCGCACCTTTTTGACCTCGGTCGTCGCCTTCCCGCGCTTATAGCGCTGACTCCACTCGTAGCCGTCGCGATGCACGGTGGCTTCGAGCTCGATCGACAGGGCGTTGACGACCGAGGCCCCGACGCCGTGCAGCCCGCCGCTACGAAGATAGTTCTTGCTCGAAAACTTTCCGCCCGCATGGAGCGTCGTGAGGATCACCTCGAGGGCCGATTTTTTGATCTTGGGATGCTTGTCGACGGGGATCCCGCGCCCGTTGTCGCTCACGGTGATCGCGGTGCCGTCCTTGTGCAACGTCACGACGATATGGTCGGCCGCCTCGGCCAGGTACTCGTCGACCGAGTTGTCGACGATTTCCCAAACGAGGTGGTGCAGGCCTTTCGCGTCGACCCCGCCGATGTACATCGACGGACGCCGCCGGACAGCCTCCAAGCCTTCCAGCACTTCGATATCGGCGGCCGCGTAATTCCCGCTGGGCTTCAGCCGATTTGTTTTTGATGCAGTTGCCATATTGATTTGATGCGATGAGTCTTTCGAAGTGGCCGCTGGAATTGAGTGGTACTGGTCCTTCTCCGGAGTCGGAGATTCGTCGGGCGGTGATTCTTGGCCCCGAAGGGGCCGCCGAGCATAGCCCAGGGCGTAAGCCCTGGGGAAGAATGCCCGCGAAACCCTCCTTCAAAGCCCCCGAACGGGGGCGACAGACGGTCCGAACAGCGAGTCTCTGTCGCCCCTTGCGGGGCTTACGGTTTACATTTCGTTGGTCCTAGTCCCAGGGCTGACGCCCTGGGCTATCCTCTTGCGCCCCTTGCGGGGCTCATAAGGCCCGCTCAGATGTTTGTTTGCTGAATGGACCACTAGCTCTTTGCCGTAGCGGGCTTTTCCTCAAATTGCTCCCAGTCGACCAGCTCAATGGGGGGTGGGACGATCTCCTTGAATCCAGTGCGCGTGCTGGTCTTGATGCCTTTGCCGCCTCGGGCCGTTACGCCGTATTTCATTTGCCCGAAGCTCAGCTCTTTGTCGTTTTCATTGATCGCGTGCAGGCAATCGGAGGGGCGAGCGAGTTGAATCGCTCCAAGCACTTCGTCGTCGGGAGCCAGCTTGATTCCGCGGACTCCTTTGCCGGGTCCGCCGAGAATCGGCACGTCACCGATCTTGAAATGGATCACGCGGGCGTCGCGCGTCGCCAAAAACATGGTGTCGGCCTCGCCGACCAGTTCGACGAAGACCACGCGATCCCCCGCACGGAGGCGGCAATAGCGTCGGCCCGCCTTGGTTGAAGGCGTCCGAAAGGCGGTGAATGAGAGCTGCATGACCTGGCCGAGACGCGTCGCGATCAACAGATACGGTCGCGGAGGCTGATTCTTGCGGACGACGGCGTCGGCCGAAGTAAAACGGGGATCCGTCGTCATGGCACAAATCGGCCGCGCACCATCCCCGACGCGAACCAGCTTGGAGATCGGATCGCCATATCCCGACGACGCGGGGACCTGGTCGATCGGCAGCGTATAAGCGACCCCGTCGCTGGAGAACACAACCACGTTTTCGAGCGTGCTGCCGGGGACGACGGCCAGAACCGCGTCCCCCTCGCGCACCCGTGTGCTTTCCACTTTCTGCAAGCGGCCGACGCGCTTGATCCAGCCGTCGCGGGTGAGCACGACGTTTGTATTCTCGCGAACAATGTACGCCTGCGGATCGAATTCGGCGACCTCTTCTTCCGAGCCAATCGACGTTCGGCGATCGTCTCCGAATTTTTCCGCGACCTCCTCCAACTCGGTCTCGACGACTTTCCAGAGCCGGGCCTTCGAGGCGAGGATCTTGCGGATGCCTTCCGCCTCCGCCCGCTTTTCCTTCAGCTCTTCGAGGATCCGATCGATCTCCAGCGACGAGATGCGATACAGGGCCAACTCGAGCACGGCTTCGGTCTGTTCCTCGTCGAGCGGAAAGACCTTCATCAACTTGGCGGCCGC
>DASZIA010000610.1:0-1934 GCA_035949535.1 Planctomycetaceae bacterium | reverse complement strand
CCCCTCTTTGCTCTTGAAGTAGTAGTAGAGCATGGGCTTGGTGACGCCCGCGGCTTCCACGATTTCACGCGTCGAGGCGGCCTCGAAGCCCTTGCGGGCAAACAGCCCGACCGCGGCTTGCAGGATCTCTTCGGCGATCGGCGTTGAAACCTGGGTTTCCATAACCGCGTATTAATGGGGTCTGTTCGGTGGTTTGGGTGGCACTGGCGGCTTGTCCGGCTTGTCCGCCAGTGTCTTCCTCGCACCTTGGCAACACCACTGGCGGACTAGCCGCCAGTGCCACCCTCGTTCCGCTTGACCCAAATGGCGTCCTGGTTTAGTTTATTACCTACCGGTAGGTAAAAAGCAACTCTGATTCCGACCGAAGAGCGGCCCCGCGGCTCGGCTCACGTTGTCGAAGTCGGCTGAACCGTCGACCGAACGTGCCGAACGCCTCGCGACAACTGGGTGTTCGCAGCTCATGAAGAAGAAAAAACATCGGCTGATCGCCGCTCTATTTGTGGGTGCCGGGTTCTTGGCGATGGCCTGGACGCTCGGCTATGCCGGCTTCGGCGGGCCGTCGGCCGAGGCGCTGCCCGTCGAGTTGACTGGGGAGCAAGCTCCGGCCGGCGCGGTGGCGGTGACGCTGCAAAGCGTGGCCCTCCGTCCGGTGCAGCGGACGATTGAAACGGTCGGCACGCTGCATCCCTTCGAGCAGGTCATCGAGTGCGCGAAGGTTGAGGGCCGCGTGCGCAGGATCGTTCACGACGTCGGCGATCGCGTCAAACCGGGCGACTTGCTGCTCGAGGTCGACCCGACCGATTTTGAATTGTCGGTCCGCCAAGCGCAGCGGGCCCTCGAGGTCGAACAGGCCAAGCTGGGTCTGGCGGAGGTGCCGACCGGCGAATTCGACGTCTCGCAGCTTCCCGTCGTCGTCGAGGCGGACGTCAAGGCGACCCGTGCGAAGGAGCGGTTGGATCGAGTCCGAGCGCTCGTTGAACGCAGCGCGATGTCCAAGGACGAATTGGGCAACGCGACCAGCGATGCCCGCTCGCTCGAGGCCGAGCGTCAGAATCAAATCCTGATGGCCAAAAGCGGCCTGGCGATGGTGCAAATGAAGCAGGAGGCGCTCGCGATCGTGACGCAGCAACTCCGCGACAGCCGGATCATTGCTCCGCGCCCCTCGACGAACGACCCCAATGCTGTCGGCGACATGACGTACGCCGTCACGAGCCGCAGCGCGGCCGAAGGGTCGTTCGTGCGGATCGGCACCGAAGTCTTCAAGCTGGTCATCGATCGGATCCTCAAGCTCAAAGTGCCGGTGCCCGATCGCTACGTGGCCGAGGTGAAAGAGGGACAAAAGGTCACGATCCGCACGGCGGCGTACGACAAATCCTTTGAAGGGACAGTGACGCGGATCAATCCGTCGGTCGACCTGACTACGCGCACGTTCGAGGTTGAGATTCAGGTCCCCAACCCGGACGGAGTCTTGAAATCGGGGAGTTTCGCCAAGGCGGCCATCATCACGCGGATGGACCCCGAGACCCAGACCGTTCCGCTCGACGCGGTCGTGCGGTTTGCCGGCATCACCAAGATCTTTCTGCAGGATGGCGAGCACGCTCGCGAGCTACAGGTGATCCCCGGGGCGACCACGTCTGAGTGGATCGAGATCGTCAGCCCGAAGCTGCCGGCCGGAGCGCAGGTCGTCACGAGCGGGCAGTCGCTCTTGTCGGATGGATTACCGATTTTTGTGCGGCGTGCGTCGGAGACGGCGGCGCGGACTGCGAGTCAGGAGCAGCGACAGCAGTGAACCGCTCGTCGAATCACCGGCGCGGCGGGTTCCTGCTCCCTCTCCCGGTCCTCCGGGAGAGGGCCGGGGTGAGGGCTGCCTTTGAGCGCCGCGCGAAAAAAAGAAGAGCCCTCACCCTGCCCTCTCCCATCGGAATGGGAGAGGG
>DASZIA010000609.1:0-3927 GCA_035949535.1 Planctomycetaceae bacterium | reverse complement strand
CGCGGCCGGCCGTCGCGCCGTGCGTGCAGCGCACGTCGTCGGCCTCGATTTCGAGACCGGGGATCGAGTCGCAGCGGGCCGTCGAGCTCAAGAGGAGCGCGTCACTCCGCTGGTAGCCGTCGGTTTTTTGGGCGGCCGGCTCATCCTTGATCATCCCCCGCCTGGTGACGCGGGCCTTGTCGCGGAGCACTTCTTTATACAAGAGATCGCTCGTGGTGCTGGGGGCCCGATGCGTTTGTTGGGTGTAGTAAGAAATGTGCTGGCGATCGGTCGCAAAGGTCACGCCATTGACCTGTGCCTCGGCCCCGGGTCCATCGAGCGAGACGTGCTGATGGATGTGTGCCAGCCGCGCGCCCAGTCCGCCGACAGTCCACTGGAGGCGCGCGCTCCGCTCGACGTGACCTGCCTGATGGGCGAAGTGATAGGTCCGCGGGCTCCAGTTTTGCAGTTGCACGTAGCGCAGCGACGACTGCGGCCCGAGCAACAGTTCGACCGCGCCCACATGCAAGCCGGTCGCGTCAGCGTTAGCGGAAGCCGTTTCCTCGAGCAGCGTGGCCGTCGCGTCTTCTTCCAAGATGACGAGCGTGTGGCTGAAGTCGGCCGCTCCCGGCTCAGAGAGACCGATCAGGCTATGGAGCGGTTCTTCGATTTGCACGCGGCGCGGGACATAGAGCACAGTGCCGCCGGTCCAGAAGGCCGCATGCCAGGCCGAGAAGCGGTCGGATTCTGGCCGGACCGCGCGGGTCATCAATTGGCGCGCGAAAATGTCGCGATGATCGCGGGCGAGCGCCGCCAGATCACCAAAAAGCACGCCTTGCCGTGCGAGCTTCTCGTCGAGCTCGGCTCGCGTAGCTCGGCCATTCACGTGAGCGACGCTGCCGACGAAGCTCGCCCGGTCGGCGAGCAGCGTGGCGAACTCGGCCCTGGCGGAGGGAGTCGGCAGGATTCGGTAGTCGTCAGCCCGAAACGCCCGCAGGTCGACCCGCTTGAATTCTTCCGGATCGAG
Organism: Planctomycetaceae bacterium; assembly: GCA_035949535.1. Lineage (GTDB taxonomy): Bacteria > Planctomycetota > Planctomycetia > Planctomycetales > Planctomycetaceae > DASPSM01. Next base: position 2,921 of record DASZIA010000609.1, on the reverse strand, counting down.
CGGCGAATTGAGTTTCTGCGTGTAGATCTCGAACGCCGCTCGGCGCAAGTCGGCGATCCAGCCGGGCTCGTCTCGGGTTTTTAAGAACGCCTCGAACGCACTGCGGTCGAATGACGGACGGCGCTCCAGAGTGTTTGTCTGCGGCATTGATGCGGTCGGGAGAGTCGGCATGGCGAACAGGCGGAGCCAGGGGACAATCGGCAGCACATGCCCACACCGAGCCGTGGGCATGGCACCCGACTTGCGAGCCAAAAAACGGTCAGCCCACCGAGCCTTCCATCTGCAGCTCGATCAGCCGGTTCATCTCGACGGCGTATTCCATCGGGAGCTCTTTGACGAGCGGCTCGATGAAACCGGTCACGATCATCGACGAAGCTTCGGCCTCCGAGAGGCCGCGGCTCATCAGGTAAAAGAGCTGCTCCTCGGCAATCTTCGACACGCTGGCTTCGTGCTCGATGGCGACCTGGTCCTCTTCGACTTCGATGTAGGGATACGTGTCGCTGCGACTCTGCGGGTCGAGAATCAGCGCGTCGCACACGACGTTCGATTTGCATTCCTTCGCGTCGCGGTTGACCTTCACCAGTCCGCGGTAGCTCGCGCGGCCGCCCGACTTCGAGATGCTCTTCGACACAATGCGGCTCGACGTATGAGGGGCACAGTGCACCATCTTGGCACCGGCGTCCTGATGCTGGCCTTTCCCTGCGAAGGCGATCGACAGAGTCTCGCCCCGAGCGCCCGGCTCCATCAGGTAGATGGCCGGGTACTTCATCGTGAGCTTCGAGCCGAGGTTGCCGTCGACCCATTCCATCACCGAGTCGGCGTAAGCGACAGCCCGCTTGGTGACGAGGTTGTAGACGTTGCTCGACCAGTTCTGGATCGTCGTGTACCGGCAGCGGGCGTTCCGCTTGACGATGATTTCGACGACGGCCGAGTGCAGACTTTCGGAGCTATACGTCGGAGCCGTGCACCCTTCGACATAATGCACCGACGCTCCTTCGTCGACGATGATCAGCGTCCGCTCGAACTGGCCCATGTTCTCAGAATTAATGCGGAAATAGGCCTGCAGCGGGAAGTCGATCTGGACGCCCTTCGGCACGTAGATGAACGAGCCGCCCGACCAGACGGCCGAGTTGAGCGCGGCGAACTTGTTATCGGACGAGGGAATGATCGTCGCGAAGTACTCGCGGAACAGCTCGGGATGGTCCTTGAGCGCCGAGTCGGTGTCGGTGAAGATCACTCCCTTGTTGGCGAGGTCTTCCTTCAAGCTGCCGTAAACGACTTCCGATTCGTACTGCGCCTTGACGCCAGCCAGATATTTTTTCTCGGCTTCTGGGATTCCCAGGCGGTCGTACGTTTTGCGGATGTCTTCGGGGACGTCGCTCCAGTCGCGCTCCTGCCCTTGGGAAGCCCGCACGAAGTAGAAGATGTCCTGAAAATTCAAATCGCCCAGGTTGCCGCCCCAGGTCGGCATCGGCTTCTGAAAGAAGATCTTGAGCGCCTCGAGCCGGAACTCGGTCATCCAGGCCGGCTCGCTCTTCATTTCGGAGATTTGGCGAACGATCTGTTCGTCGATCCCCTTGCGGCTCTTGAAGACGTACTGATCGGTCGGATCGTGAAACCCGTACTGATAGTCGCCAACTCCGACATCGGTTTTCAAATCGGTTGCCACAACTCATCTCCAAGGGCCGCGATCGGTCCTTTTTTAATTTGCTCTTTCGTCTTACGTGGCCGCGACTTCAGCAGGCTTGTCACCCGCGGTCTTCGCGACCGTTTTCTCGAGGGCTGCTTTTTCCTGCTCGGCCGCATCAGGATGACGCTCGCGGACGGCTCCGTAACCGCTGGCGTGCAGTTCGTGCGCGAGGGCTGCGTCACCCGTTTCGACGATGCGGCCGGCGAGCATCACGTGGGTGCGATGCGGCTTATTGAATTCCAACAATCGTTCGTGGTGCGTGATGATCAAGATGCCCATTTCTGGACCGGCGAGGCGAGCCAGTCCCTCGCTCACGACGCGCACTGCGTCGCTGTCGAGTCCGCTGTCGGTCTCGTCCAACACAGCAAATTTCGGCTTGAGCATGGCCAGTTGCAGGATTTCCATCCGCTTCTTCTCACCGCCGGAAAATCCGTCGTTGAGATAGCGGCGGGCGAATTCCGGCTCGATGCCCAACTCCTGCATGCGGCTCCGCAACTCCTTGCGGAAGTCGCGCATCGGGATCAGTCCTTCCCCTTCATTGCGGTTGGGAGTGCGGACGTTGGTGACGGCGTGACGCAAAAAGTCGGCCACTTTGACGCCCGGGATCGTCACCGGATACTGAAACGCCAGGAACAGGCCAAGTCGGGCTCGCTCGTTCGGATCGAGGGCCAGCAGATCGGTCCCGTCAATTTCAACTTTGCCGCGCGTGACCTGGTACTTCGGGTGGCCCGCCAGGGCGTACGCGAGCGTGCTCTTGCCCGAGCCGTTCGGTCCCATCAGCGCGTGGATTTCACCGGTGCGGATCTCTAGGTCGACCCCGTTGAGGATCGGCAAATCCTCGACCGAGACATGCAGATCCGAAATTCGCAACACTTGAGTCATGATGCTCGACTTGTCCCCTAACTTTCCGTTTCGCTTGGAGCTGGCCGTCCTGGGAGGGCGAGGCTCCTGCCGAGCCGCTTTCCCCCAAAGTTCGAAGACCGGCTCAGCAGGAGCTTCGCCCTCCCGTTGGCGCCCTTCAGACCTCGACCAGATCGGAAACCGCCGCGTAACCGCTGTGGTGAGGCACCGGCAGCACGGTCGGCGTTCCCTTCGTGATCCTCTGGGCCTTGATCTTGTCCTGGATCCGCATCACCCCCTCGAGCAACGCTTCGGGCCGCGGCGGACAACCGGGAACATAAACATCCACCGGCACCACCAGGTCGACTCCCTTCACGACGTGGTAGCCGTA
>DASZIA010000608.1:0-2787 GCA_035949535.1 Planctomycetaceae bacterium | reverse complement strand
GTAATTTCAGGGCCCAGGCCGCCTTCCGCCTCCGTCCGAGCCGCCCCGAAGATCCTTTTTTCGACAAAGTCCAGAACCGCCCGCGTTTCCGCCTCGCGCTCCTGCGCCGTCTCCTTCGCTTCCTTCTCCGCAGCAGCAGCTTCCACGGCGCGCTGGCGTTGAGCCGCTTCCGCATTACGGGCGTCCTCCGCCTCTTGCCGGGCTCTATCAGCGCGCAGCATCCCCCAGGATGTGCCTACGATGCCTGCTACCAGCAATAAGAACACTGCTGCAACCGCCCGCACCAGACCTTTGTTGCGGCGGAAGAACTTCCTGAGCCGATAGGTTGTTGACGTGGGCCGGGCCTCAACCATTTCGTCAGCCAGGTAGCGCTGGAGGTCGCGGGCGAGTCCATTGGCCGTCTCGTACCGCCGGGAGCGCTCCTTCTCGAGCGCTTTCATCACGATCCAGTCGAGATCGCCCCGCACCAGCCGCGTCAGTTGGGCTGGCTCCAGGCTTCTCTGGGCAGCAACGGAGGGCAAAGAGCCCGAGTTGCTCAGCTTGGTGCTCGGCTTGCTCGGCTCCTCTTCCTTGATCAGGCGCACGATCTCTTGCCAGGCAGCTTCCTTGAAGCGCTGCCGATCGAGCGGCGTCGTGCCGGTCAAGAGCTCGTACAGAATCACGCCGAGCGAGTAAATGTCGGTGCGCGTATCGACGTCGAGATTATTGAATTCGGCCTGCTCGGGGCTCATGTACAACGGCGTCCCGACCATGACGCCGTGCGCCGTATATAACGTGTTGTCCGTGAGCGGCTGGTTGATCGCCTTGGCCAGGCCGAAGTCGATCACTTTTGGGACCGGGTGACCGTCATACGGGCAAACCAGGATGTTCGATGGCTTCAGGTCGCGGTGGACGATTCCCTTTTGATGAGCGTGCTGGACGGCCTGGCAAACTTGCACGAAGAGCGCCAGGCGACTCTCGACGGTGACCCTCGCCTGGTCGCAAAACTGTGTGATCGGCACGCCCTTGACGTATTCCATCACGAAGAAGGGGGACCCCTGCTCCGTGACCCCGCCATCGAGCACCTTGGCGATGTGGGGATGATCCATGACGGCCAGCGCTTGCCGCTCAGCCTCGAAACGCAACAGCACCTGACGGCTGTCCATACCCTGCTTAATGAGCTTGATCGCCACGCGCCGCCGAACGGGTTGTAACTGCTCGGCAACCCAGACCGTTCCCATTCCGCCTTCGCCAATCTCCTCGAGCAGCCGGTAGCGGTCCGCGATGATCTTGCCCGCGGTTGAGGTTGTTGGCCCGACGATGGTCGCTTGCCGTTTGCCCGCATAGTCCAGAGTTCCGACCTCGGGCAGCTCGCCGGACTGGTCATGCGCGAGCAGCAGCGCCTCGACTCGCGCTCGCAGCTCGTCATCGCCTGTGCACTGCGCGTTGACGATCTGAGCCCGCTCGGCGGGGTCTTTGGCTTCCACCGCTGCGAGAAAGACGGCCTGCACGCGACTGGGATCAATCGGCATGGACTCCCCTCGAGCGAATCAACTCTCCATGCGACGTCCACAAAGCGATCTGTCGAAGAAACCGAAAGAATCTCCCACATTTCAGCGTTTGAGATCGTCCCGCAATCACGCCTGCGCGTAGGTCCACTTTTGGCGAGCCCGGTAGACCGTCAGACCCAGGGACTGAGCCACGACCTCATGGCTCACACCGCCGAAATGATGCATTTGCACCACCTGAGCCGCTTGACGATCCTCGGCTGAGAGCCGCGTCAGCGCGTCGTCGAGGGCCCATAAGCGACTGTCTTCGTCCTCGTCGGCGACGTCCGCGACGGAGACCCTGTGCCGCTGCCCGCGATGCTTCAGCCGCCGCTTGCGGCGAGCATTCTCGACCAGGATTCGTCGCATGGCCTCGGCCGCAACAGCAAAGAAGTGCCCACGCCCGTCCCATTGCCCCGGCTCGGGAACTTTGACCAGCCGCACGTACGCCTCGTGAACTAAAGCCGTCGCGTCGAGAGTTTGCCCTGGCCGCTCTTGGGCATTCGCTGAGCCGCCAGCTTGCGTAGTTCTTCATAAACCAGCGGAAGCAATTTCTTGGCCGCGACCCGATCGCCCTGATTCATGGTTGAGAGAATGGCCGTCACGTCGCACATTCAAAGGAGTATACCGGCGTCGACGCACGGGACTCGAATCAATTTCGACGTCGGCCCAAGCCGGCACTCCACATCGTCGGGCCGTCTTAACGACCGTTTGATGGGTGCCGCCGATTGGCTCGTCCCGGGTTCTCCTACGTTTTTTGACGCACGATTTTCGTGCCGAGAACTCAACCGTTTTGTGAGAATCGCTCGCGACTCAACGATGGCCGCGAAATTAGCCTGAAAGGGAGCGCATCAAAGCAACGTTTCTCGGTTTTGCGCAGCCCGGTTTGTACGTTGATTGATGCGACCGATGCGCGCAACGCTCCGAAGACTGTGTCAAATCGGATGCGAGGATCTCTTCGGACTCTTCCTAACCGGACTTTGGGGGCGGCGAAGGCAGGCCTTGTTCGTTCGACGGTGCGGATAACACCAGGTTCTCGATGAAGAACTCCATCATCCGCGGCCGAGAGATCCCGGAGTGGCCGCGATCCGGCCCGACTTGCACCTCGAAACTTTTCTCCGCCTGCTGCAAGGCCCGGATCAGTTGCATCGAGTTCGACGGGTGGACGTTGTTGTCCGCCGTGCCGTAGTAGAGCATCAGTCGGCCCTTCAATTCCTTGGCGTGAACCACCGCGCTGCCCGCGTCGTAGCCCGCTTTGTTG
>DASZIA010000607.1:0-7227 GCA_035949535.1 Planctomycetaceae bacterium | reverse complement strand
GTTGATCGTTTTCACGGCCATGTTCTTCACGCTCGGGACTGCGCTGGAGTTCGTGGTTGCCGCGCCGGCCGCGCAACGTGTCGGTGATATCGAACTGCCGCCGATCACCTACCTGTGTCCCATGAACAGCTCGCTGATGGCCGACGGGTCGATTCACGCCGACGTTTACGAAGACAACGCGGGTACCTGCCCGATCTGCAAGATGACTCTGGTGGCTACGCGGCTCGAATCCATATGGACCTGCCCGGTCCATTTGGTGATCCACGAACAAAAGGCCGGCCTGTGCCCGATCGACAAGCGCGAGCTCGTCCAGATGACGGTCGCTCTCTCGTGGACCTGTGCGGCGAACCCGGAGATCGATCAGATCACGCCCGCCAAATGCCCGGACGGTTCGGCGATGGTTGCGAAGTACACGGCCCGTCCGCACGGAAACCACAACCCGCAGCACGGCGGACAGTTCTTCATGGCTCCCGACAACTGGACGCATGTAGAGGGAACGTATCCGAAGGATCGACTGGTGCGGATTTATGTCTACGACGACTATACGAAACCGCTGCCCGCCGACAAGTTCGCGCCGATCCGCGGGCGCGTCATCACCAGGACAACCGTCGGCGGCACGACCAAGGAAGCCTCCTTTCCGCTCGTTGCAGCCCGCAACGGCTCGTATCTCGAAGCGAAAGTTGACACCGCTCTTCGCGCGGCGATTGTCGCAAAACTCACTTTGAAGACCGGCGGGCCAGAGTATCAATTCGATTTCACGTTCAAAGAATTGACAAAGGAACCCGCGCCGGCCGCGTCGACGTCGACCGCTGCGAAACCAGCCGCCCTACCGGTCGCGGCGACACGCACCGCGTCGGCGGCACGCACCGCGACGGCGGCACCGAGCGGAACTGTCGCGGCGCCCTCGGGATCGCCTGCGGCGGCTCCCACAACACGTGCGACTGCGGCCCAGACATCGTCGCAGGCGGCGGCAATCGCACCAGCGGCCGATGCCCCAACGGCGCCGGCTGCGTCGCCGGCCCCGGCGCTGGCTGCACCGGCAGCTACCGGAACAACCTTCCCGGACCCGACAGTGATGATCAATCCGGCGCTCATTAACGTTGCGATTCCGGGAACGCTCAAGGAAATCGTCACCGAAATCGGCGTGCGCAATCGAGATATCAGTGAGCTCATCGCTGCCGGACGCTTCGCTGACATTTGGCTTCCCGCCTTCGAAGCGAAAGACCTCGCGCTCGCAATAATCGGTTACGGCCCCGGCATGCCCACTTACAAGCGGCGGGGAGTCGATCCGGCAGTCAATCGGCTGGTGCACGCGGCATGGATGCTTGATGCGTTTGGCGACGTCGGCAATCGCGAGCAGATCACCGCCGCCTACGCCGATTTTGCGTCGTCTGTTACGGCAATCGAAACGCTGGTACAAGGGCAACCGTGACGCGTCGTACCCGCAGAATCGTGTTGACGGCTGTGGTCGCCGCCGCCGTTGGCATGAACGTGGAGCGTGGGGAGACCCACAAACCCATCACCTCCAAGTACACCTACAACGAGGACATTTTCCCAATCCTTCGCGAGCGCTGCGGACGCTGTCACGTCCCGGACGGCGTTGCGCCAATGTCACTGATGACGTACCAGGAGGCGCATCCCTGGGGCGAATCGGTGCGCGCGGAAGTCATCGCGAAGCACATGCCGCCATGGCATGTGGAGGCGGCGGCGGTTGGTTTTAAGAATCAGCCGACGATTACTGCGACCGAGGTCGATAAGATCCTGGTATGGGTCAGTGGCGGTTATCCGCAGGGGAATCTACAGAAGATGCCGCTGCGTGTGGCTCTCCAAAACGACTGGCCAATCGGCAAACCCGATCTGGTCCTGCCGCTCAACGAGATCACGCTCGATCCAGACACGAACGAGATCACAAAAGAGTTTACCGTCGCGACCGGCAGCACGGAAACGAAATGGGTCAGAGCCGTCGATCTCCTGCCCGGCACGCCGGCCATAGTCCGTGACGCGATCGTGTCCATAAGGCGACAGCCGACCGGTGGCGCAGCGCGTGTTGCCGAGGCCAACGTGCTCGCCGCATGGGTCCCCGGCGAGGATCCCGTGGACGCGGACGGAGGCGCATTTCGCCTGCCGGCGCGGGCTGAGTTAACGGTGAGCGTGCATTACCAAAAAACGTTCAGCTACTCAGGACGCGAAATGAAGGACCGAAGCACCGTCGGACTCTACTTCGCCCCGGAGCCGACGAACGAAATCAAGGACCTCGCCGTCGAATCCGGCCCGGTCAAGACCGCCGGGACTCCGGTGTCCTTCAGTACGACCGTCGACAAGGATTTGCAGGCTCTTGCTTTAAGGCCGGACCCCTCGCTTTCAAACGTTGCCCTGCACGTCGATACAGTCACTCCAGCCGGTGTCCGAATGCCGTTGATTGGCCTCGCGATTCGGCCAAACTGGGCTCGTCGCTATTGGTTCGATCAACCGGTGACGTTGCGAAAAGGTACCCGGATCGAAGTGAGAGCGGTGATCGATGGCGCCGATACCTTACTGCCGCCGGCGGGCTCGCCACTTCCCCCGCAAAAACTCGACGGGGCGCGGGTGCGGGTGATGTTCGATGTCATCGCCACCGGGTCAGAACCGAGAGCTAATTAAGGAGCGACGCATCGGCCAAAACTCCGTCCATGTTGTGGGCACGATTGCGTCTTACGCCAATCAGCCGCAGTGTCTCAGCCTCAATATCGACAGCAGCCTCGACTGGCCCGCCCACGCTCGCCGAGGACTCGACATGAAATAGCCGGATCCGGCGCCACATCGGCAACGATCGTCCTCGTGAGGTTTTTGCGACATCGAGCGTGCGATCGGGCTGTTCCTCGCCGATTGGCCTGGGGCAATCGATTTAGTCGGCCCGGCAGACGGGTCTCCTAAACAGTCGCGAAGAAGCAAACGGGAATGGTGTGCAATTCAGGACGCCAACGGATCTCTGTTCGCAACCGAGGCCCGCGCCCAGTGTCGACCGGCCGCGCGGCGGCTGACGGACGAATGGCGGCAGGAGGCCCGGTTGCTGTACACCGGGCCGGCGGCCGTCGTCTCACCGGCTGTTGTCCGAGCGCGGACTCTCAGTCGGCGTTGTGACGCTGGAGCGGGCGGTGGCCGACGTCCGCCGGAAGCAGTGCGACGTCCAGTCTCACACGATTTGTTGACGCCACCGTCTTCCCAGACGGTGGCGGTCGTCATCAGTTGGGACGCGGGCCCGCGGCCCCGGCGCCTCCCCTTTGGCCCTGTGCGACGCTTGGCGTTGGGAGCGGATCAAGCTGCACGAAAATACCATTCGGATCCGATACGACGACGCGACGGCGCGCCCCATTGACCGTCGCGGTGATGTCGCCCGCGGACATGATCGTGGCGCCGGCCGCGTTGACCTTGCTGACAGCCGTATCCAGGTCCCGAACCCTCATCGACAACCGAATCGCGCCCGGATCCTGAGGGTGTGGCTTGATCGGTGTTCTCGGGGTCCCCTTTACTTCGAGCAGTTCGAGTGCTGTTGGCGAGCCGGGAAACTGGCCGATGCTGACGCGGACCTGTTCCGGCTTGAGGCCGAGCACCGCGGCTTGATCGCTGCCGAAGGCGCCTGGCTCAACCGGAATTCTGAGAGCGTCCCGATAGAAACGAATCGACTGAGCGGTGTCGATGACGGTCAATCGCACTCGAGCACCGATGACGTTGCTTTCGGCGGGCGCGGTGGTCGTCGTCGGCGGATCCGGCTGCAGCAACTCGACGAAATGACCCTGACCGTCTGAGACCAGGACGCCGCGCGCCATCGGTTTTCCCAATGCGGCCGGTCCGCCGCCCGGTGTGACCACGCGCACACCCGCCTGTTTGAGGGGCGCAAACGCCGCGGCCAGGTCGCGAACGAGCAGAACCAGAGTCACGCCTCCGGGATCCTGAGGCCGAGGATTCATCATTGTTCGATCGATCTCTGTAAACTCCTCGAGCTCGACACCGAAATCCGAGCCCGGGATTCTCGGCGTGACGAACCGCACCTTCACGGTCTCGGGGACGCCGACCATCGCCGCGATGGTCGCGCTGTTGGCCGGAACGCGCGGCGTCGCTGGCGCGGGAGGCATCGTCAGCTTGAGGAGATCCGCGTAAAACGCGATCGCTTTGTCCTGATCCTGAAGAATCATCCGGAGGACGTAGCCGGTGTTGACGGTTACTTCCCCGACCGCGGGCGCTGCCGGCGCGATGGCTGGGGCCTGGCCTCGGCTGACGATCGTGGCGGCCACGATGGCCGCAGCCGTCAAACCGATTGCGCGCTTAGTCACTAGCGACATCTCATTCTCCCGGCCGTGTTGCGGCCACTGCTGGTTTGGTCTGGCGCGGGCCCTCTGAGAGCTTCTTGAAAAAGCGCGAACATTCTGTCGCAAGCGGTGGACACTATCGAACGATCCGGCGTCGACGGCTTTCGAGGCTGCGTTCCGGGGGGCTCTCCCCGACCGACGCGGCTAACGAGAAACACGTCGTCAGCCGCATGCAGGCCTCGGCCGCAGTTTCGTCAACCGGATCGCCGGTCTGAACACACAGTCCTTGAAGACCCACATCCTCACCAAAGGGAGGCGGGTTGTCAATGACTGTGATTCTCAGTTGGCGGCCGATCGGATCAGCGACCCATAAGTCTTGCTGAAACCATTGCGCGTGTTGGTCACCGTGAACGTCCCGTCCCGCTGCGCAGAAACCTTGATGTAGTACGCCGGTCCGTTGTGAGGCGGCGGGGGAGGCGTACCACGGCCAGCCGGCGGAGGATCGAGCGCCGTTCTCGGGAGGTCCAGTGGATGATCGTCGGTGTCGTTGGCGATATACATGCCCGGGACGGTGTATTCCTGCCCGCTGAGCTGCGAGAAATGCAGCTGCCACAAGTCTTCGAGACGTGGAGCCGAATGGAGGGCTTTCATCGTCTCCGGTTGTCCGCCCTTACGAGTCCCGTTGTTCAGGAGTTGTACTCGCGCCTGCAGTGCATGCGCGAGCACCTCTGAGTTCGATACGATCTGCCCGTGATGAGAAACGACCCACAGATCAACCGTGCCAACACGGTTCATGGGGCACATCAAGTTGAATTCCTTGTTACGGGTCAAGTCGCCGAGGTGCGCCACTCGGAAGCTTCCGAAGGTGACGACGCTGCCTACCGACATGGCATTCTCAATCCCGTTGTCGGCCTCCATCGGCTTGAAATCCGCACAATAGGGATTGGGCTTGCCCGCGCCTGGACCCTTCAGCGACGTCTTGATCGTTTCGCCGGCGGCGCTGACGATACGCCAATCAAGACCGGTTATCGGGATCACATCGCCAGGCTTCGCGACGATGTGCTTGCCCCTAGCGATGATCTCGGAATACACCTTCGCGAGAAATTCGTCGGTCGCGGGGTTGGGCTGGGTGTTCGGCCCGTGGTCAACGAAGTTCTTGATAGGAATTCGACTGGCGAGCTCGGCCATGCCGCCATAGTGATCGCCGTGCCAGTGGGTGGTGATCAGGTAGTCGATTTGCTGGAGACCGGCGTCCTTGACGGCGGCCATGATGCGTTCTGCATCACGTACGGCGATCGGTCCTCTGCCTCCGCCCCCATTTCCGGCGTCGACGAGCAGCGACTGACCGGTCGGGGAGACGAACAGCGTGGAACCGCCGCCTTCCACGTCAATGAGATAAACGTCGAGTGTCGTCCTGGCAGCTTTCGTCTGCGCGACAGGCAATGTCGTTGCCAGACCGACCACTGTTAGAAACGCTATCGCTACGCGCATTACAATCTCCCTGGAACCGCTACGTACCGCCGGCCGAGTACGAGGCGCACTACTACGAGCCGGCCGCGGTGGCCTGACTCACGCGCGCTCGTTAATAGGGCGGGATAGCTCGCTTATGACCCACTTCTTTTAGTCGAATGTGGTACAACGAGACGCCGACGATGTACAGGCCTTTGCCATCCGTATCGCCGAAGCTGAGGTTGGGGCAGGGTCTTGGGAGAAGGATCTTTCCAAGGAGCTTGCCCGCCGGATTGACGATCCAGACGCCGCCGGGGCCCGTGGTGAAAATGTTCCCGTTGCGGTCGACCTTCATACCATCCGGGTTGCCCCGCGCCGGATCCTTCGACTGGTCGATGAACGCGATTTGGGGTTCACCGAGCGTCCCGTCCTTGTTGACGGGGTAGCGATTGATATATTTGGCGAACTGGGAAATCGCGTACAGGTATTTCTCGTCCGGTGAAAAGGCAAGCCCGTTGACTCCATCGTCCTTCGCCAGCTGGTCGAGCTTACCGCCCTTCCATCTCATGATGCCGATCGGATATTCCCGCAACGGGCTGGGGTGCGGGCTATTGATGGCCCCTTCGAGGCCGCTGCCTCGATCGGTGAAGTAGATCGCACCGTCCGATTTGATGGCGAGATCGTTCGGCCCGTTCAGTTTTTTGTCCCCGAAATGGTCGGCCAAGATGGTCTTGGTGCCGTCCTTCTCGATCCGCCAGAGATTCCGATCGCCGTGAGTGCCCGCGACCAAGCGGCCTTCTTTGTCGACCGCAAGGCCGTTGGTTCCGACCAGCACGGCGCCGCCATGGGCTCGGAAGTCTTCGATGGTGGTGTAGGTCAGGCCCGACTTTTCCATAAAGACGGACACGCCTTCCTTCGGATCGTACTTATAAATCCGGTTTTCGACCATCGCGCTGAACAAGAGGTATCCCTGGGGCATCCACACCGGTCCCTCGCCGCCTCTGAATTCGTTGTCTTTGATCGTCTCCAGTTGTGCGTCCGGGGATACGATCTTGTCGAGCGATGGGTCGAGTCTGACGATCGTTTTGTCGATCTTCAGCGGGGCTTGCGCGGGTGGGGCTTGCGCCGCCACGTAGTTCAACGCGAGCGCCGTGACGAGCAGAAAAGAGACAATAAACGGTTTCATGGTTGCCTCGTTGATAGAGAACTCGCGAGATCGCCCTTGTCACCCGACGTGAACGCGCCTGGTTATACACTACCCGCTCGCGTTTTGCACTCCATTTCGCGTTTCTCACCTGAGCCGGAGGTATTCTCAAAGGGGAACAATCCAGTTGACTAACCCCGCCTAGGTGGCGCGGCTGAACCTGACGTCGCTGCTAGCGGCGGCCGAGGGGCCAAACGATCTACGTCTCCTCTATTACACGGCTGGATACGCGAAGCTGGGAATTCTCGTTGCAGTCTGAGGACGTCGACACTGCCCGCGGCGCAATTT
>DASZIA010000606.1:0-3793 GCA_035949535.1 Planctomycetaceae bacterium | reverse complement strand
CCAGTCCCAGTTCCACGGCAGCAGAAAAGTGCCCCAGATATAGGCCTCGATGTCGGGGTAAAGGAATTCGTCGGGGAAGGTTTCGAACGACTTCTTGCCGTAGAGGCCAAAATACGCCGCCGGAAAGGATCCCCCCGAGACACCGGCCAAAAAGTCGATTTCGTCGAGCAAGGTACTGTTCGTCGCTTCGGGGCGCACGGGGATGTCCCTCATTCCGCGCAGGACGCCGAAAGCAAAAGCGGCCGAGCGCTTGCCGCCGCCCGAGAGGGCGACCAGCACCAGGGCGCTTTCGGCGCCGCCGCCGCGGTTCACGTCGAGCAGACGATATTCGGTATTCCCCGCGGCCGACCGCAGCGGCTCGTTCATCGGCACCCGCAGCGAGCTGCAGCCGCCGAGCAGCAGCACCACGGCGAGCCCAAGCACGTGCCATTTGCTCATGCGCCGAACCGAACGCTCAACAGACCCATGGAATGCAACCCTACGGGACGGCTCGATTGAGTAGCGGACGATCCGGCGAAAGCACGGTCGCGATTGCGCGGGTCGCCGGGTTTCTGGCGCACAGGGTCGCCAGCACAATCAGGATAGGCACGCCGATAAAGGCACCGGCGATGCCCCACAACATTGCCCAGAAAAATACCGCAAACAGAACCATGAACGGGGAGATCGAGATCGCCGCTCCCGTTACGCGCGGCTCGATATAGCTGCCGACGACGAACTGGACGACGTTGAGGCCGACGAACATCACGATCGCCGGCGAGAACGACTCGTATTGAGCGGCGGCAAAAAGTGTCGGCAGGATTGTAGCTATGAACGATCCGATGAACGGGATAAAGTTCAAGACAAAGGCGATGACGCCCCATTCACGGCTGAGATCGAGACCATAGACCGCGGTGAAGGCCCAAAAGCCGAGCCCTGTCAGAAGGCTCATGCCGAAGCGCACAAGCATGTACGTCTGCAGTCTTCCCGCGATTTCCGCTGCGGCGTCGATCGCGACGGCGCCAAAAGTGCCGCTTCCGACTTCGCCGAGGCGGCGTCCGAGCGGCTCCAATTCGAGCAAGCCCAGGATGACGAACATAAAAGTCACGAGCCCGAAGGTAACGATGCCCTGCAGACTGCCGCCGATGCCGCGCAAAACGCCGAGGATCCACGACATGTCGAACTGTTCGGCGATCAGCTCGGCGGCGTAGAGGCCGCGCTGCTCGAGTAGGTCGGCGACGTGAATGTACAGGCTTTGCAACCGCGCGGAATTCGTGATTACCCACTGCGCGATCCTGCCGAAACCCCATACGATCAGCCAGCAGCCGATGCCGATCGCGAGCAGGGCGACGGCGGCGGTTATCAAGACGGCGACAAGCTGCGGCAGCTTCCTCTTCAGCCGCCGTTGCAATGGCCATACCAGCGCGATGACGAGCAGGGCGAAGGTTACCGGGATCATCACACTGTGCGCCAGCGACAAGGCTGCGAGCGTGAGGATGATGGCGCAGGTCAGCGCCGCAAGCCGTAACGTGCGGTCCCCGACCGGTGTTGGCGGGCTATCGAAATGCACAACCGCTTCCCCCCAACCTGCCCCGGGCGTGGCCTTAGTTACGATCCATGTGGAAAGACTAACGTCACGCGGAACTGAAATCCCCAGTTCGGTCCGCCGCGCGGTGTCTCGGCAAAGTAGCGCATCAAGCCGCCAACCTGCAATAATTGGCCCCCGATGAAGACGAGTTGGTTGACGCCGACGCTGATCGGCACAATCGATTGCCGCGAACTCCAGTCGTAGATGGTCTCTGTACTCAGGAAGGGTGTCGTCTGCGTAGGGAACGTATAAGTGAGAAAGGGCTGGATCAAAGTGGCGTTCACCCTCTCACGCCGGCGGTTCCCAGGGGTGGTTTTCACGAAGCCGGGATCTGCAATCCCGCTATTCGGGACCTCGAGGAGCGGGAGGGTGCCACTCGGCAGGTGCGGCACTCCGCCTACCGCCCAGAGATGGTTGGCGAGTATGCCGTAGAGCCAGCCGCCGGACTGCTTCAGCACAACGCCGGTGGGCCCCGCGCCCCATTGCCCGGAGCCTATGAAATCATTGCTCGCGCTGGGGTAGAGAAAAATCGGACCAGCACCCCAGGTGATGCCGTTCACAGGTCGTGCCGGTGAGAGAAAGAAACTCTGCACGATATCGCCGATGCCTGTTTCCGGCTGCGGAAAGACGCGCTCGACATGGGCGAACGGGACGATCGTGCGGGTAATCAAATTCCAATCGTCATTCAGCGTAAAGGGGATCACCGGCTGCACGTTGAGCGTGTAGCGGAAAGCGTTGCCGCGCCCGCCGCCGAAATCGAAATTGTTCTGGAACGGTACGCTGGTCAGATTGGCGATTGGGTTGGCAAGTTCCTGCGCGAGAGCGGTGTCGCTCAGGTCACTCTCAAGATGTGAGTCCGTCCGATCCTGCGCATGTGCGGTACCAAGCAGGCAGTACAAGGTCAGTCCCAGCGCGAGTGCGAAGCGCATCTTCGTCTCCCTCCCCCTGTCGCCGTCAGGCCCGCGGATCTGAATCCTCCGCCAGATGCAGATCTAACGGAGCTTTCGGCGGCATCTGTTACCGGGTCACGCTCCGTCGAGGCCAGGTCAGCGGACCGTGTGCCGGATTGGGCTAGCGGATAGAGCGACCAAGACGGAACCTGGCTCGATCCCCATAACAGCGTCATGTTCCACAACTCGTCGGTGTCGGGACTCGGCGGATTTCGTTGAAACTGGGGCGTGTCCGGACTTGCGACGAAGATCACATTCCTGTTTGGGTATAGGCTGGGATCAATTTTGGCTTGAAGTTGGGTGTTAAAGCGAAGTTGCGCGTGAAGTGAAAGCGGTAAAACGCCTCGATCGCACATGTTACGAACTTTAGTTGACACCGCTCAAATGGGCTCTCTTAAAAGAAAATTCTGAACTTCACGTGCGGAACTGCGACAAAGTCCCTGCTTGGATTGAGGGCCGGATTGAAAATAAGCTGGATACCGGGGGTGAGGCTGCTGTTCGGCGTTACCCCGATAGTCCAGTATGTTTCCACGCCGTATTGGTTCCTGGCGTCAACCCCAGGTATAAGATTCGCAAAGGATCGAGCCCACATCGTCGAGACCGCGACCTCGCCCTGAATATCAAACGGGCGTAGGTACGCCACGCCTGCGATCGCCGTGTGCCGGGAGACGGTTGTGGAAATCCCGCCGCCCTGCGCGGTGTTGTACACGTAGTTCGCAAAGGCCACGATTTGGCCGATCTGCTTCTCGCCGGCCAGCTTGAAGCCCCCGCCCGCCACGTTCGGCGAAGTGTCGGGATTGCGTGTGCTCCGTCGATCGGCGTAGAACAGGTCAAGGTGGAGGTGGTCGAACTCGCCGTTGTCGCGCCGCCAGTCCTTGCCGAGTTCGACACCGTAGAAATACTGACGCTTCCCAAAGGTGCTCCAGTCCAGGCCGTTTGCGGCCGGATCGCCGTTCATGTCGTTCAATGTGCCAACGACGTAAACGCCCGGGTCGGTCACAATCGGCCACAGCCGGAACGACGCGCCTAGTCCGAAGGTCGGGTATGGGATTGTCTCATTGAAAGCGGCCGGGCTGGCAGTGAACCCGGTTCGCGCATCCTTGAAGCGAAAAAAGTTGAAGACAGCCTGCGGGCCCTGGTTGCCGACGCGAAAGCTGAATTGGCTGCCAATCTTCTGCTCCCAGAAGAGATCTTCAATGCGGAAGCCTTGGTTCCACGACGTCCACTCGTAGTTGGACCAAAGCGAGCCAATGTCCCGAAGGCCAAACACGGCCGGAAC
>DASZIA010000605.1:0-2407 GCA_035949535.1 Planctomycetaceae bacterium | reverse complement strand
GGCACACCTTCCGTGCCGGCAGCGTTTACAGCGACATCCAGCCGGCCAAATCGCCCCACGGTCTTGTCGATCAAGTTGCGTACGTCTTCTTCGTGGCGCACATCGGCGCGGATGAACTCCGCTTCCGCGCCCGCCTTGCGGATTTCACTGACGAGCTTTTGGCCTTCTTCTTCACGCCGACCGGAAATAACAACCTGAGCACCCTCCTTGGCAAACGCGAGTGCAGTCGCCCGACCGATGCCTGTCAGTGCTCCTGTAATTAAAACAACTTGGGTATTCATTGAATTTCTCCTTGAAAAATTCCCCCGCCCAATTCCGAATCCGAACTTGCTCGTCTGATCCCCTTTCGTCGTGACCGATGACGTTGATCGCCTTAGCTGCACGGTCCGAGCGGGGGTGGGATGCTGAAACGCTAACGCTTGAGCGATGCATTCGCTGATTCGGCCTACAAATTAGTCAGCTGGCACCGCTTCAGATACGAGCGCCAGGGCTGCTCTCGCGCAATCGACGTCGTTCTGCACCGCGGGCGCCCCGCTCACCCCGATCGCCCCGATAACTTCTCCGTTCACCTTAATGGGAAACCCTCCACCCCACGCCGCCACACGCGCAAGCGTGGGGAGGCCAGCCAAAAGCGATGGGTCGCCCTGGATAAAGTTGAAAAACTCCTGTGTGGAGACGCCGAACAGAGCCGTGTACGCCTTGTTCTGCGCAATCTCGATGGTAGGGACCGAGGCCCCATCCATCCGGCTAAAGGCCTTGAGATTGCCGCCGTCATCCAGAATCGCTACGTTCTCGCTAACGCCAATTTCTCTGGCTTTCGCCACCGCTTTATCCACCATTTTCTGTGCTAGCTCAAAAGAGATGCTCTGCTTCTTCACCACATTAGCCATTCGACACCATCCTCCAGTTGATTTGTACTGCCTTCCCTGTCCTGCAGAATCACATTGCCCAGATGGCCGTTCCCGCTTCGTCGTCGGTTAACCTTTCGGTCATGCGCTTGTGCAGCTTGTCGCGAGATTGCCCGCCACATTTCAGTTACGGGCGCCCCCTACCTCCAACAGAACCTTACCGCCTTGCAGTGCGTGGGAGACGGCGGCCTTGATCTCGTCGAGCGGATAGATTGCCGCAATCGGTACAGTCACTTCGTGGGTCGCGATCATCCGCGCTGCCGCTCGGATAGCTTGTGGGAGCAGCTCTGCAAAAGCAGGGTTGCCGATCGAGAAGCCCCGAATGGTCAGGTCATTGAAGATCACGTCGAAGGGACTGATCGCCAGTGGCGCAAAGCTGGGAGCCGCATAGGACACGAATGTGCCACCTTGCCCGAGGAGCCTGGCGAGCCGCCCGCTCGCATCGCCGCTGACAGCGTCCAGCGCCAAGCGAGGTCGCGGGCCGCCTAGCGCCTCGGCCATTCTGCCCGGAGCATCGTCGTCGTCGAGTAGGGCAAGATCGCAACCGGCGGCGTGGACCTCATCCAAGACCTCCGCGCGACGCACCAATCCAAGGATTTTGAGGTCCTTCCGCTTGCCAAATCCGATAAGCCATCGCGCGATCGCCGAGTTGGCGGCGTTGATCGCAATCCAGTCGCCCGGGCGCAGGTCCAGGTATGTCTCGAGGAGCAAATACGCTGTGGGCGGATTGACGCTCACCATCGAAAGCTGCCGAGGGTCGGCATCGTCGGGAAGAACGATCAGGTCCGTGGCTGGAACGACGAGGCGCTGCCGCCAAACGAAGCGTCCGATTGGGAGTACAACCCGATCACCGACTTTCAAGTCAACTACTTTCTCTCCGGTCTCCAAGACACGCCCTACGCCTTCGTTGCCGATGACGGAAGGCAACTCAGGACGCAGCGCATAAAGTCCCCGGGCAACGAGGATGTCGCTGAAATCGATGGGTGAGAACTCAATCCCGACGAGCACTTGGCCGATGCCCGGTTTCTCGTGCTCGGGAAGCTGACGGTATTCCAAGCCGCTAGCAGGATCACCATAGCTAGTTAACACGACTGACTTCACGTTATGTCTCCTTCATCGTCGATTAAGCTTGCGGTTCAGGCATTCATTCCGCCATCCACGGTAAGATTTGCCCCGGTAATGTACGAGGACTCCGGACCGGCCACAAACGCCACCAGCGCAGCGACCTCATCAACGCGCCCGTAGCGGTCGAGTGCTGTGGCGGCCTTCTGCGGTACCGCCCAATCGCCAGTGGCAGGATTTCGATCCGTGTCGATCGGACCCGGCTGCACGTTGTTGACCGTGATGCCGCGGCTCCCGACCTCTCTGGACAAGCCTTGTGTGAACATCTTGACCGCTCCCTTGGTGGCCGAGTAGGGCACGAGGCCGGGAACCACGACATGTTCGCCTACGGACGAGCCGATCATGATGATGCGGCCACCGTTCTTCATGTGCTTCAG
>DASZIA010000604.1:0-2619 GCA_035949535.1 Planctomycetaceae bacterium | reverse complement strand
GGCAGAACTGGCGGCCGCGGCGCGACGAAAAGCGATTCTGGGTGGCCTGGCGGCGCTAGGCTACGAGGTGCGAGAGGGTATGGCGACGGCTTGGACGCAGAACGGCCGACTGATTGTGAAGAAGCCGAACGCAACAGACTACGGGGTCGAGCTTGCCGCCCCTGAAGACGCGTCGAGACTGCAGGTGCGGTTGGTAGGGGCCGTCAACCCGGCTTCGGCGAGGGACCCGGTTCGCGATCGCGATCAGGAGGCCATGTGGTGCTCGGACTTCGGCAAGCTCAGAGAGCTGGTTGCAGCGTCTGGCGGCGACGTACTGATTGAGCGGGCGCTGGCGGTGGGCGCGCAGCCGGTGAAGACGGTGACCTTCGACGATGTGACGGCAGCAGGGGTGGCCTACACTGACGTGACGCGCCAGCGCTCGCTTTAGGTCAGGCGAAGACCGCTGCGCAACTGATGGCATTCCGTGCTGCGCTGGGCAATTGCCGAAATAGATTTCCGATGCTGCGTCCAGTCTTATGCGGACATGCAACAACTGGCTGAAAACGGGCCGAGAGCCGGCCGGTAACGTGCAACTGAAACTTGCGGAAAAGCGAGCAAATCCAGCAATTTGACTGGCTTTTGTTCACTGCCTCAAAATCAGGTTTCCTCACGGAAGTGTTGGTTCGAGTCCGACCGGGGGCACCAATTCATTTTCATCGCTTTGCAAGCGACTGATCTTCCTAAGGTTTTCCGGCAGTGGGACACCTGGAATGGAAACTGACTCGTACGCGGGGTCATCTGGCCTAAGGCGGATCAGGAAGATCGAGTGAGGGAGTGCGTCAGTTCGCGTTGGGCCGTCTTAGGATTGGCGCGCATCGAGTTGATGTCCGCTTTGCCCCCGATAGTGGACATGCATTCACGTCCGAGGAACGTCCGCTTTGTGCCATTTGCAGAAGTTAGTCGCGGGTGTCACGGTTGCGCGGCTTGTTCAATGCGCGTGCGGTAAATTGATCGGAACTTGTCGTAGCGGGCAGACATAAGCTCCAACCTAATGGTCGGCGCTCTGTCAGGATGACCGGAATCGAATGGTGGTGCCGGGTCGTATTCCATGCCGAGCTGGATGCGTCTGGCGATACTCTCGCCCGCAATCTCGGCGATGACAGCAAGCCCGAAATCGATACCCGAGGTTACACCACCTGAGGTAAATAGGTTGCCATCTTTTACCACTCTAGCTTTTTCGTGTTTGGCCCCAACGAAGGGCAGGAGATCGACATAGGCCCAGTGGGTCGTAGCCCGTCGCCCTTTCAACAATCCGGCCACACCCAAAACGAATGCACCGGTACAAACTGAAGTGACGTACTTTGCGAAACTCGCCTGCTGGCAAACGAACGCAATTGTTTCGCGATCATCGAGAATTCCGGCCACACCTTCGCTTCCGCCAGGGATACAGATCAAGTCGAGAGGCGGACAGTTCGCGAAGGTGTGCGTCGGCACCAGACCAAGCCGGCAATCACTTAGAACGGGCGACATTGATTTTGCGATGATGTGTGTCGCCGATCGAGGAAGACCCGAGAGCACCTGCAGAGGCCCCGTGAAATCCAACTGTGTCACGTTGGGGAAAATGACAAAACCAACATTGAACAACGCCATATCTACGTCCCGTTTTGCCTGGCCTGGCCTTCTGGTCCGCCGCCTAACGACCGTTTGGAGTCATAAGCGTCGGTTCAGGCGGCCCGTGGTCTGTCCGCCGACATCGAAACGCTGGTCCAGCACGATCCGGCCTGCCAGCAGTCTAGCTTGCTCGTTTGCAAGATTTGACGAGGCGACAAAGCAGTCGGACGCCGGATCGTGCTAAGCGAAGCCTAGGTAACCTCAACAACCGCTTCGATCTCAACCGTCATATTGAAGGGGAGCGAGCCCATTCCGACGGCACAACGCGCATGCCGACCGCGATCACCGAAGATCTCGACAAACAGGTCCGAGCAACCGTTGATGACCTTTGGGTGGTCGGTGAATTCCGGCACGGCGTTCACCATGCCGAACACTCTACCGAAGCGAACCACCTTATCAAGACTACCGGTGGCCTCCCGCAGCGCGGCCAGCAATTGAAGGCCAACGTTCCGCGCGTGTTGGTTGGCCTGTTCGAGGGTCACGTCGCGTCCCACCTTGCCCTGTGGCCGAGAGCCATCGGGATTGAGTGGCCCTGCACCCGCAAGGAAGATTATGTTTCCGAGCCGAGCCGACGGCACATAGTTTGCGACGGGTGCAGGGACCTTCGGCAGTTCGATCCCCAATTCACGCAGCCTCGCCTCTGGCGAAGCTGGGGCAGCCTCAGTGGCATTCGATATAAGCGACGCTGCTGCAAGACCAGCGACAAATACGGTGCGGCGATTGATGTCATTCATTGCGTCTCGCTCCTCTTATGAAGGCAAGCTGTGTGAGTTTGGGGAATATCACGAAGACAATATTGAACGTGGTCACACGGGCGCTCCTGGTGGCTTGAAACGGGCACGGAATTCGGTCGGTGTTGCGGAAATCGCTCTTGAGAACGCGCGATCCATGCGGCGAAGGGATCCAAATCCGCACCGGATCGCGACACTTTCGATCTGTGCCTCTGTCTCGAGCAGGGCGCGTCTTGCT
>DASZIA010000603.1:0-10433 GCA_035949535.1 Planctomycetaceae bacterium | reverse complement strand
CACGTTCGAGCGCGAGACTCACAGAAGCGATGTCCTGCGCGAAATCCGCATCCAACCGCAATTTGGCGACTCGAAGGCCAATGCCAAGCCGGTGGAAGTGAAAGGGCAAATGAGCGACGCCCGGCGCGAGCGAATGCGCGAGGCACTCACCGCGCGGCGGCGAAACATGGCCGCGTCGCCCATTCCTCTGACCCGCGAACGGCTCGACGAGCTGTCCCGTCTGCCGCATGTCGAGGCCGTGGTGCCGCAGAGTTGGCAGGGTGGCTATGCGGTCCTGAAAGAACGCTCCCAATCGACGGGGATCAGTGCCTCGCGAGTCGACGACTCCCAAGCGCGCGAACATTTGATTGCGGGACGATACTTCGAGTCGCCCAACGAGCAGGCCGTTGTGCTCTCCGAATATTTGTTGTATCGGCTCGGCGTCGTCGACGACGTGGCGCTCAACGGCGTATTGGGCAAGAAACTGACGCTTGAGTTTCGTGCGCAGGGGGGACAGCCCGGCCTCGGAATGGCGCTGTTCAAGCCGGACGGTGAGGAGGCCAGCCGCGACGAGATCGCGGCTTTGGAGAAGATAAAGCAAGAATTGCCGGCGGTGCTCGAGCAACTGCATCTGTCCCCGAGCCAGATCCAGGTTCTGCGCAAGGCCTTGTCCGGCCCGCCGCGCAAGGTCGAACCGATCCTGTCGCGCGAATTCACGATCGTGGGCGTGGTGCGGGCACGCCGGCCGGACGAAGAACGGAATTGGGATCCCCTGTATGCCGACGGCGACCTTGTTCTTCCCTACGGCACGGCAACCGAAGTCTTCACCGCCAGCCCTGACATACCGGGCGTGAATATGGCCACGGTTCTGGTGGATCGCGATGCTAATGTCGAAGCCGTGCTCGCCGACGTTCACAAGATGGGCCTGTCTGCATTTGCCTTTCTCGAGAACATCAAGCACGAGCGGCTGATGTATCTCTTGATCTTCGCTTGCATGACGTGCATTGCGGCCGTCGCGCTGTTGGTGGCCGCGATGGGGATCGCCAATACGATGTTGATGAGCGTGCTCGAGCGGATGCGCGAAATCGGCATCATGAAGGCAGTCGGAGCCAGCAACGGACAACTGCAACTCGTGTTTGTGGTGGAGGGGGCGCTGATCGGACTGGTCGGGGGCGGCATCGGACTCTTGCTGGCGGTGGCGAGCGCCTATCCGGGTGACGCGTGGGTCCGGGGTATGGTGAATCGTGATATCAAAATCGAGCTGAAAGAGGCGCTCTTCGTTTTTCCGGCGTGGCTCTGCCTGTCGGTTCTCGCCTTTGCCGTCGTGACGACGACCCTGGCGGCCGTCTATCCGGCCCGCCGCGCGGCACTGGTCGATCCGGTCACCGCGCTGCGGCACGAATGAGCCGGAGACGGCGGAAAATGCCGTCTATTTGGACATGCTCTGCCCGATTTTCCCGATCAAATAGGTCGGAAAAACGTGCTTTTTTCGTTGATGGCGCCCGGCTAGGATAGGAGGCTCGTTCGCAGTCGCCTCGCTCGCACTTCTTCTCTCGCGGTTACACTTTGCCGGGGAGCCGTCGGTGGCGGAAACAATCCAACTGCAGTGCCCGCATTGCAAGGCGAAGGCGAGATTGCGGAACCTGTCGGTCTTGGGAAAGAAAGTTCGCTGCCCAAACTGCAGGAAGCCGTTCGACACTCAGAGTCCTAGCGAGCCCACGGACGACGACAATTTTCTGCACGGCTTGGACGGACTCGAAGACGAGTTCGGCCCGATTTCGCAACCCGCACCGATCGCACCCAGGCCCAAACTGAGATCGCCGTCCTCCCGCGAGAGTGACGTTCGACGCGACGAACCCGCCCCTCAAAGAAAGAAAAAGAAGCGTCGACGCAGAGCGACCGCCGACGGCTTGCCTGCCATCTTATGGCCGGTCTGCGGCCTCGTTGGAGGAGCGGTCGGTGGGGCCGTTTGGGTCGTTGTTGCCTTCGCCATTCATCGTCAAATGGGAATCATCGCCTGGGGAGTCGGCGCGCTGACGGGGCTCGGCGTCGCAATGGCCGCGGGGCGACGCGCAGGATCCGGTACGGGTGTCCTTGCGGCGGGCCTGGCCTTCTGCGTTATCCTGGCATCCAAACTGATTGTCGCGATCCTCTTTGTGAACCAGTGGGCCGCGCAGCTGGAGGCTCCCGCTCTGCGAGAGCAGCAAATCGTCTTCCAGGAAGCCGTCACAATCGCCGAGGAGCAGCAGAAAAAAGGGGTCAAACTGAACTGGCCGCCGGGCAAGTCTCTCGATAATGCGACGGAGTTGGCCGACTTCCCTGAGCCGATCGCCGAGCAAGCCCAGAAGAATTGGGAGGAACAAACGCCTCGCATGAAAGAGGTTCAAAAGAACATCGGCCAAATCGCTCAGGCTGGCAAGGCATTTGTGATTGGGGTTGCTTTTGTCGGCTCGTTCGGCTTCTTCGACTTGATTTGGTTCTTTCTCGCGATGGGCTCGGCATTCCGGCTCGGGCGTGGCATCACCGACTGACGACGGTCGAGTGCGCGCGGTCGATGTTCCGCCTCCTTGTAAAATTCAACGCTGTGAGATCCAACGCCGATTCGTGGCTCTAGCTGCTCCCGATTGACAACCGCTCGATCGACACTCGAAGATGCTCCGCATGTCGATGTCGCTCGTGATTCTTGTCGGCGGATGGCTGATTTTCTCGTTTTGGTTGGCGGGTGTTGCTCCGTCGCTCATCAGCTTATTGTGGCGGTCGCTCGATTCGGTCGTCGCCACGCTCAAACCGCCGACCGCATGGCCCAAAGTCTCGATTATCGTGCCCGCACGTGATGAGGCGGCAAAAATCGAGGCGGCCATGCGCTCGAAGCTGGCCATCGACTACCCCAACTTCGAGTTGATCGCCGTCGATGACCGCTCGCAGGACGCCACCGGTCCCATTCTCGATCGACTGGCAGCCGAGGATTCGCGGCTCCGCGTGATTCATCTCGATTCGCTGCCGGAGGACTGGCTCGGCAAGAGCCACGCGATGCACGTCGCTGCCGCGTGCGCGACGGGCGATTACCTGCTCTTTACCGATGCCGACGTTTTTTTTGCCGCCGACGTTTTGCGGAAAGCTGTGACGATTTGCGAAGGGCGGCGGCTCGACCACCTGACGCTCGCGCCGCATTTGGAGTGCCGCGGCTTTTTCGAGCAAGTGTTGCACGCCTATTTTTTTGTGCTGCTGTGTATCGGGGCGCAGCCTTGGCTGGTGCGAACCCCGTTTCGCATGTCGTACCTGGGGATGGGCGCATTCAACATGGTGCGGCGTGCGGCCTATGACCGCGTCGGCGGACACGCCGCCATCCGTCTGGATGTGCTCGACGACGTGAAACTTGGAAAACTGATCAAGCTGAACGGGCTAAGACAGGACGCGCTCGACGCCAACGGCGGACTCCGCGTGCAGTGGCAAGAATCGTTCTTCGGCGTGATTCGGGGACTGGAGAAAAACGGCTTCGCCATCTTTGACTATTCCCTCGTCAAGCTGTTTGGCTATTCGGCGGTCGTTGTGCTGTTCCAGTTGTTTCCCTACGCAGCGATTGTGATCTGGCCCGACTTGCGGGGCGGCGGATGGCTCGCGAGTCTTGTGTTCCTCCACTTGGCGACTGCTCTGACCGCCCAACTCTTGGGATCCTCGTCCGTCGTTTCGCTCGGGCTGCCTGTCGCTATCTTCGCGTTGCTTTATACGATGTGGCGGTCGGCCTATTTGACGCTGTCGCGACAGGGTGTCCGCTGGCGCGATACCTTCTATCCGCTGAGCCTGCTCCGCGAGAACGTCTATTAAATTTCGGGGACTTTTCATGAGACGGCATCATCGGCGATTTCTCGCGGCGTTTGTGGCGGGCTTGCTCGCGATCTTTGGAATCGCAGATCGCGCCCTGGCAGCGGACGACTCGGCCGCCGGCAAACCCGTCCTGGTCCTTTGGCCTGAGGGCGCTCCGGGCGCGCACGGCACCGCCGAAAAAGATAAACCCACGCTGACCGTTCATCTCGCCGCATCCAGCATCGCCAACGGATGCGCGGTGGTGATTTGTCCGGGAGGTGGTTATCAGCATTTGGCGATGAGCTATGAGGGACACGACGTCGCCGAGTGGTTTAACACGTTCGGCGTGGCTGGTTTCGTGCTGAAGTATCGCCTGGCTCCCGATTATCACCACCCGTCGCCCATGCTGGACGTTCAACGCGCGATCCGGTTGGTGCGCGAGAAAGCTGCGGACTGGCACGTCGATCCCCACCGCGTCGGTGTGATGGGATTCTCGGCCGGCGGACACCTCGCTTCAACGGCCGCTACTCATTTCGACGCTGGGAAGCCCGACGCGTCCGATCCGATCGACCGTCAAAGCTGTCGGCCCGACCTCGCCATCCTGGCTTATCCGGTGATCACAATGACCGACAAATTCGGGCACGGCGGATCCAAGAAGAATCTGCTCGGCGCGAACCCGGAAAAGGGACTGGCCGAAAGCCTCTCGAACGAGATGCAGGTCACGGCGCAAACTCCGCCGACCTTTTTGTTCCACACCGCGGAAGACAGCGCGGTGCCGGTCGAGAACAGCGTCGAGTTTTTCCTCGCGCTGCGGCGTGCTGGCGTGCCGGCCGAAATGCACATCTACGAAAAGGGCCGGCACGGTCTCGGCCTGGGGACGAAGGACCCGAGAATTGCCTGGGCGTTAGGGAGCTGGCCGGGGCGCTTGCACGACTGGATGCAGCTTCGCGGCTTGTTGGCCCTGCGTCCCTGACCATGATTCCGCGGCAGCGTGACGCTTACTTGCCGAGCTTCTTGCCGCGGGTCCGATCGCGGGGCGTCACTTGGGCCATCTTCTTGCGCAAGTGCGGCAGCTTGGTGGCCGGCCGGCGAAACGACTGACGGGCTTTTCCGGGCATCTTGAAGTCTCCTCACGGTTTGGGTAAGGGTTGCGGCGCGATGCGATCTTCGCGAAACCGCTCGAGTTAAGCAAACCCAATTGAAATGTAAGCCGACCCGGCGAGCCGCCAGCGTAAGGATCGCGATATTTTTTCGGTCGTTTGCGGCGCCCCTTGCGATCCGCGGTTGGCACTTTAGCGAGTGGCCCGTGCGGGTATCGCGACTCCAGTTGCGGCAGCCAGCGTCCTCCAGTTGTCCGCTGTTTTCTTAACGTACAGAACCGAAAAAGCCCCGTTGCCCTGGCTGGGCAGCCCCCTGAAGCCGATTTCGATATCTGTCTGAGTTTCATGAACGAAGAGAATCTCGTTGGCGTCCAAGATCGCGTCATCCAGCGCAATCATCTTGGTGCCTGGTAGTGCCTTGGGCGGCTGACCGTAAGTTGTCCGTGAGCACCAAAGGGCCAGAACACACAGCACAAAGCAAGCCGCACCTAACCACAACGTTTTCATATCGCGGTCTCCTTTGACAGATTAACGAACCCTACTGTTCTGCGCCGGCCGCTCGCCGGCGTTCATAAGACGCCGTAGCGCCGATACGCTTCGGTGACCTTCATGCCTTGTTGGATCGCCGTGCGCGTGCGGTTTTCGTCATGGGCTTTGTTCCAAGCTCGACGAATCGCTTCTTCTTCGACGTTCGACGGCACAACGACCACCCCGTCGGCATCGGCGAAAACCAGCTCGTTCGGACGGAAAACGACGCCGTCGATTTCGACCGCCACGTCGATGTCCGTCACTTCCTGTCGGTCTTTGCTGTCGTAGGGCGAGGCGCCGCGGGCGAAGACCGGAAACCGCATGTCTTTCATTTGGGCGACGTCGCGGACGGCTCCGTCGACGATCGCTCCCAGGCAGCCGCTGTTCCGTGCGGCCGTCGAAAGCAGCTCTCCCCAAATGCCAGATCGCATTGAACCGCCGGCGGCTGCAATGATCACTTGATCGGGCTGACACGTGTCGACTGCCAGGAGTTCCTTTTCATACGGATGCGGATCGCTCGTCTCTCGCTCGGACCAGAGCGTGGTCTTACAGCGGCCAACCAGCAGGCCCTCCACCGTTTTCACCGGCCAGGCGATGCGGGGCGACTGGCGGTGAACTCCCAGGGCGTCCAAAGCGTCGCAAACCAGGGCGCTCGACAAGACCTCCCGCATCATTGCCAGGGTGATTGATTCGGGTGGATCGGACATTTGAGTGGATCCTCGGGCGAAAATCGTGATTTCAACCCCTGAAAAATTGGTGCCATTGACGGTGCATTGGTGTATATTACTCTGCGAAAACCGGTTGGTCCGGTAAGGTCGCGATTGGGAAAGCGCGAACGGTTGCTGCAGGAAAGGCGATTTTTCTCGAGAGCGCCCAGGCGCTCGAAGGCTGGCCATGAGCAAGAATCTGTATGTCGGGAACCTCCCCTACGATACGACGGCGGACGATCTTCGCGAAGCGTTCTCGCAGTTCGGAACAGTTTCGCGATCGCAAGTCATCTCGGACCGCGAAACGGGGCGGTCGCGGGGTTTTGGGTTTGTGGAGATGGAAGACGGAGCCGACTCAGCCATCGAGTCCATGAACGGTAAGGACTTCCAGGGACGGCGGCTGACGGTTAACGAGGCAAAGAGCCGCTCGGAAAGTGGCAGCGGAGGCGGCGGCCGCTCGAATTACTAAATGAGGGCGCGCAATTCTGGGAACCTGATGGCAGGTCCCCCTCACCCCCGACCCCTCTCCCGCCAGGGGAGAGGGGAGAAAAAGGTGCACGGAAACATCTTCTTATGCGAGCGGTGCAATCGCTGGCATCTTTCCCCCTCGCCCCTTGCGGACTTCGGCGAGCTCAGTCCGAGTCGGAGAGGGATTTGGGGTGAGGGGCGCGCGGCGGATGTGGTCGCCTCGTACTGAGCCTTCACGCACCGTTCGCAATTGCACGCATCACCTCAACAAGAGCGGTCGCCAAAAAATCTTCGTCGCACGATTGGCAGGTCGCACCCGTTCTAAGAGAATTGCGTGCTTGGATCAACGGCGGAGCCAGAGCGTTTCTGAGCGGCTGTTGGTTGCCGATTCACGCGGCGGACGGAGCAGCGGATGAGACGGGTCCTAGCCTTGGTCTTGGCGGGCGGTAAGGGAGCGCGGTTGGAGCCGCTGACCCGCGACCGCGCCAAGCCTGCGGTTCCTTTCGGCGGCGTCTACCGCATCATCGATTTCACGCTCTCCAATTGCATCAACAGCGGCCTGCGGCGGATGCTGGTACTGACCCAGTACAAGGCGGCCAGCCTCGACCGACATATCAGCTTGGGCTGGCGGTTCCTCTGTCGCGAGCTGGATGAGTTCATCGACGTCCTGCCACCACAGCAGCGCATCGACGAGCACTGGTACCAGGGCACGGCCGACGCCGTCTACCAGAACATTTACTCCATCGAAAAGTCGCGCCCGGACCTGGTGCTGATTCTGGCCGGCGATCACATCTACAAGATGGATTACTCGGAGGTCCTGCAGGACCACATCGATAATCAGGCCGATTGCACCATCGGTTGCATTCCGGTCGAACTGCGGGAAAGCTGCCACTTCGGAGTCATGGAGGTCGACAAGTCGCAGCGTGTGGTCAAATTCCTCGAGAAGCCGGCCAACGCGGATCCCATGCCCGACGATCCAAATCGTTGCCTGGCTTCGATGGGGATTTACGTTTTTAACGCCAATTTCCTGTTCGATCAGCTCTGCCGCGACGCGACGGTGACCGAGAGCAGCCACGATTTCGGCAGAGACATTATTCCGACGATCATCGAGACGCACCGCGTGCGGGCGTTCCCGTTTCGCGACCGCAATTCGGGCAACTCACGCTATTGGCGCGACGTCGGCACGCTCGATGCGTATTACGCAGCGAACATGGATTTGGTTGCCGTCGAGCCGCAGCTCAACCTGTACGACGAGGCCTGGGAAATTCGCACGTATCACCCGCCGCTGCCGCCGCCGAAATTCGTGTTCGCGCAGTTCGGCGGCTCAAACCCGCGGGCCGGTATGGCGCTCGACAGTATGGTTAGTCCGGGCACGATTATTTCCGGGGGGCGCGTCGAGCGGTCGATTCTCTCCCCCAACGTCCGCGTCAACAGCTGGGCCCGAGTGGAAGACAGCATCCTCTTCGAGGGCGTCAACGTGGGCCGCCACGCCAAGATCCGTCGAGCCATCATCGACAAGGGCGTCGTCGTGCCGGAAGGGGCCGAGGTCGGCTACAACCTCGAACTCGACAGGGCCCGCGGCTTCACCGTGACCGACTCGGGCGTCGTCGCCATCGGCAAGCTGCAGGGCTTCGTCGACGTCCACGAGCGCACGGGCGCCGTCGATCTGTCGATCGGGTGAGACCCGTTTCGTGGTTGCCTCATTCCTCGTGCGATCGCCATCGGGCCGTCACCAGGCGAAGCCGGTTCTAGGCACCGAGGTCGAGATAAATCTCGACGGCCTCATGCGCGGGCCGGATCGCTTCCGACGTAAGTCTCCGCCCGTAGCGGTGCGCGTAAAGCAGGGTTGTGACCGCGGTGCACCGTGTCTCGAAGCAGTCGAACAACGTGCTCCCCGGAACCGACGAGGT
The DNA here is from genome assembly GCA_035949535.1 of Planctomycetaceae bacterium. Lineage (GTDB taxonomy): Bacteria > Planctomycetota > Planctomycetia > Planctomycetales > Planctomycetaceae > DASPSM01. The sequence continues at coordinate 1,937 of DASZIA010000603.1, read as the reverse complement.
GAAGACGCCCGGCAAGTTCAAGCGCTCCGCCGCAGCAATCCGTTCACGCGTCGGAGGGTGGGACGCCAGCCAACTTCTCTTCTCATTCTCGATCATCCTTTTGGCCCGTTTTTTCACCTTCGGAGCTCGGTCTGCCAACTCCGAGACAAAAGCGACCAGATCGGCAGGGAGAATCCGGCAGTGCGTTGATCCAAACGCGTGTTGAAATGCCAATTCCTGTGCGATCTCGAGGGCCGCCAGACGTTTGCAGGATGCGGCGAATTCCGCCGACCCGATCAGTCCGACTTCGTAGTTGTCGGCGTCAAATTCCATTCGTCGCATGAGCGACGCGCTGGCCAGCAGGCCCAGGTACATCAGGCCGAGCAAAAAGTAGCGGCCTAACGCGACGAGCACAATGAGCACGAGCCCCACCATCCGCGTCAGAGCGTAATTTCCCGCAGACGTCAGAGTCTCGATGAAGCCGTCAAGCATGTCCGGCCGGCCCGCGGCGAGTGCAAACCAGAGGTTCACCCGGTTGATAAAGCGCTCCAGAAAGGTGCTACCGCGTTGGCCGAAATGCCCGAACTCGTGTGTCATGACGCCTGCCAACTGGCAGAGGGTGAGCCCTCCGACCAGGGGCATCCCCAACGTGAGAGTAAATGCCCGCCGCCCCAGCCCGAAGAACGAGGTCTCATAATAGGCGCTCGCGTTGACATCGAGGTTGACACGAATAATTTCGGGGCGCGGACAACCCACTTTGTCCGCCAGGCGTTCGGCAAACGCGAAGAGCGCCGGTTCGTCGCGTCGGAACAGTCGAGTTGCGGCATCCGCCGTGCCCAGGCTGGTGAAGAGCGGTCGAATTAACGACAAGGTCCAGAGGGCGCCTCCGATGACGAGACCAATATAGAGCGCCGCGGCGATGACTGAGGCAAAACCGTACGTCCCCTTCATCCAGTTCCAATCATTTATTGCATGCCACCAGGTCAGCCAGCCGACTCCCGCAACGAACGCGACATAAATGATCGGCAAGAGCAGCATCAGCCCCGCGACCACCAAGGCGGCGAGTCGGTGTCCGATCGTGATTCGCTGCTTCGGGAATGCGATCGAGTCGCCCAGAAGCCGCAGCATTTGCTGCGTCTGAGCGGCCTGCTTCGAGAGGCCGGACTGCTTCGGTGGCGGCGTTGGAGCTTGCGCGAGCGAAGCGGGCTCAGGAATCGAAAAGCGGGTGCCGCATTTCTTACACGTCCCACGCTTTCCGGCCGCGCGGGACGGCATGCGATACGACCGGCCGCAGCCGGGACAGGCGACGTCGATCTCGTCCTCGGACTGTGGCGGGTTACGGTGCTCCAACAGTTTCTCCGCGGACGCGTCTATCGTCCCGGTAAACTGACCGGTTCGTGGCCGTTGATCGTCATGAGCGCCTCGAGCGTTTTTGCGTCGATGGACTTACTGATGAAACGAACCGACCCGTCGGCAAAACCGACCTGGCAGCCTTCTGGGTGGCCGCCCAAACCGTCTGGGCCGTCGATGTACGGCTTCTTCGTCAACGAGCGAATGGTCGGGCGACCGCCGGCAGCCCAAGAGCCCAGGTCCTTGTTACATTCGCTGATCGCAATCGTGTTGGACGTGCCATCCTTGATGTCGTCAATCCGCGTGACGCGATCGTAGGCGAAAACGCCTGCTCGGGCACTGGTAACGGGAAGCATTGGCCCATCGGCGCCGACGCCGGCCATGCCGACACATTCGGTCACCGGGAGGCCTCCGGCTCTTCGCGGGCCGAGAGTGGGATTGACGAACACATTGATGTCAGTGGCTCGTGCCTCCCGGTTCGCCGGATCGTCCCACGCTTTCTTGAAGTCGATCATGTCATAGATCGGCTTCAGCTCGAGAAAGGGCAAGAGATCTGCTTGCCAGCTTAGCCGCTTGTCCGGCTTGAGGTCGGGATTCGGATGCGTGCC
>DASZIA010000602.1:0-11033 GCA_035949535.1 Planctomycetaceae bacterium | reverse complement strand
CCGCGCGCTCCATCCGGAGAATCACTTCCGACGTATACATCGCGACGTTCGATTTAAACGCGCCTGAGCCAAACGTCTGCCGCACGCCGGCGACCGGTTCGAGATCCTTCACGAGAAACGGGACTCCCGCGAACGGTCCCGCTGGCGAGGGCTGCGACGCCCGCTTTCGGGCCTGCTCGAACGCCCGCGTGATGATCGAGTTGACGGCCGGATCGTATTTCTCGATCCGCGCGATGGCCGAATCGACCAGCTCGAGTGGCGAGATTTTCTTCTGTCGTACCAGTTCGGCTTGCCCCAATGCATCGAGGCCCGCCAGCTCGTCAGAGCCCAATTTGGATTGCGGCTCGCGGACGGCCGCCCGCGCGGGCATGACGTTGACGGCCGCGAGGGTCGCGGCGGCTTGCAGAAATCTTCGCCGACTCAATGGCTGCGGATGCATGGTGTTCCTCGCCGTACTAACTGCGACTAGCGGCTTGCGCCGAAGCGTCTAGACGCAGATCGTCTTTAAGAACGAATGAGTTTGTATTGGTCACGGCCGCGGAACCCGCTGCGAGAAAGTCCTGGTGGGCATGCCACCAAGCGGCTGCGTCGCTCCGGGTCCATTGCCCCGCCACCGAGCAGGCGGCCAGCGCCTCGCCCAGCGCGGCCGCACTCGCAAATCTTTCCTCCGGATCCTTCGCCAGGCACTTGAGCAAGATGGTTTCGACGTCAGCCGGCAAATCGGAAACGAGCTGCGACGGGGGCCGCACTGCGTCGCGGGCGTGTGAGATCATGATTTCGAGCGGATTCTCCGCCACGAAGGGCGGATGTCCGACCAACAGAAAGTAACCCACGGCGCCCAGCGAGTAAATGTCCGAGCGCACGTCCGACGCGTGTACGTTGAGCGATTGTTCCGGAGCCATGTAGAGTGGCGAGCCGACCACCGTTTCAGCACGCGAGAGAGCCGGCTGATCGGTTCGTGCAACGCCCTTGACCAGCCCGAAATCGAGCAGCTTGACGAAGTCGTATTCGCCGCCGCGTCGGGCCGCATAAATGTTGCCGGGCTTGATGTCGCGGTGCATCAAGCCGGCGACGTGGGCCTCTTCGAGTGCGTCACAGACCTGCCGCAGAAGGTAGACGGCCCGCGCGGCTGGGAGCGGCCCATGTCTGTGAACCAGCTCTTCGAGCGTCATCCCCCAGAGCAGCTCCATCACGTAATAAAACGTGCCGTCGCCGGCCCGACCGTAGTCGTAAATCTCAACCGTGTGGGGATGCGAAAGCTCGGCCGTCGCGCGGACCTCGCGCTCGAAGCGCGCGAGGGTGATCGGGTCGGTGTCTTGTCCCGGGCGGATGCGCTTGAGGGCACACGGACGCTTCAGAAGCGTGTGCTCGGCCAGATAGACTTCGCCCATCCCGCCGCGGCCGATCAAGTGCTTGAGCCGATAGTGGCCGAACCGGCGCGCGCGAGCCGCTTCCTGCCTCAGCCGATCGAGGCGGTATCCCGAATAGAAAAGCGCGCCCCAGCAAATGGCTCCCATCAGCACCACCATGGTAACCATGCTCGCGTTGACGCTCTCGGCAAAGCGAGTCGACGTCGCCCGCTCGTAAATCACGACCGCCACTGGCGCAGCCAGGAGCAACGTCACCATGCCGATGCTGCGAGACCTCGAATCGGCGGCAAACATCGAGTAAGTGAAAGCCAGCACGCACGACCAGGTAATGCTGCTCATCACGTTGAACACCAGCCATGTGGGGTCCATTGTTCTGAGTGTCAAGACATGGATCTGAGCGGCGAAGTAGACGGCCGTCCCTCCGAAGAGCAGCAATTCGGTGAATCGCAGCCGGCGGCAAGTCAATTGCGGCCCGTGCCTCTGGGCCAATTCATCGAGCTTCAGTCCCCATTTCCAAAATGCCAACAGTGCCGTCGAGAGCCCCAGCACCGCAAAGATGAACCCCCAGAGCCAGCGCATGGGGCCGCTGACGGATTCGACAACGATGTTCCGCACGAAAAACGTGAGGAAGCCGGCCCAGAAAATTGCGCACACCGTTCTCAGACGTTGCGCCCAGGCGACGAGGTTTTCGTCCACCCGGTCGGGCTCGCCCATTTCAATGAGAGCGACGCGATCGCGCAGGCTCGACGCGGTGGAGGTCGGCTGCGGCGAGTACTCATGCGTCTGTGCGAGTTGGTCAAACTGCGGCATCAAGTCGAATCCGGTTGCGGCAGACTGCAGGCTTTGATGCCGCGAAAGTCACAAGGCGCCAGCTGTTTTCGTATCATACCTGTGCATTGTGTGTGATTCGAGAAGCGCGCCGGATCACGACTTGTTATTCGTTCCCGTGCCCGCAACCTTTGCTGAAAGAAATGACACGCCCATGAGAGTGCGGATCGCGATCATCGGGGCCGGAGCGGTCTCCGATTACCATCACGTGCCGGGCATTCGCATCGATCCGCGGGCCGAGCTGACAGCGGTTTGCGATCCCAACAAGGAACTGCTGGAAGAGCGCGAAGTGCAGTGGGGGCCGGTCAAGACGACGACCGATTACCGGACGATCGCCGCCGACCCGGAGCTTGACGCGGTGATCATCGCCACTCCGAACGATACGCACCGGCCGATTGCGTTGGCCTGCATCGAGGCGGGCAAGCACGTCATGTGCGAGAAGCCGCTGGGCCTTAACTATGCCGAGTCGCGCGAGATGTACGAGGCGGCCCGCGCCGAGAGCGTTCGGCACATGACGGCATTCACCTATCGCTTCGCGCCTTCGATGCGCTACCTCAAGTCCTTGATCGAATCGGGCACGCTCGGCGTCCCGCGACACTTCCGCAGCCAGCGGTTTCTCGACCTGCCCGAGACAAGCTGGGGCTGGCGGCAAATTAAAAAGCGCGCGGGGGCGGGCGACCTTTTCGATATGACGATCCACCGCATTGACTTTGCCCAGGATCTGTTGGGGCCGATCGAGTCGGTTTGCGGAGCGGTGGCCCGTTTTGCTCCGCGTGATCGCACGGCCGACGGCAAGCCCTGTCCGCCGTCGGAGGTCGACGACTGGTCGGCCCTCATCGGTCGCTTCAAAAGCGGAGCGGTCGGTGTGTGGGAAGGCAGCACGCTGATGAAGGGACACTACAACAACGGCTTTGGGTGGGAATGGGCCGAAGTCAACGGCAGCGAAGGCTCTGCCGTCTATCGCCTCACCGAACCCAACACGATTCTGGTCGGCAAGCACAGCCAATCGCTGCAAACAGTGCCCGTCCCCGCCCAATTTCTGGTCGCCCCCGGCAGTCCCCGCGACCCGACGCAAGGCGTCCCGAGCACCGTTTTTCGCTACGACCTGGTGTGGGAATTTGTCTCAGCGATCGTTGAGCGTCGCGACGCGGCGCCGGGCTTCGATGCGGGCGCGTCGGCCCAGCTTGTCGCCGACAAGGTGCTCGAATCATATGAGAAGCAGCGGTGGATGGCGATTGACAGCGCGGCGATGTGACCTTCCGAGGCGGCCGAAACGCGGATTGACCGAATTGGAGTTTGTGGCGACACTTTTTCGTTCCAAACTCACTTCCGCCAGCTGGTTGCCGGAATGCGGATGCGCGACTTTCGTCAATTCATCACAGCCGAGCGTCTGCGCCACGCTGCCGAGTACGTGGCCTTTCGCACGATCGTCTGCGTGGTCGACATTCTGCCCATGCGAACCTCGATCCGCCTGGCCGAAGGAATGGCCTGGGTCATCCATCGCGTGCTGCCGAAGAAGCTGACGCGGTATGCCGTCGCGCGGGAGAACATCCGGCAGGCCTTCGGCAAGCGTTACACCGATCGCGAGATTGACGACATCATCCGGCGGATGTGGGTCCACCTGTTTCGAGTGGTCGTCGAGATCGTGCAGGTGCGTCGCAAACTGCGCCTCTATAACTGTGCCGACATCGTGCAGTTTCGAGGTCGTGACGAAACGGTGCGGCTGCTCTGCAGCGGCCGGCCGGTGATCATCCTGAGTGGGCATTTCGGGAACTGGGAAATCGCCAGCGGTACGTTCGGCATGTTTGGTTTCCCGATGGGGGTCGTCGCTCGGGACCTCGACAATCCCTATCTGCATCGCTGGTTTGAAAAATTCCGCCGCCAGACGGGGCACAGCCTGATCTCCAAGCGCGGCGGCGGCTCCAACATGCTCGAGATGCTCGAGCGACGCGGGCACCTCGGACTGATGGGCGATCAGGACGCCGGCTCGACGGGGCTGTTTGTCGATTTCTTTGGCAAGCCGGCCTCGACCTTCAAATCGATCGCTCTCTTGGCCCTCGAATATCGGGCCTACATCGCCGTCGGATATGCGATTCGCCTGCCCGACGATTTCGAGCGCTACCGCTGGGTGCGCTACGAGATCGGCTACGCCGACTTGATCGACACCGAGCAATTCGACGGCCCGGACGCGGTACGCCTGGTGACGCAGCGGTTCACAACGGCCTTGGAGCGGGCGATTGCGCTCGCGCCCGAACAATATTTTTGGGTGCATCGCCGCTGGAAGAGCGTGCCCAAACAGCGGGCCCGACGCAAGCGGGCTGCCTGATGGTTCGGGAGAACGCGGGCCGGACACTATAATTCTCACCGCTTGCTCTAGGACTTCTCTCCGGCGGAACCGGCATGGCGGAATGGCACCGATTGGCGGCGGCGGATGAGGTCCCCCCAGGCTCAGCGCGCGAACTCACGGTCGGCGGGCGCGTGGTCGCACTGTTCAACGTTGATGGGACGCTCTACGCGCTGGACGGTATTTGCCCGCATCTCGGGGGTCCCTTGGGCGAAGGCGCCTTGGAGGGATCCGTCGTGACGTGTCCCTGGCACGGCTGGCAATTCGACGTGACGACCGGGCGTCATTGCCTCAACCCGCGGATCGAGCACCCGCGATTTCCGCTGAAGGTCGAGGGCGACGACGTCTACGTCGAGCTGCCGTAGCCCTCGTTGGAGTACCGGCTTTAGCCGGTCTGAAAACCTGTTCGTGAGAAGACCGGCTGAAGCCGGTACTCCAGCTTCAACACGACACTCCGCGCCCGTAGATTCGTGCGCGGTCGGTTCGCGCGCGGCGTTGATTCGTAGCGATCGTCGTCATTCGACTCGCGGCCGCATTCCGTGCGCCCTCGGCAGACGCGGCAAATCGATAAACGACAGCCCAGCCCGTTTTCCCGTTATGACCGCTTAATCGGCTTGCCGATAGTTAGGGACGCGGAGCTGTCACGCATGCCACGACAGTTCGCGAACTGCCGCTTCCGGGGGCGATTGACTCTCGCAGACGGGGCCTGTCACTGCGAGAGATGAAAGTCGGCCGGACGGGCGCTTCCGGGGGCGATTGGAATCCGGAACGCGGCGGCTGCCTCGATTGATCCGGAGGGGGGATACTATGCGTGTCGTAGCGCGCCCGTTGGCGCTGGTCGCGTGCTTCTGTGTCGTGGCCGCCTTTTCTGCGTCGGCCTTCGCTCAAGACTACAACTGCAACGGCTGTGAGCCGCGGTGGCACAGCGAAGCCTGGTGGGCCATGCGCAACCAGGAGCCCGTCGGTGCCCGGCAATTCGAGTGCAAGGGGCTCGAGTGGCCTCCGTATCCGCGGCCCAAGTGCCAGCCGATGACGTGGCCCCACATTTATCACGCCGAGCACTATTGGCCCTGGCCCTACTTGTGCACCGATCGCGCGTGCGTACTGGACATGACGCACGCCCAAGAGGCGAACGGCTGGATCAGTGAGACCACGCTTTACGAGTACTATTTCAATGCTGATACCAACGAGCTGACGCAGCCGGGCAAATCGCACCTGCGGTGGATTCTAGACTACGCGCCGGCCAACTATCGCAGCGTCTGGATTCAGCAGGTCGACGATTCGGCGGCCGGCCAGGCACGCATGAACAACGTGCGCCGCGTGGCTATGCAAATCGCCGGTAACAACAATGTTCCGCCGATCCAGTGGCGGGTGGCGATGCCGCCGTCGCGTCCGGCCATCGAAGCCGACACGATCCGGCGCAAGGAATTGCAGACAATCCCGACTCCGCGAATTCCGCTCCCGGCGAGTGCTGCCGGCGCCTCCTCTACGGCACCGGGTGTGGGCGGTGGTGGTGGCGGAGCCCCCGGTGGAGGCGCCGCTTACTAAGACGGCTGGAAGTAATTTCAAAGTCCAGGGTCGGGAAGTCCAAAGTGACAAACGCGAGCGTTTGCTTTGGTCTTCCTCTGACCTTGGACTTTGGACATTGACCTGGGACTGGTCTCATGATCGATCGCCGGAGCACCGAACCGACCGCTCCCAATCCCCCGCTGGCGCTTCCGATTCCCGGAGTTGCCGACCCTGAACCGCAGAGCGCCCCGAACGTCGCGGATCTTTACGACAAGCTGTTCAGTGAATCAGCGGGTTGGGATTCGGAATCGGGCAGCGGCAAGCCGGCCGCCGACTTGCCGCACGACGCGGCGGCCGCCACCGCTCCGCCGGCTCCTCTCACACTGCGGCAGACCGGCCTGACGCTCGGCACCATTTCCGACCTGATTCTCAAACAGCTCTACCTGCAGGGGAACCTGCTCGGAATCCAATTCGCCCGGCAAATGCGGCTGCCGTTTGCCGTCGTTGAGGAAGGGCTGCGTTTCCTCAAAGACGACAAGTGCATTGAAGTCACCTCAGGTGATCTGGTCGGTCCGGTCTCTTACCGCTTCAATCTGACCGATCTCGGGCGCAAGCGGGCGCGCGAAGCGTTCGAGTTGTGCCGTTACGTCGGACCGGCTCCCGTGCCGCTCGACGCCTACGCTCCACAGTGTCGGCGACAAACGGTGACCGGCACCGAATGCAGTCCCGAAGCGCTGCACCGGGCCTTCGGCAACCTCGTCATTCGCGACGAAGTGTTACAGGACCTCGGGCCCGCGGTCTGCAGCGGAAAGTCGATTTTTGTTTACGGTCCGCCGGGCAACGGCAAGACGATGATTGCCAAGGCGCTCGGCAATTTCCTGAACTTGTACGGCGGCGATATCTACGTGCCGTACGCGATCTACGCTGAAAACAGCATCATCACCGTCTTCGATCCGACAATCCACCGGCCGACCGATAACGCCGACGTGCTCGATCAGATCGCCAGCGAGAACGAAACGGGATCGATCACCGATCCGTTCTTTTCGCGGAACTCGCCGCCGTTTGACCTGCGTTGGCGCCGCGTGCGTCGGCCCGTCGTGATCACCGCGGGCGAGCTGACGCTCGAAATGCTCGACCTGCGGTACAACTCGGCCAGCAACTTCTACACGGCCCCGCTGCACATCAAGGCGAATTGCGGCGTGTTTCTGATCGACGATTTCGGCCGGCAGATCGTCAGCCCGCGGGATTTGCTCAATCGCTGGATCATGCCGCTGGAAGAGCGGGTCGACTTCCTGACCCTGGCGACCGGCAGGAAATTCTCGGTCCCCTTTGAACAATTGATCATCTTCTCGACCAATCTCGATCCGCGCGAGCTGGTTGATGAAGCCTTCCTTCGGCGAATTCAGCACAAGATCATGGTCGGGCCGCCCGATCGCGAGCTGTTCACCGACATCTTCAAGCTTTGTTGCCAGCAGCGGACCATCGCATTCGATCCAGCCTGCCTCGATTTTCTCTACAACGAGTTCTACGACCGAGGAAAAACGCCTCGCTCGAGCGATCCCCGGGATTTATTGGAGATCGTGCGGTCGATCTGCCGATACAGACGGCAGGAAGTTGTCATTTCAAAAGAGCTGATGGCGGAAGCTGCGCGCCGCTTTTTCGTTCAAATGTGACCCCGCTCTCCCCCGTCACGAATCAATTTCTTAAGCATAAAACCGTGTGCCACGGCGACGATCCCCACGGATTACTCGCCGCGGCACACGCATCGGTCAATTCTGGCAGTCTCCAACACGGAGGTTGGACATGGCAGCTCGGTTACGGGCAACCTCGGCGACTGGTCCGAGTCGCTCGAGTCGCGATTGCCTGGGACTGAGCCCGTATCTCGGACTCGGCCTGTGCCTTTTGGCGATCGCCGCGCCGGGATGCGCGAGCAGCAATGCCAGCGTGTCTGCCAACCTGAAGCCGGCGGCGCCGTCCTTCATGCTTTCTGATCAGGAGAAAGCCGAGCGGAATCTCAAGGATCCGGCCGCGCTGCATCTCGCGTACGGTCATTTCGAGGAACAGGTCGGCCAACCGCTTGACGCCCGAAAGTCGTACGAGAAAGCGCTTGCTGAAAATCCCCATTCGGTTGAGGCGGTGCTCGGAATGGCGCGGTTGGACCAGCTTGCCGACAAGCCGCAAGAGGCCGAAGCCGGCTTTCAGCGGGCCTTGAGGATGAAGCCGGGAGACCCCGCCGTGCTGGCGGCCTCCGGTCAGTTCTATGCCTCGCAGAAACGCTGGCCCGAAGCGCTGCGGGATCTGAACGCGGCCATTGCCGTTGCTCCCAAGGTTCCCGCCTATAAGCATCGCCTGGCCATTGCCGAGGTTCGGGCGGGCGATATCAACGCCGGTCTGGCCGTGTTCAAACAAATTGTGGGACCAGAAAAGGCGCACTACAACGTGGCATTCCTGCTGTCCCAAGAAGGCAAGTCAGAGGCGGCGGCCGCGCAGTGCCAGGCCGCCCTGTCGATCAATCCAAAGTTCGAGCCGGCTCGCACCATGCTCGATCAGCTGCAGGGCCGCCAGGTTGCCGGCGATCCGCGAGGCGTGAACCATCCGACGCCGGGCGGACAAGTCCGGCCAGCGAGTGCCGCCTCAACCGGCAACGGCTTTGGCCCGGCTGCCGTAGGAAGCTTCAACCCCGCCTCGGGTACTGCCCAAGCGTCGTGGCAAAGCACTCCAACCGCGTCCAACAGCGGCGGCACGGCTACTCGCGCGACGGGGAGCTTCGATCCCGCGGTGCCGAAAACGAACGTTTCGGGCACCGGGCCATCGCCCGACTACTCGAGCGATCCGTGGGCGAGAGTTCCGGCCCCGCCCCGGTAAGTTATCAGCGCACGGCGGCGCCCCACTCGACTTCGTCGCGCAGCTTCTTCTTCAAAATCTTGCCGCCGGGGTTGCGCGGCAGCGGCTCTTTGCGGACGACCACGTACTCCGGAACCTTGAAATCGGCGATCCGCGCTTTGGTGAACGCAAGGAGATCAGCGACGTCGACGTGGACGTTTGGTTTCGGCACGATCACCGCTCCGACTTTTTCCCCCATCATTGCGTCGGGGACGGCCAGCACGGCCACTTCGAACACGGCCGGATACGCGATCATCGCGTTTTCAACTTCGACGCAGTAGACATTCTCGCCGCCGCGATTGACCATGTCTTTTGCGCGATCGACGATCTGCACAAAACCGTCCGCGTCGAGCCGCGCGAGGTCGCCTGAGTGCAGCCAGCCCTGCGTGAAGGTCTCGGCCGTCGCCTCGGGCTTGTTCCAGTAGCCTTTGACGACATTGGGGCCGCGGATCAAAAGCTCGCCGATGCCCGGCTCGTAATGCGTTTCATCGAGCTTCAAATCGACGACCGGCGCCGCAAAGCCGACGGTCTCGGGGCGCTTCGCGGAGTATTCGTGCGGCAAGAACGTCGCGACCGATGAGGTCTCGGTCAGTCCGAATCCGTTGCCGACGCGGGCGTGGGGGAAAGCTTCCATGATGCGTCTCACCAGGTCCGGCGGCGTCGGCGCTCCGCCGTAAGAAACCCGGTTGACGCCCGTCACGTCGATCTGCGCAAAGTTCGGCTGATTGAGTGCCAGCCAATAAATCGCCGGGACCGAGACGAGCGAATTGATCCGCTCCTCGCCGATCAGCCGCAGAAAGGTCTGGATGTCGAAGGTCGGCATGATCACAACGGCCCCGAGGGCCGCGCAGGTCGTCAACAGCTGGCTGTGGCAGCCGGTGACGTGAAAGAGGGGCACCGAGATGAGCGTCCGCACGCTCCCGTCAAAGGGGAGCGGCATCACGCGACGGCACGATTCGATGTTCGACAACAGATTCTCGTGAGTGGTCATCGCGCCTTTGGGGAAGCCGGTGGTGCCGCTCGTGTAGAAGATCGTGGCCACGTCGGTGGGGGTGGCGTCTTCAATCGCCAGCGGCGGGCCTTCGGGAAGCGGGCGACCGGGCTCGAAGACGAACTTGCTCCCCGAGTCGTCGACGACGTATTTCGCCTCCGGCTCACTGAAGCGTGTGTTGACCGGAACGGCAACCGCGCCGGCGAGCTGCGCTCCGTAAAAGGCCAGGCACCAGTCGAGGCCATTGCCGAGGCGAATCGCCACCCGATCGCCGCGCTCGATGCCCGCTTGTCGCAATCCGCCGGCGATGCGAGCGGAGCGATCCCACAACTGGCGATAAGAGATCCGCGGGCCGCCGGCTTCGACAATCGCCTCGGACTGCGGCACCTTCTCCACCGACGAGCGGAGCATCGTCACCAGGGATGATGTCAGCCCCTGGTACCGTTTGATACCGTCGGTTCCAAGGACGATTTTCGATTGATCGAACGGTTGAATCGTCATGTCGCTGTCCCCAGTGCGACATGCATCTTGTGCCTCGCTGCCGCGTGGTTGCAAGCTACAATGAGCCCGGCGAGCCTGGAACGTAAGTCCCAGGGTGCTTCTGAATTGCTGGGCGACGTTGAAGAACTAATGCACAGCACCCGCCAGCTCACGCTGTCGGCTCGCCGGGACGCACACGTTGTGAGAGGTCGGAAATGGCCCAGAAGCGGCGCGAGCTTGTCTCCACGTTTGTGGCCGCCGATGCCACGGGTCGCAAAGTCATCGTGCAGTACTATCGCGAACTGGTCTTGCTAGCGGCGGCCGCGGGCGAACCGGATCAGTGGACTCCGACAGGCACGACCACTCTCGTCACCGAAGATGGCCGCGACGTGAAGCGGAAATCGAAGGGCGTGTACGAAATTGCGTCCGTGCGCGGGGCATCGGTGCTCACCAGCAACGATCCCGAAGCGCCCTAGACATTCTTGAGGCGCGCCGAAGCGGAGGACCAATGTCGGCTCCGATCGCAAGTCGCTTGACTCCGCAAAAAGTCGTGCTGATCACCGGAGCGTCGTCCGGAATCGGCCAGGCGTGCGCCGAACATCTGGGCCGCAACGGCTGGCGCGTGTTC
>DASZIA010000601.1:0-6803 GCA_035949535.1 Planctomycetaceae bacterium | reverse complement strand
TTCGGCTGCGTGGGGAGGTCCGCCATGTTGGTGAAGACGGCGTATTGGATGACGGCTGTGGCCGGAATGCGCAGGAAGAGCAACAGGACCACGAACAGGCCAAAGTGGTCTTTGAAGATCTGAATCGCCTGGTCGAGAATGGCGCCGACGCCGAGTGGCTTCAGCTCGTAGCGCATGGATCCGCTCTGCGTCCCTCATCCGGCTGCGGAGGACGGCCTCCGCTCGAAATCGCCCCAAATTTGTGACGACTCAGAATACTGGAGTTGCGCAGGTAGATCCAACACCGGACGCTTCAAGGGCACCGGTCGCAACATCTTGCGTGCGGTTTAGGTGAACCAGAACCGCTTGCCCTGCCGGAAGGCCTCGACGCCTTGCCGCGTGCTCTCGCTGTTCATCACCGGATGCAGGTTGCACGACTCGAGCTCGAGGGCGTCTTTGAGCGGAAGATTCCACCCGGCAAGCGCCGAGTGAAGATCTGCGAACATCGCGTCACGCGGCTGCTGGCAGATCTGCCGCGCCATCGACAACGCACGCTCCGCTCCGCCGCCCTTCGGCACTAGCTCCCAGACCAGGCCGACCTGGTACGCGCGATCGGCGGAAATCCGCTGGCCAGTGATGATCAGCGGCAGCGCGGCACCCCAACCGAGCAGGCGCGGCAGATAAACAGTTCCTCCGTCGACCAGCGGTACGCCCCAGCGCCGGCAGGCGACCGAAAACGTCGCTTGGGGCTCGGCCAATCGAATGTGCCCATGGCAGAACAGCTCCAATCCGCCCGCGTACGTATAGCCCTGCGAGACGGTGATCACCGGCTTGGCTTGCACGATTCGGGTGCCACCCATCGGCCCCGTCCCTTTGCGAACAAACCTCGCGATTTCTTCGCGCGAGGCGCCGAGATCCGCAAGAGCATCCAGTCCCGACAAGTCGGCCCCGGAGCAAAAGGCCAGATCGCCCGCTCCGCGCAGGATCGCGACTGTCAGCGAGTCGTCGCCCCGAAAGCGCTGCCAGGCTTCCAGAAGCAGTTTCGCCGCTGTGCCGTTCACGGCGTTATGCACGTCGGGGCGATTGATCACGATCTCCAAAATCGCGCCGCCGTCGACTTGGTGCTCAGTGACCAGAACCGGAGGTGCGTCTGGCTCGGCAATGGGGCTGGTCATACGTCGCTTCCCTTAACGGCGCTAACTCGGCGGAGCCGTCGGCCGCACGCCGGAGTGGTTGAACGCCGTCGATTCGGCCGCAGTCAGCGGCTGCGAAACCGGGTGGGCCTCGAAGTACTTGATTGCGCGCTCGAGATCGTCGACGAGCAGCCCGGCCATGTCGCGGCTGAAGCCGTGCCGCACCAGGATCCGTTGCACGACAAGGTCCTGACAGTTGGCGGGCATCGCGTAAGCGGGCACTTGCCAGCCGCGCGTCCGCAGGCGGTCGGCCAGGTCATACAAGGAATACGATGTCGTCACGTTCGGCTTTTGCGTCCACGTGACGCCCGGGATGCCTCCCTGACCGGAGTAAATCGGCTCAAACGGTCCCAACCTTTCGATCTCGGCGGCCAGCCAAGCGGACGTGTCGTAACAAGACTGCTGAATTTTGCGATAACCATCGCGGCCCAGCCGCAAGAAGTTGTAGTACTGGCAGACAATCTGGCCGCCGGGGCGCGAAAAGTTGAGGGCGAACGTCGGCATGTGTCCGCCCAGGTAGTTCACGTCAAAGATGAGATCCTTCGGCAGGTCGGTGCCCTCCCGCCAGATGATCCAGCCGCAGCCGAGGGGAGCCAGGCCGTACTTGTGGCCGGACGAGTTAATCGATTTGACTCGGGGCAGCCGGAAGTCCCAGACGAGCATCGGCTCGACAAACGGGGCCAGAAATCCGCCGCTGGCTGCGTCGACGTGAACCGGAATATCCAGGCCGTTCTTCTTTTGGAGGTTGTCGAGCCCCTCGCAGATCTCATGGACGGGCTCGTATTGCAGCGTAAACGTGAGTCCGAGCGTCGGAACCACGCCGATCGTGTTCTCGTCGCATCGCTTCAGCACTTCTTCGGGCGAGAGCAGCAGGCGGCCGTGCTCGACGGGCACCTCGCGCAGCTCGACGTCGAAGTAGCGGGCGAACTTGTGCCAGCAGATCTGCACCGGTCCGGAAATGAGATTCGGCTTTTCCGCGGGTTTACCTGCCTGGCGGCGCTTCTCGCGCCATTTCCACTTGAGCGCCAAACCGCCGAGCATGGCCGCTTCGCTGGACCCGGTGGTCGAGCAGCCGATGGTGCCGCTGCTGTCGGGCGCATTCCACAAATCGGCCAGCATGTGCACACAACGGGCTTCGATCTCGGCCGTTTGCGGATACTCCTCCTTGTCGATCATGTTCTTGTCGATGCAATCGTCCATCAGCTTGCGAACTTCCGGCTCGACCCACGTCTGGCAGAAGGTGGCCAGGTTCTGCCGGGAGTTTCCGTCGAGCAGCAGCTCGTCACGCAGCGCGGCGTAAACCTGGTCGCTCGGCGCTTCGTGTTTGGGAACCCGATCGCACGGCAAGGGCGCGCCCAGCTCGGCCGCCGTGTAGATGTCGTCTCCGACTCCGTGTTTTCGCTGGCCGGGTTTGCGTACGCGGTGCAGAGGCATTTAGGTTCCTTCCGAAGAATTCAGTGAACCACGAAGGCACCAAGGACACCAAGAAAACGAGAGGAGCTTATTCCTTGGTGCCCTTGGTGACTTTGTGGTTCAAATCTCCGATCGACACTTCGACAATCGGTCAGACCTTTAATCCGCGCGGCACCATCGGCATCGACGTGAGGCGTTTGCCCGTCGCGTGAAAGATGGCGTTTCCGACGGCCGGCGCGATCGCGACGATCGGTGTCTCGCCGGCCCCGACCGAGGGTAGGTCCTTGCGGTCGACGAGTACGGTCTCCAGCACCGGCAGATCAGCGAAGCGGGGGACGCGGTACAGCGACAACTTTGGATTGCGGATTTTGTCCTCGTCGAAGTGGATCGCCTCGAAGAGCGCGCCGCCCAAGCCCATCATCACCGCCCCCTCGCACTGGTTCGTCAAATTGTCGGGGTTTAAGATCGCCCCGCACTCAAACGCGGTTACGGCCCGCACGACGTGAACCTTGCCGGTTCGCGAATCGATCGAGACCTCGGCACACGTCGCCACGTAGCTCCCTTTCTCCGAGCCGCAGGCCAGTCCGAAGCCGCGCTCGGGCGAGGATTTGCTCTGCGGGCCCCAGCCGAATTTCTTCGCGGCCGCTTCGAGCACGGCACGCAGCCGCTCGTCTTTCAAGTTCTTGAGCCGAAGCGCCAGCGGATCGATGCCGGCCGCGTGCGCCAGGTCGTCGATGTGGCACTCGCGGACGAAATGGTTGGCGGTTGCCGCGAGTGCCCGATACGAGCCCTGCCGTAATGGCGCCTCGCTCGGATGGTAGGCGACTCGCTGGTGCGGAATCTCGTAAAGCGGACGGATGGCCGAGCCGCCCGAGTTGTAATTATGAAATTCCCAGGCAGTGATCGTTCCGTCTTTGCGGACGCCGGCAGACACTTCGACGACGCCGGCCGGCCGAAAATAACCCCACGTGAACTCTTCCTCGCGAGTCCAGTTCAGCTTCACGGGTTTGCCGGCTGCTTTGGCGAGCCGAGCGGCCTCGACGGCTGTTTCGCCGGTGTGCTTGCCGCCGTATCCCGATCCCATGTCGGGCACGATCACGCGGATTTTTTCGTCGGCAATGCCGAACGCCTGAGCCAGTTGGTTCCTGACGCGAAACGGCATCTGCGTTCCCGTCCAGACGGTCAGCTTTCCGTCCGTCCATTCGGCAACGGCCGCCCGCGGCTCGAGCGGCACGTGCGCGATGTAGGAAATCGTGTACGTCGCCTGCACCTTGTGATCGGCCGCCTTCATCCCCTCCGCGATCTTGCCGCGCGAGTAGTTCGAGCGCCCGCCAAACCCGCCACCGCCGCCGTTTTCGCCGTCCTCGGATTTTTTTAAACCCTCGAACAACTGAGCGTCTGAGACCGTAGTTTCTGTCTTCCACTTGGCAGTGACGGCGGAGAGCGCCTGTTCGGCCGCAGGCAGAGTCGGTGCGACTACGCCGACGAAATCGCCGTCATGAACGACCGTAACGCCGGGGAGCGCCTTCGCCTTTTCGAGGTCGACCGAGACGAGCTTCGCGTGCAGCGATTCCGGCCGCAACACCTTGCCGAACAGCATGCCGGGCCGCCGGATGTCCGACGCATACTCGTGCCGGCCGGTAACGATGGCCGCACCATCCACCTTGGCGACCGAAGTGCCGGCGATTTTCCAGTCAGCCGCCGGCGTGAGTGCGACGTCGGCACCGATCGTCTTGGTCAATTGGCCGTTCTTGGCCAGTTCGCCGAAGCTCAGCGAACGTTTCGTCGCTGGATGGACGACCTTGCCGTCGACGACCGCGAGCGAACTGTGATCGGCGGGGAGCTCTTTGGCGGCCAGATCGAGCAACAATTCACGCAGGGTGGCGGCCGCTTTTCGCAACTGCGGCGACATCATGCGTGTCGTCATGCTGCCGGCGGTGCCGAAGTCGTAGGGCACGAGATCGGTGTCGGCCATGATCAGGCGGATATGCGCGGGCGGCAGTCGCAGCTCTTCGGCAACGGCCTGCGTCAGCGAGGTACGGATGTTCTGCCCAATCTCGACCTTCCCCGTGCAAGCGGTGACTTCTCCCGATTCGCCGACATGCAGCCAAGCCTGCAGTTCCTGCGGCATGCCGCGTCCACGGCCCCCGCGACCTCCGCCGCCGCGCCGCGCGGGACGCTGAGCCCGAGCGACTCCGGCCACGAGGCAGACCACAATTCCGCCTCCCAGCGTCTTTAGAAAATCGCGCCGATCGACCTCGAAGCGGTACCGCGGCTCTTCGCGCAGTTCGTAGCGCTCGGGTTCGAACAGCAAGGATTCCGCAGAATGCAAATCGGCGTCACGATCGTCGGACAGCTGCGGCGTCCTTTTGGCGATTCTGGTCACGTCGCACCGCCTTTCTGCACGCCGGCCGCCTGGCTGATGGCCGCCAGGATCCTCTGATAGGTGCCGCAGCGGCAGACGTTCCCTTCCATCGCCTGGATCATTTCTTGTCGCGTGGGCGAGTGCCGTTTGGCGAGCAGAGCATAGCCGCTCATGATCATACCGGCCGTGCAATAACCGCACTGCAGGGCGCCGGCATCAAGAAAAGCTTGCTGCAGAGGATGCAGATTGCCGTTTTGCGCGAGCCCTTCGATCGTGGTGATCGGCTTGTCGGCAGAGTCGGAAAGCGCCATCCGGCACGAACGAACGGCCCGGCCGTCGAGCACGACCGTGCACGCACCGCACTGCCCCTCGCCGCAGCCGTACTTGCTGCCGGTGAGCCCCA
Source organism: Planctomycetaceae bacterium (assembly GCA_035949535.1). GTDB lineage: Bacteria > Planctomycetota > Planctomycetia > Planctomycetales > Planctomycetaceae > DASPSM01. Next base: position 1,450 of record DASZIA010000601.1, on the reverse strand, counting down.
ATTCATCCCGCAGCACGCCCAAGAGCATGCGATCGGGCTGGGCTTCGACCTTATGTTTGACCCCGTTGACGCGCAGCTCGATCTCGGCAGACATCAGATGCCCTCGCAAAGAAACATGCGGCCGCGGCGCCGTCAGTGATAAACGGCCCGGATGCGCGAGTCAACAGCGTGGACGTTAAGAGCCGGGAGGGCGAGCCTCCTGCCGAGCCGCGTTGAGTTAAGGAGCCGCGCACGAAAGTAAGCGGTGATTTCGTTTCTAAATCAAGACACGGCTTACTTCGTGCGCGGCTCCTTAAGAAATACGGCTCAGCGGGAGCTTCGCCCTCCCGGTCGCGTCAGTGGCTCTTGGCCAACTCACGCCGCAGCTGTCGTACGATCATCTGGGCGAGAATCGGCAGCTTCGAGCACAAGAAATTGTTGCCGTTGAACCAGCCTTCCGGCTCGGCGAATGCCGCGTGGTACTCGATCAGGATCGCGCCAGGCGGATCGAGGAGGCGCGTGGCTTTGGCATAGCTGCCGTAGCCGAAATAGGGCTCGGGCTTGCCCAAGTATCGGCGGTTGTTGTCGTCGCGAAGAACGGGTCGCCACCGGTTTGCATACTGCGAATCATTCGCGAAGCGGGGGTCGAGCAGCGAGGCCGTAGTCACCGACTCGGGCGTCTGCAGCTTGGCGCCGCGCGTCGTCACTGAGAGCCGCACTCGATCGAGCAGCGTCAGCTCCGCAAAGACGTATTGTGGTTCGTCGGCACTCTGGCCCAGTCTGACCCCGTGACGGGCAAGGTCACCCTCGGTCAGGACTTTTACGACGGCGCCGTTGTCGGGATCTGTTTCACTGCCGGTCGTTTTAAACTGGCGTTCGAGCCATTCGTTATTTTCGAGAGTCGACATATTGCCGTAGGCAACAAACCATAAATCGACGCGGCGCCCCGGCCCACCTTGGTCGGTCTCCTTCGGCATTTTGAAAACGAACGGGGCGACGACCGAGCGCCGGGTCAGCTCCTCCCACGTGTGGGTGCCGTCTGCGATCCCCTCGACGGCGTGTCTCTGCTGCTCGGCGGTCAGACCGTCAGCCAGCGTGGGGGCCGGAAGACGAACAACCTCGCGAGCGCCGATCGGCACGCCTCGCCGCATTAACTCGTCATAAACGGGATTCCCGCCCCGGCAGGACTGCAGCGGCAAGAGCGTGATCGAGATCAAAACGAAGACGGCCGAAAGCTTGCCCATGTCGAATGCTCCCCTGAATTTCGGAGCCACAACGATGGGGGCCGCCTTGCCGCCAACGCATCGACTCCATTCGTTGCCGCGCCGCTTCATTCCGGCGCGAGGCACACTTTAGCGAATTGGTCCGCCGACGGGTACACCGAACGGCCCGCCTCGAGCTCTATTTCCCGTTGATGCGTTCCAGGGAGGGCTCGATCTGCCACAGGTACAAGAAGCTCGGCAAACGCGAG
>DASZIA010000600.1:0-2652 GCA_035949535.1 Planctomycetaceae bacterium | reverse complement strand
GGTTGAGCCGTAGTCGTGTAGGTGAAGGTGCCGTCGCGGTTGAGGACGAGCTTGCCGAACTTCGGTTCTTTGACGCGTTCAATCTCATACGGCTTGCCGGCGGGGAGCCCGTCGTTCGCCAAGACGCCATGGAGATTCTGGTCCTTGTCCTTCCCCGTGGGGTCGTCAGTGCGCAGCGTTCGGTTTCGGACGACCACGTAACGATCATCGTTGAGCTGCGGCGGCGTCGGCTTCGCAATCGGCGGCAGTACGGGCGGCCTTTCGACAGGTGGTTTATCGAAAGGGCGCTTGTCGACAGTCTGTTTGTCGACCGACTGCTTGTCGACGCGGGGCGCGGACGCAGTAATCGCCTCGGGAAGACTCTTCACTTCTGGCTGACCGTGGTCAAAAAAGATTGCGAAAGCGACGGCCCCAATTACGACGAGCGACGCAAGCCCGGCGATGAGGGCTCCCCGTCTGGATCGCCGATTCGGGAGCGTTGCCGAACCGATGGGGCGCCGCGTTCTGATTCCGCTGGCCGCGTTCGGTTTGGTCCCGTCGGTTCCACTCGGAACAAGTCCGTCGTCGGGAAGGCATTCTTCGAATCGCGTCTCGACCTCGGTCATCGAAGCAGGGCGGTCTTCGGGCTTCTTGGCCAGGCAGTCCTGCACGAGCTCTTCGAGCTCTTCTGAGAAGGCCGCATCGGGTCGGACGTCAGCGAGCCGTCGCGGAGGATCGTTCAAAATCGCATTCAGAACGCTGAGATAGTTGGTCCCCCTGTGCGCAAATGGCTCCTCGTGTACCAGCAGCGTGAACAACAGACAGCCGAAGGCGTAGATGTCGGTGCGCTGGTCGATCGGATTGCCGTTGCATTGCTCCGGCGCCATGTAGAGCAGGGTGCCGGCCCCGGCCATCGTCGCGTCGGCCAGCGTACGGCGCCAGTTGGTTGCGTCGGTGATCTTCGCGATGCCCAGATCGAGGATGACATAGCGCTCGGTCCGCGTTCCCCGACCGACCAGCATGATGTTCGACGGTTTCAGGTCGCGGTGGACGATCCCCTCGTCGTGCGCCTTTTGCAGACCGACGCAGATGTCGCGGACGCAGCGGCGAATCTCGGACACGCTGAGCGGAGCCGACAGGTCCTGCAGCGTTTCGCCCTGCAGGTATTCGAGCACGAAGAACGGGCGCTGGTCGAGCGTCGCCGCATGTTCGTGGATTGTGACAAAGTGGGGCGCGCCGAATCTCGCGAGCAGCTTGGCCTCGCGGAGAAATTCGTCGACGGTAAAACCGCCTTCCGGCTTCCAGATCTTGATCGCAACTTGGCGCTCCATGTGCGCGTCGGTCGCGAGGAACACCTCCGCCTGCGACCCGCCCCCCAGGCGCCGCTCGATTCGATATCGCTCGTTGAGGGTTTCGCCGACCACTTACACAGCGCCTTTCCCGCGCGACGGCAGTCGTTCTGTCGAGTCAATGGTAACGAATCGCACAACGAGCTTGCAGGCGCCGAAAGGCGGCATCGTTTCAAGCGCCGCCGAGCGTCGGATAAGATGGCGGTTTCGGGTGATCTTTGCGTGACGGCCGCCTTCGCCTTGACGGAAACCGGCTCTTGTCGACCCCAAGTGGATCCCTCTCATTCGACGCGGCTCGCGAGGCAATGGACGTCCTCGCGCGGCAGTTGGATGCATTCGTCGAAGCCTGGGAGACGACCGCCGCCCCTCCGGACCTCAAGCCGTTTCTTCCGGAATCGGGCGAGATCCGACGGCTGACATTGGTCGAGCTGATCAAGGTCGATCTCGAGTACCGCTGGCTCTCCCGCGGCTGCCCCAAGCGTATCTCCGAATACTTCGCCGAGTTTCCAGAACTTGTCCAAAACCAGGTTCCGTGCGACCTGATTTACGAAGAATTCCATATTCGTAAGCAGAGCGGGCAGCAGGTCGACGCCGAGGAGTATCTGCACGCGTTTCCCGGCCACACGGCCGAAATTGCGTCGATTCTCAACATCGAGCAGGTGTACGAAACGACCGCCTTCTTTCGGCGGGCGAAGCAGCAGCGGGTCGCGGGCGTCGCCGCGGGCGACACGATCGACGACTTCGAGCTGCTGAGCGAGCTGGGCGCCGGGGCGTTTGCCAAGGTGTTCCTTGCCAAACAGAAGTCGATGCAGCGGACCGTGGCTGTCAAGATTTCGGCCGACGAAGGGACCGAGCCGCAGACGCTCGCGCAGCTCGACCACGATCACATCGTCCGCGTCTACGACCAGCGGACGCTGCCGGATCGAAAGCTGCGTCTGCTCTACATGCAGTACATCGCGGGCGGGACCCTGCAGCAGGTGATCAAGCGCGTGCGGCAAATTCCGCCCGAGCAGCGCACGGGAGAAATCATCCTCGACGTCGTCGACGAAGGTCTCGAAAAACGCGGCGATACGCGGCCCACGATGTCTCCCGCGCGGCATTGGCTGGCGACCGCGACCTGGCCCGAAGCTGTCTGTTGGATCGGCTCGAGATTGGCGCGGGGCCTCGACTATGCACACCGACGCGGCGTGCTGCACCGCGACGTCAAGCCGGCCAACGTGCTGCTCACGGCGGAACCCTCACCGAAGCTCGCCGATTTCAACATCAGTTTCAGCGCCAAAGTCACCGGTGCGACGCCGGAGGCTTATTTCGGCGGAAGCCTGGC
>DASZIA010000599.1:0-2954 GCA_035949535.1 Planctomycetaceae bacterium | reverse complement strand
ACCCTGACCTTTTGCGTTAAACGGACAACTAGGCATGTCGCGCCGACGAAATTCCGATGACATCGAGTTCGGCTCCGACTCGTTTCTCGACATCGTCGCGAACATCGTCGGGATTTTGATCATTTTGATTGTGGTGGCGGGAATCAAAGCAGGAACGGCCCCGATCTCGGCCGAGAAACTGTCCGAATATCTGCGGACGCACGTAAAGCCCGAGCCCGCCAAGCTCGAGCAAGCCGCAGTTCCACAGCCTGCAGCCCCGCAGCCCGTCAAAGCGCCTTCCCCTCCCGAGCCGCTGGTGATTCCGCCGTCTCCCGCGCTGCTGCAGCGAGCCGACGCGCTGCAGGCGGAGATTGCCTCCCTCGATTCCCAAGCTCGAGCCGCCACCGGCGAGATCGAGAAGACCAGCCGCGACGAGCAGGCCGACTCGCAGGCCATCGCCCAACTGCGTCAGGCGATCGACACCGAGGCGGCCGAGTTGGGACGCGACAAAGCTCAGCTCGCCGAGACCGAAAGCCGGCTGGCCGTCAAGAAGACGGGCCTGTTGCAACTGGAAGTCGACGTCCAAAAAGCCGAAGCCGTGAAACCGCCGGTGACGACGCTTCAGCACAAACTCACGCCGCTGGGGCGCGAGATCAATGGCAAGGAGCTGCACTTCCGCCTGCTCAATAACCGCGTCGCCTTTTTGCCGATCGAAGAACTGATTCAGCGTCTGCGCCCGCAGATCCTTCACAATCGCGATCAGTTGATTCGCAACGGCATTCAGCGTGGCGAGATCGGTCCGGTTGCGGGATTTCACATGGAATACGTGCTCGAAGCCCGCCGGCTCTCCGCGATGGCAGAGTTGCGGCAGGGGATGTCGGTGACGATCAACCTTGCCTCATGGAAGTTGGTGGCCGAGCCGGACCTTGAAACGGAAAGCGGCGACGAGGCGGTGAAACAGCGCGGCGACTTTCTCCGCCGACTGCGCGACGCCGACGGCGACACCACGATCACCTTCTGGGTTTATCCGGACAGTTACGCGCTCTACCGGCAGCTGCAGGAATTCGCGTACCACGAAAATTTCACCGTCGCCGCGCGGCCGTTGCCGTTCGGCGTTGGAATCAGCGGTTCGCCGCAGGGGTCGCGGTCGTCTGGGCAGTAGGTCATTCGGATTTTTCAACCACCAAGTCACCAAGGACACCAAGAAAACAGCGAGACTTCGGGACAAGGCAAACCAAAATCATTCCTACCTTGGTGCCCTTGGTGCCTTGGTGGTTTCAAGTCTTACATGACACTCGGATTGACAGTCTCCCGCGGACGGCGGTCTAATCCCGCCCGCGCGGATTTCCCATTGAAGTGATCTCGTATTCACGCGAGGCCTCGATGTCCAAGCAACGCAAGTCGCTGGCGCCCCATCATGCCGATCCGTCCTTCATTCTGGCGGCGATCGCGACGGCGGTGTTTTATGGCGTCGTCTTTCTGCCGTCGATGCGCGGGACGCTGCTCTATCACTACACGACCGAGCACGCGGTCGAATACGTGATCGTTGCCGTCTTCATCTGGGGCATCATCGACATCGCGCTCAAGCTCTTGTCGTTCCCGCGCGAGATCCTGTCCCTTCGCCAAGAGTGGCTGCCGCCTCGCCAGGGTCGCGAACCGATGGCCCAGGCCCACGTCCTCTTGGACGAAGTGCGCGCCCGGCCGCGTTGGCTGCTTGAGTCGCGCGTCGGCCGACGGCTCGTCGCAGCGCTCGAGTACGTCACCGAACGCTGCTCGGCCAAAGACTATCGCGAACACCTGCGATACCTCTCCGAGCAGGACGAGGACAATTCGCATGCAGCCTACGTCCTCATTCGCTTCGTGATCGGCGTCACGCCGGTGCTCGGCTTCTTGGGGACGGTCATTCACTTCGGCACCGCGCTTAGCGGCATCTCCTTCAACGAGATGACCGAAAAGCTCCCCGTGGTCGTCGGGGAAATGGGAACGGCCTTCAACACCACATCGGTCGCGCTGATCGCCGCCATGACCATGATGTTCTCGCTCTTCGTCTGCCAGCGGATCGAACGCAGCCTGCTGCGCTCGGTCGATCGGCTGGTCGATCGCGAACTCTTGCGGCGGTTCGAATTCAAAGATCCGAGCATCACGCCCTTCCTGTCAGCCCTCACATCGGCCAACGAAGAGGCCCTCGCCGCGATCAATTCCACGCTGCAGCGGCAGATCGAGATTTGGGTGGCCGCCCTCGATTCGGTCTTCCAACGATTCGACGACCGCCAACAGCACGAGTTTCAGAACTGGCAGCGCGTGCTCGAAGCGTTCGACCAGAGGCACGAGGCCCATGACGTCAGCCTGCACGACCAGCTTCGGCAATCGATCGTGCTGGTCGATTCGCGGCACGAAACGCAGTTCGCCCAAATCCAGGCTCTGCTCGAACGGGCCGTCGGCGCCCGCGACGACTTTGCCGCCTTCCTCAAGACGCTCGACGAAATCAGCCGCGGCGAAGGCCAGCTGCTGGAGCTGCAAGAGTCTCTCTCAGAAAACCTGCGCGTGCTGCACGAAACGCAGCAAATCGACAAAGCCCTGCACGGCCTGACAGCAGCCATCCACCTCATCACCGCCCGCCACCACCAATCCGGCCCCCACGCCGCCGCAGCCTAGCAGGGGCACGCCCCTGCACCCGGTGCGGCTCGCGCTCCGCGAGCCGCCGCAAGCGACGGCCTATGCGTGATTGTAGGGTGGGACAAGCTCGCCAAAGGCGAGCGCCGGCCCACCACCTTCGCGATCACGGTATTAAGGGCAGCGCGCCTGCGCCCGCTTCGCGAGCGAGCTCGAGTCGTGGCTTGTCCGAGGGGATCCGGGAATTCGTGGTTTGTGTGCCACTGGTGAGACGCGGTGAGACGCGGTGAGACGCTTCGGCTCAGCAGTGCTCTTCTCCGCCGTCATGTTCCGCCGCACGTAGGCGGAGCCGCTCCGCCGAT
>DASZIA010000598.1:0-15733 GCA_035949535.1 Planctomycetaceae bacterium | reverse complement strand
CCGCCGCCGGGATGAAACGCGGGTCGTAGACGTTTGAGGTGATTCGCGGGAGCCACTCGGCGGCCAGGTCCGGCTCTTTGCGCAGCGTGGGAACGGCCGCAAAAGTCATCGTCAGCGGGCAGCCAACGCCGGCCTCTTGCTGATAGAGCAGGAACCCGAGTGCCGCCCGCACGACGTGCGCGCCGTTCTTGGGAGTGCGCCAGGCGAGTGCGTGCGCTTCGTGTTCGACGCCGATCGCCATCAACTCGTGCCAGGCCGGGTGAAACTCGACCTCATCGACACGGTGGCCGAACCGGTCATGCGTCCGCAGAACGGGCGGAAAGCGATTGGCCTGCTGGCCCGAGGCGATGACTTGGGCGCTGCCAAGCACCTCTCCGAATCGGTTCAGCCGGTCGAATCCCCAGCCGCCCCCTTCCCGCGTGACGGCTTCGCGGAGCGCAACGTCGCCGGAAAAGACGTTGTAGTTCTCGAGCGCCGGAGGCTGGTTTTCGACTTGATGCGTCTCGAAAAGGCCGCGCGGTTCCTCATCCAAGTCGGCGGCATTCGGACGGTGTTCGATCGCGGTCACAGGCCGGTCTCCTCGGACCTATGATAGCACGCGGCATCCCGCCGTTCTCGACCGATCGCGGTCTCATCCTTCTTCGGAGGCCGACGCCTGCGTCGCGATTTCCCAGCCGGTTGCCGCTTTGTCGGTCTTCCCCGTTTCGAGCAGGGTCAGGATCTGGGACACGCTCTTGGCTTTGGCGATCTGCTTTTCGATGTACTGCAGCGTCTCGATCGAAACGAACTCGCGGCCCGCCCCCGGTCCCCCTTCGACAAAGCCCCGCTTCTGATTGAAGACGGCCCAAAACACCGAACGCGAGTGACGCTTGACGGCGTCGCGGACTTTCTCGGCGTTGGGCCCCTTGGCGCGATTGCCGTTGACTTGGAGGTGGCCCTTCTTTTCATAGAGGACGCCCACGACATTCCAGTCTTTCGTACCGCTGAACAGCCCCATACTTCACGCCCCCAACAGTCCGCCGCGACGCCGAAATTGATTCGCCCGCCAACTCACTCGGTTGTAACGCGCGCCTCAAAGATTTGCCACGCGGGCCAAAAGTCGCCCGTGCGGACGCACTCAGGCGATCAGGTCGTTCACCACGTCGCCGCTCGGCACGATGCGATAGGGCCGTCCGAACGGGTCGCGGACCTGTCCGTCGTGCGGGATGCCCAAGAGATGGTACATCGTCGAAACCAGATCGCCGGGCGCCAGGGCGTTGCTGGCCGGAAACGCGCCGATGCGATCACTGCTGCCGTAGACCAGCCCCTGCCGGAAACCGCCGCCGATCATCATCAAGCTGTAGCAGTAATTCCAATGATCGCGGCCCGCGCCGCCGTTGATCTTAGGGGAGCGGCCGAAGTCGCCGAAAACGGCAATGATCGTCCGCGAAAGCAACCCGCGCTCGTCAAGATCGCTCACGAGCCGCGAGCAGGCCGCGTCGAGCTGCGGCAGGAGGACATTCTTCAGCGACACAAAATTGTTCCCGTGCGTGTCCCAGGTCGCATTCGCGTCCGGAGCCCAAGAGATCGTGACGACCCGCGTCCCAGCTTCGATCAGCCGCCGCGCCAAGAGCACGCTCTGGCCATAAATGTTGCGCCCGTATTCGTCACGCACGCGGTCCGGTTCTCGCGAGATCCGGAACGCCCGCTGTGTGGCCGGCGCGGTCAACAAGTCGATGGCCCGCGACTGAAAGGCGCTCATCGAAGCGGCCGAGTTGCCGCCAAACCGAGCGTTCACGCTCTGCTGCAGTTGCTCGTACAGAGCCCGGCGGACCTCCAGCCGCTGAGCACTGATATCGGTCTGCAGGGTCAGCTCCGGCACTTCAAAGTCCTTGGCGTTCGGATCGCGGAGCACGAACAGGGGATCGCGCGCGTGCCCCAAGAACCCGCCAAAAAACCCCGGCTGAGGCGGTCCTCCTGCTCCCTCCTTCGTCATGTAGGGGAGAGTGACGTGCGAAAGCACGGGAACCGTCGGCGGGCGGAACAGGCTGACCAACGAACCGGTCGAGGGGTAGTCGGTGGGCTGTGTGCCGCCACCCAGTTCGCCGCGGTCGTGCCCGGTAAGTGATGCGTAGACCGCAGCCGCGTGTGAGTTGTTCACGCCGTGATGCATCGAGCGCACGATTGTCGCTCGATGCATGTGCCGCGCGAGCCGCGGCATGTGCTCACCGACACGGTACCCAGGCAGCGAAGTATCGATCGTCCGGAATTCGCCGCGAATCCCGTCCGGAGCCTCCGGCTTGGGGTCCCACATGTCGAGGTGGCTCGGACCGCCATTGAGAAACAGCAGGATACACGCGTCGGCCTTGGGCGCGATCCCCGCCGCATCGGCGCGAGCCCGCGACTCGAGCAACTTGGGCAGCGTGATGCCAAGCAGTCCAAGACCGCCAATTTGCAGCAGATGCCTTCGTGAAAAGCGACTCGCGTCGCCGGGCACTCTTAGCATGCAGGATTCCCGTTTGAGACTTCGCGTCGGCCCGCGCGGCCGAATCGCCCTTCGGAATCTATCCGATCGCGGAAGGGCCTGCCAGCCGACTCGATCAGTCATCTCGAACTGTGCATCACGTCGATAAAATGCAGAGTGACCGAACATCGGGACGACAAGCGTGGAAATCCTTTCCTCCGATCGCGTGGGCGGTATCGTGCTGTGCGGCGGCCAGAGCACGCGCATGGGACGACCGAAGTTATCAATGCCGTTCGGCGACGAGACGATGCTTGCTCGCATCGTGCGGATTGTCGGCGAAGTTGTTTCGCCAGTCGTCGTGGTCGCGTCCGTCGGCCAGGAACTGCCGCCGCTATCTGGGGAGACGATCGTGACTCGCGATGCGATCGAAGGGCAGGGGCCGCTTGCCGGGCTAGCCGCGGGCCTCGCAGCGCTAAACCGCCGGGCCGACGCAGCGTACGTTTCGTCGTGCGATGTGCCCTTGCTCAAAAACGAATTTATCCGTGCGATGATCGACGCGTTGGGGACGCATGAAATGGCCATCCCCCGGCAGCAAGAATTCCATCATCCGCTGGCGGCCGTTTACCGCAGGGCTTGCGAAACTCGCTTGCAGCAAGCCATCGCCGCGGGCCAGCTCGGGCTTACGCATTTTGTCCGACAATCCGACACCCGATTCATCGACGTGACTGAATTGCGGTCCATCGATCCGGAACTCCAGTCCCTTCAAAACGTAAACACTCGCTCGGATTATGAAGCGGCGCTGCGGATCGCCGGAATTCGCTTCGACTGAGGACTGCCGCACGCTCTTTCGATATGATCCGGCCATGGGACAGCTGACCTATAAGGATGCGGGCGTCGATCTGGGCCTCTACGCCCAGGCGATGGGCAAGCTGCCGGAACTCATGCGACGGACGCAAACGGGTCGCGTGATCGACCTCGTCGGGGGTTTTGCCGGGTTGTTTCGGCTCAACGATCCGACTGGCACGCCGGCCCGACGCTACAAGGATCCCGTCCTGGTCTCCGGCACCGACGGAGCGGGAACGAAGGTGAAAGTCGCCGCATCGCTAGCGCGATTCTCGACAATCGGCATCGATCTCGTGGCCATGTGCGTCAACGATGTGCTGTGCCTCGGAGCCGAACCGCTCTTCTTTCTCGACTACATTGCCATGGACCGCGACGATCCCGAGCGCCTGGCCGAACTCGTTCGCGGGGTGTCAGACGGTTGTGTGGAATCGCGGATGGCTCTGCTCGGTGGAGAAACCGCCATCATGCCGGGCATTTACGGTCCGGGCGATTTCGATATGGCCGGCTTTTGCGTCGGCGTTGTCGAGCGAACGAAAATCATCGATGGGACGGCCATTCGGCCGGGAGACAAAATCATCGGTCTGGCTTCGAGCGGCTTCCATTCCAACGGTTACAGCCTGATCCGCAAGGTCGTGTTCGACCACTCCGGACTCAAACCTGATGAAAGACTTGAAGTGCTGGATCGCACCGTGGGCGAGGCCCTCTTGGAGCCGACGCGAATCTACGTGCGGCCCGTGCTCGACCTGCTCGCCGCATCGTCCCGCAAACCGGTGGTGCATGGGATGGCGCACATCACGGGGGGCGGCTTGATCGACAATGTCGAACGCATTCTTCCCGAGGGTTGCCGGGCCGCCATCGATCGGGGGAAATGGCGTCCGCCTGCCATCTATGCGTGGTTCGAATCGCTCGGCGCCGTCGAGGCGACCGAGATGTGGAAGACATTCAACATGGGCATTGGCTTTGTGCTCGTGGTCGCTCCGCGCCAGACCGCAGCGGTGACGTCCCAGCTGGCCGCCAGCGGAGTCGAGCACGCGGTCATCGGTCGGATTCAACAGGGGACAAGCGGTGTCGAGTTCGCCGACTGAAAGTCTCGCTCTGGAGCCGGGCGCGCCGGCTGCCCTGGCGCTGCCCTCGGGAGCGCTGCCCTCGGGAGCGCGGGCCAGCTACCTTCGGGTGTTCGCGACGTTCTTTCGCAACTCGCTCGTGCGCGAAATGACCTTTCGTGGAAACCTGCTGATCACGATCGTGACGCGGCTCTTTTATTTCGTGGCCCAGGTCGCGCTGTTTGAGATCATCTATCGGCAGGTCGTGGCGATCAACGATTGGACCAGGCCCGAGTATTTCGCGTTTCTGGCGACCGGCATGCTGATCAATTCGCTGGTCGAGACATTCTTCATGCCGAATTGTGCGAATTTCAGCGAGTTGATTCGCACCGGCAACCTCGATTTTGCGCTCTTGAAGCCGATCGATCCGCAGTTCCTGATCTCGTTCGAGAAGATGGAACTGGCGATGCTCAACCAGGCGCTCTTGGCCCTGGTGCTTTTGGGCTACGCGCTCGTCCGCATCGGAGAGCCGATCGACCCGGTGCGGGCCCTGATGTATGTGCTGTTTGTCGCGGTCGGGGTGGCGTTCTTTTACAGCCTGATGCTGATTTTGGCTTCGACGAGCGTTTGGTTCGGTCGCAACAGCGGGCTGTACGACTTCTGGTTTTACATCATCATTTTCGCCCGCTATCCGCGTGAAATTTACAGCGGATCGCTGGCTGGAGACGCGCTGCAATTCACCTTTTCGTTCATGATCCCCATTCTGCTGGTCGTCACGGTGCCGTCGCGCGTGCTCTTGGCGAAAATTCTCGACCCCTCGTGGCTGACGCTCGTGGCGCTCGCCGCCGCGGTGCTTGGGCTGTTGATCTCGCGGGGCGTCTTTCGCATGTCGCTGCGCGCGTATCGCAGCGCCAGCAGCTGAAGAGCGGACGAGCGCAGGGAACGGCGGCCCGGACCGCTCACTTCCCTTTTTTCTTGGGCGGCTTGACCGGTTCCTCGTCCATCGCAAAGTCCTCGTCCATATCGACGGCAGGCACTTCGCCGGACTTGGGCATGACCTCGTCGTCGTAGGCGACCAGGTCGTCCATCGAGGGGGTCGCCTCCACGACTTCGAGTTCCCCGGTCGCCATCCCCTTAGATCTCGAGGCCGGGCCATCGTCATAGGCCATGATCTCGTCCATGGACGGAGTCGGCTCGATGACCTCGAGTTCTCCGGTCGACATCGCCTTGCGCGACGCCTTGAGAGCGGGAGCCTCTTCGTCTCCGGTTGATTCCGCCAACTCGTCGACGACTGGCTGCTCAACGCTGGTGGGGGGCGCCTTGGGAATTGTCCCACTCTTGGGAGCCGCCCCGGCCTTGGCGGTCCGAGGACCGAAAATCAATACGGCGACGGGCAGGAAGACCACGGCCGCGCAGGCTGCAAGCGTGGTGCCGTACAGCGCCACGTACATCGTCCCTTGCTTCTGCAAGGGATCGAGCTTGTTCAAGAAGCTCATGACCAGAAGAATACCGAGGAGCGCAGCCGGGACGGCGGCGACCAGCGTCCCCAGGGCGAGCGTGTTTTTGGTCGACAATTTCGAGACCCTCCGCGAGCGAAACAACCCGCAAATTCTACTCTAAATGCCCGGCGCAGCCGGCCGCAAGAGACGATCTCGCCAAAACACGGCCGTTTGCTATTCTACTGCGCATTCCATCGGGCCGCAGTGGCGCGGCAAAAACCACTGGAAACTCCGCTCGAACGAATCGCCTCTCAGAGAACCCCATGTCGACTACGCATCTGCCAGCCGGCCCAGACGCTCCGCGGGTCGCGGCTCGTGATGACGAGGACCGGATTTCGCGGTTTTTGACGTACACGCTCAGCCTGCCCGAACGCGTCGTGCGGAGCACCGTCGGCGTGACCGCGGGTGCAGCCCGCGAAACGGCCCATGCACTCGTGCCGCAAGCCTTTCAAAGCTCGAAAGTCTACGAGCTGGTGATCGCCAATTCGCTGAATTTCTTGACCGAAGACATCGGCGGCGTCGAGCAGCAGGCCCGGCCCGGGGAAGCTCCCAACGTCGACCATTTCCTTGCGCGGAAGGCGGTCGGCAACTTTGTCGATCTGGCCGGCCTGGCGACGCTGCACCTCTCGCCAATCTGGTTGTTCGCGGTCGTCAGCGACGTGGCCTACGGATCGAAGGGCTACCTCAACGAGCTGACGGCCGAGCTGCGTCAGCGCGGCTTGATCCGGGAGGACTCGAACATCGATCGGGTCGAGGACCTGCTCGATGCTCTGCGGTCAGCTTCGGGCGAGACGGCGAACTTGATCGCGACTCCGCCGCTCTCGGTCGCGCAGCTTAAGCAAAGCGTCGAAAGGATTCGCCTGGCCGATCCGACCGTCCTCCTGCCGCAACAAGAGCTGGCCGCACAGTGGAACGAGATTCGCGAGATTGCCACGCGCGAGGACGTCAGCCTGTTGGGGGTCTCCGGCGCTCTGACGATGCACATGCTCGGCAAGGTCGGAACTGTGGCACAAGGGACATTGACGGGGGTGGAAGTGGCGGGCGGATTGTTCAATCGCAAAATACTCGGCCATTATGCATCAGGGCTGCGAGCCGTCCGCGAGCGGGGCTTTTATCAGCTCGTCAGTGCGACGTCGGCTCCCTACCGAAAATCGGTCTGGACGAATTTCGCCACGGCGCGGCCCACTTGGACGGCGCAGATCGTCAGCGGCCAGCTATTCCGCAGCATCTGGGAGGCGGCCCGGCGCAGAATCAAAACCCAAGAGCAAGGCTGAAGCGTGTCGCACGAACGGCTCTGGGCTCCTTGGCGGCTGGCATACGTCGCCGCCGCCAAAGCCGAAACCCACGAGGACGGGTGTTTCCTGTGCCGGTACCGCGATGAACAGCGCGACGCGGAGAACTTCGTCGTCAGTCGCGGCGAGCACACGCTCTCGGTGCTGAACCGCTTTCCGTACAACAACGGTCACGTGCTCGTGGCACCCCTCGCGCACAAGGCAGAGCTTGACGACTTGAACGACGGCGAACTCTTGGGCTGCATGCACGAGCTCCGCCGCCTGGCGGCCGCCTATGGACGCATCCTGCGGCCGGACGGCTTTAATATCGGGCTCAACCTGGGACGCGCGGCCGGCGCCGGCCTTCCCGGTCATCTGCATTGGCATCTCGTGCCGCGCTGGAGCGGCGATACGAATTTCATGACGGTCGTGGACGACGTGCGCGTGATCTCTCAATCGCTCTCGTCGCTGTATGAGCTGCTGACATCGGCCCTGAAACCGACGCCCTGATTAGAGCAGCGCGACGAAATTCGGCCGCACCGGGAGCGACGAAATCAGCGTCGCAAATCCGCCCGGGACACGCATAAACGGCCTTCGTTACCATATAGCAATCTCGCCGCGCCTCTCCTATGATGGCACAGCATTCGACCAATCGCGCTTTGACGTTCTTCAAACCCCGCCTGGATCCCAACTCTTCATGACGCCGATTTTGGGCCGCAGAAATCCAATTTTGGTAGCTATTCGCATCGTCTACGTGCTGATTTGCGCGTGGGTGATCGCGGCGTTTGTGAGTCCGTGGGCCAGCATCCCCAATCTCGTCGAGCGACACCTGATTGTGACGTATTGCGTGGTGCTGGTCGCGACGCAGGTCGTCCTGCTTCTCGATGTCTTGATTGCCAAGAAGCGGATCGAGATCATTTCGTCGATCTACTTCGGACTCGTGGTCGGCGTGCTTTTGGTCTATGTGCTCGTACGCGCGCTCGACCCGGTTCTCGGCCGCATGCTCGACGACTATTACGTACGGATCATCGAGATGATCTTGTTTCTCTCGGTTCCTTACGCGTGCACCTCCTTCTTGCTGCAGACCAAGGACGATTTTCGGTTTCTGATTCCCTACGTCGAGTTCTCTCGCGAGCTGAAGGGGAACCGCCCGCTGGTGATCGACAGCAGCGCACTCATCGACGGCCGGATTGCCGACCTGGTCGAGACGCGGATTATCGATTCGCAGCTCGTCGTGCCGCAGTTCGTGCTGCGCGAGGTGCAGGAGGTCGCCGACAGCGCCGACAAGATGCGGCGGACCCGCGGGCGCCGCGGCCTGGAAGTGCTGAGCAAGCTCCAGAGCAGTCCACACGCCGACGTGCGGGTGCGCGAGAACAGCGGGGAAGACCCGCAAGGCCTCTCGGTCGACCAGCGGCTGGTCGATGTGGCCAAGCGCATGGGCGGACGCGTGGTGACCAATGACTTCAACTTGAGCAAGGTGGCCGGTGTGCAGGGGGTCGAGGTCATCAACCTCAATGACGTTGCCAACGCGCTTAAGCCCCGCTACCTGCCCGGCGAACGCCTGCGGATCAAGATCCTCAAAGAGGGCGAAGCAGCCGGACAAGGGATCGGCTATCTCGACGACGGAACGATGGTCGTCTGCGAACAGGCCAACCACCTGATCGGCCAGGACATCGACATCATCGTGACGAGCATGCTGCAATCGAGCGCCGGCCGGATGATCTTCGGCCGGCAGGTGCATCACACGAGTAAGTAGCTGTTGTGCGGCGAATTGCTGGGTGGCACTGGCGGGTTGTCCGGGAATTCACACGTCCATGTTTTCTTGGCCCCGGAGGGGCCGCCGACAATAGCCCAGGGCGTAAGCCCTGGGAAAACAATCGCCCCCACAGCCTCTTAAGCCCCCGACAGGGGGCGACAGAACGACAGGCTCTTAATGCCTCTGTCGTCCCTCCGGGACTTAGTCAAGGAAATTGCCACGCGAGACCCAGGGCTTACGCCCTGGGCTATTATCTGGCGCCCCACTTACAGGGGCTTCCGAGGCCCTGATTCCTGACATTCCGTTCGCGGAATTCCCGGACACCCTCGGACAAGCCGCCAGTGCCACCCGATGCTGCTCTCACATCTGCTCGCAGGTGTCGATTCCCAGGAGCCAGAGTCCCTTCTTGAGCATTCGCGCCGTCAAATCGCAGAGGATCAGTCGGCTGTGGCGCAGTTCCTCGTCGGGCTCCTTGAGCACCGGGCACTCTTCGTAAAACGTGGTGAAGGCGTCGGCCAGCGTGAAGACGTATTGCGTCATGAAATGGGGCCGGCAATCTTCGATGGCCGCCTCAATGCTCTCTGGAAAGCGGAGAAGCAGCACGGCCAAGCGCCGTTCGGCCGGCGAGCGAAGGTGGATTGCGGGTGAGGAGCGGCGGAGCCTCTCGCGGTCGACCGATCCCTTGCGAAAGATTCCGCAAATCCGAGCGTACGAATACTGGATGTAAGTCGCCGTGTCTCCCGTGAGCGCCAGCATCTTGTCCCACGAGAAAACGTAATCGCTCTCGCGGTTGTGGCGCAAGTCGGCGTATTTGATCCCCCCGATGCCGACGGCTTCGGCGACAGCCGTACGGGTTTTCTCGTCGAGCTCGGGGGTCTCCTTGGCGTCGTCGTTTTCGTTGACGATCCGACGGGCCCGTTCAACCGCCTCGTCAAGCAGGCTCTCCAGGCCGACCGTGTCGCCCGAGCGGGTTTTGAAGGGCCGCTTGTCTTCCCCCAAGATCGTGCCGAAGCTCACGTGGCGCAGATCGAGCCGGTCGTAGCCCCAGCGGCGCGCCGTGGCAAACAGCAACTTGAAGTGCTCGCCCTGACGGGCGTCGACGACGTAGAGAATCTCTTCCCCCTTCAGCGTCTCGGCCCGATAACGGATCGTGGCCAGATCGGAGGTGGCATAGGTGTAGGCACCGTCGCTCTTGCGAACGATGAACGGGGCCGCGTTGCCTTCGATGAAGACGCACATCGCGCCCTCGCTCTCCTGTGCAATCCCGCGTTCTTCGAGCGATCGCACGACGGCAGCCAGTTGATCCTGGTACGCGCTCTCGCCGAGCGTCATGTCGAAGGTGACGTGCAGCCGTTCGTACACCGCGTCGAGCGCCCCGCGGCAGATCCGCACGAACTCGCGCCAGAGCGCAACGTTTTCGGGGTCGAACGCGTGGAGCTTGGCCGTCTCTTCGCGGGCTCCGCGGGCGATTTCAGGATCCTCTTCGCCCACGCGATTCACCTCTCGATACAGGCGCGCCAGTTCGGTGACCGGGTCAAGCGCGTAGGCATCGCGGTCGAGAAAATGCTTGTAGCCGTACAGGATCATTCCGAACTGCGTGCCCCAGTCGCCGACGTGGTTATCGCTTTTGACGTCGTGGCCGGCGAATTGAAACAACCGGTAAAGCGCAGCGCCGATCACCGTGCTGCGGATATGTCCGACATGCATCGGCTTGGCGACGTTCGGGGCCGAGAAATCGATAACGACATGCAGAGGTTTTTCGACGAGAGGCATCCCCAGCCGCTCATCATTGACGAGGCCGGCCAATGCCTGCTCGAGCCACCGCGTCGAGAGAGTCAGGTTGATGAAGCCCGGTCCGGCGACTTGCGGCAGCTCGCACAGATCGGCGACGTCTAAACTCGCGAGAATGCGTTCGGCCACCTTGCGCGGCGGCTCGCCCAAGTGTTTGGCCAGCGGCATGGCGCAGTTGGCCTGGTAATCGCCGAACTTCGGGTCCTGCGCGGCTTTAACCAGATTTGCGAGGGAGTTCGCGTCGGCGGTCAACGGCGCCAGTGCGGCGGCGAAGCGGCGCCGGAAAAGAGCGAGCAAATTCATGCCGTTTTCGAGCTGTCGAGATATCCCTGCCAGTCGACTCGGACCGCGTCGGCCCACAAGTGTTCCAGATCATACAGGGATCTCGCCGCCGGCGTGAAGACGTGCAGCACGATGTCGCCGTAGTCCTGCAAAACCCAGGTCGCCGAATCGGCCCCCTCGGTTCCCAGGGACTTGGAGCCTTCCGCGGAAAGCACGCGCTGGACCTCGTCGGCGATGGCGCGCATCTGGCGCGGACTGCCGGCAGTCGTGACCACGAAGAAGTCGAAGATCGCCGTGACGCCGGTCAGATCGAGCACGATCGTGTCCCGACCTCGATATTCGTCCGCAATTCGGGCACACAGGCAGGCCTGGCGAATGCTTGCGTTCCGCCGTGCGGCGCTCATTTCGAGTTCGGGCTGAGTGCTGATAACTCGCCTCCGAGCGGCCCAGGCGCCGCGCCGCGATTCGATGCGTCAGTCTTGTCCCGTGTCGCGCTTGAACCGGCTCTCGATGACGGGGAGCAAGGTCTGATGATTGGTGTACACGACGCTGAGCGGATACTGCGCGGGAATCGGCTTGAACTCCAGCTTGAGGATGCGCTGCCAGTAATAGACCGCCGTAATTGCCTCTTCGAGCGCCTCGTCGTCGGTGCCGAGCACCGGGAACTTGGCAAAGAGCTGCTCGTAGAGAGTCATTCCCCGGAAGAGCGACTCGCGGGCCGTCTGGAGGCTGCCTTTGACAAACTGTTTCTCGCCATCATAGATCAGGCGGTGAGCATCAATCATCAACTGCGCCGATTCCGCCAACGAACGGGCCTTCCAATAAGGATAGCGGGTCTCGTTTTGCATCCGCAGCACCCAATGCGTGAACTCTTCCGGATCGGTGGCTTGCCCCTCGGCGGCCTCGCGCATATCGCGCTCGGTCATTTCGAGGTGATAGGGTCCGGCCGGGCCATAGAATTTCTCCTGGCCGAAGGTTTCGACCCACTCGCGATAGCTTTGTTCCCAGGCCACCTTCGAGGACTCGTCGAAATGGCCTTCGCGCTGCAGCGCGTCGGCATAGTTCAGCTGCGAGCGATAGGGATAGCTGCGGAACAGCACGTCGAGCATCGAGACCGACTGCGGAAATTTCTGCTGAAGGTCGTTGGCCGCAAGGTAAACGTCTTTGGCAGCCAGGTAGTTGTCGGTGCCCTTGGGATTCAGCTCGGGATCGGCCAGGCCTTTAAAGAGTTCTTCGTTGGGGTCTTTCTTGAAGAACTGCCGAAAGTATTTCCACTCGTCGGCGCGTCCAATCTTGGTGCCCAAAATCCGCCCTTCTTCATAGGGAAGTTGGGCCACTTTTTCGTTGATGCCAGTCCCCTTCTTCAGGAACTTGGCCCCCTCCTTCACCCAGAAGAATCGATCCGCAACGAGGTCCCACGCAGCCGACACGTTGTACGCCAGGTTCCACCCCTGGAACTGCCACACGCGCACGAAATGCGGCTGCAGCATGATGATCGTATCGACGTTGGACCGCAGCTCGGCCCAGTTCTTCGTCATCTCGTTTTCGTCCGCTTGCGACCAGATCAGGTCGGCGGCGATTCCGCGAAAGCCGAGCAGCACCAGGTTCATCGCGGCGCTCGTTGGATCGACCTGGCCGAGCTGATTTTCGCCCAGGTCGTAGCGCGTGCGAAGCTGTGCCAGTTTCCCCTGATCCCTTGTTGCCCCCGTGCCGGACGTCGGGCGGCCCAACCAGATGATCGGAATCAGAAGTATGACGATAACAGCCAGGTAAACGAGCTTCCGCTGGCGTGAAGTGAGACTGTTCATTTGGACTCGAGCTCCCGCAGCTTCAGGGCAAAGTAGCCCAACAGCACGCATGGGATGAAGTAAGCCAGGGCCACGGCGAGGCTCGGCACAATCGCCGCCCGGAAGTCGACGTCGAAGCCTTTGGCCACGTACGGCGACATCCCGAAGTACTGAAAGTTGGGAAATGTCTGCTGCACCAACCAGATTCCCTGCTGGGAGAGCCAGTCGGTCCACTTGATGGTGCCGCTAACGCTCTGGCTGAGGTCCAGTTCGACCGTCTGGTTCAAGTGAGTCACCATGCGGTAAATCGATTCGAGCGGGCCGCCTCCCAGCTGGTCACCCGAAACGATTTTGTCGATCAGACCGCGAAACGACTGGCCGACGATCAGCACGGCAAACGTCATCAACGTCGCCACCGGTCCCTTGAGGAAGCAACTGACTGCCACGCCGATCATCACGATGACCAGGGCCTGCAGCCAAACTCCGGTGATCGCCTTGAAGAATCCGACGGCGAATGAGCGATCGGCCGTGCGGATGAACATGTCGGGGCGGGCCATGCCGAGGAACTGCTCACCGTTGAGGCAGCGTGCCTCGACCTTCAGCCGGCCATCAGCGATTACGTCTTTGAGGAGATCGACGGTTTTGTTCTTTCTGGACTCGCTGTCGTAATAGTTCAGGCTCGCGGGGATCGGCGTCACATTGGCGTCACCCCGATATTCGGCCACTTCGAAGGCGGGCAGCGGCACGCGTAGATTGGTCGACGGATTGACCAGCGTCAGTTGGCACAACAGGCCGCTGTTCATCACCCCTTTGTGCGTCCGGAACGATTCAAATCCCGTTTGGACTCTCAGGCCGCGCGTCGCCTCGCGGTCTTTGGTGGCGGGCAGCGCCATCAGCGACGCCTCGCCGAGCCGCTCGAACTCCCAAATCGCGCAGGCTTTGGTCGAACCCTCGATGTACGAACGAAACGTCCAAACATCGCCGACGTTGATGCCGGCAGATGCCGGTTGACCCTGCCGATCGAGAAACGCCAGTTTGCCATAGACCGGCACCTTGCAGACCAGCTGACCGTGCGCGTCTTGCGAAACCTGGCGATCGATCCAGATGTAACCAGCCACGGCCATCACGGCCACGACCAGCGTGGCGATCAGCGAAAAGCCGAGCATGCGGCCCAATACAATCTCGATCCGCCGCACCGGCTTGGTCACGACCGTGTGCATTGAGCGGGCCTTGATGTCTTCGGGGATGCCCCAACAGGAGAGCATCAAGACCACCGGCAGCACGAGCCAACTGATCGCCGTAAACACGAACACCACGTGCCGCTGAATCTGAATGTCAGCCTTTTCGCCGGGAGACGAGAGGAACCAGGATCCGAACATGAAGAGCAGGGCAAAGACGCCGAAGACCAGAAGCGCCTTGCGGCGGATGGCCTCGCGGGCGGTCAACATGGCCAAGGCCCAGATACGGCGCGCGGAGATTTCAGAGACGTCTTTAATTGCCCCGATCACACCCCAAAACCAGTACACCGGCCCCTTCAGGCCGTAGCCGAGCGAGCCAGCGAGCGTGGTCACGACAACCAGGAACAACCCCAACCCCATCACCTGGAACCAGGTGCTGACGCCTTGATAGAGGTTGTAAGGAACCGGATCAAATGACATAAACCACCGATAACAGCCGAGCCGTCAAAGCGGCTCGAAGAACTCTATGTGGGGCAGGCTGCGCCTGCCGTGGGTTTCTTCGACATCCAGGCCGGACGCCCTGCCAAAAAGATTCCCGCTAAACTTGCTCGCCGGCGGCGGCGGGTTCGCGCGCCGGCGGTACGGATTTGATCCCGTCGTCCGGCCGTGCTGGTGGCGCCCCGTCGGGCGTAAACCGCTGACCCGGTCGCTCCTGGCTCTGCTTGACGATCCGCAGGAAGAGCTCCTCGAGCGTGACCGTGGGGTGATCGACCCGATGCACTTGGCCACCGTGGCGTGCGATCACCTGTTCGATCTCCTTCACCACGCCTTCGCTCAAAGGCGACGTGAGCAATTGCGTTTCGTTCTGCTCCGTGAGCAGCTCGTCAACCTTGCCCAACAGCTTCAACTCACCCGCGTAGAGGATGGCGATGCGATCGCAGACGTCTTGGACGTCAGCCAGTTGGTGGCTGCACATCACGACCGTCTTGCCCTCTCCTTTCAGCCGCAAGATCAAATCCTTCATCTCGCGGGTGCCGATCGGATCCAGACCGCTGGTCGGCTCGTCGAGCAGCACCAGCTCAGGATTGTTGATCAAGGCCTGAGCGAGGCCGATGCGGCGGGTCATGCCCTTGGAATATTCTTTGAGCTGCCGGCGGCGGGCTCCGTCGAGTCCGACCATCTTGATGAGCTGATCCGACCGCTCACGCCGTTGGGAGCCGGGCATTTTGAAGAGCCGGCCGTAAAAGTCGAGCGTTTCCTCGGCGTTCAAGAACCGGTAGAGGTACGACTCTTCCGGCAGATAGCCGATCTTTTCGTTCTTTTCGACGTCGGCGGCGGGACGGCCGAGGATTTTGATCTCGCCCTCGGTCGGGAACAAAAGTCCCAGCAGCAGCTTCATCGTGGTCGTTTTGCCGGATCCGTTGGGACCGAGCAAACCGAAGACCTCGCCCGGATGGACGTCCAGACTCAGCGAGTTCAGGGCTCGGACTTTGGGGCGTCCCCAGAAATCGCGATAGATCTTGGTGAGGTTGCGAATTTCAATGACCGACTCGCTAGACATCGAGACTTCCCCAACGCGTCCAAAAGATTGATACGGATTTGCCGACAAAACGAAGGCGTTGCAGCCCTTGTGTTAACGGGCCACGCCGCCTGCGAAGAGGTGTTCGCGAAGAGATCGGCGTCATCTTTCGCCCGAGACTTCGCCCGCCGACTTTCGCCTGCCCGCCGACTTTCGCCTGATAGCGCCGACTCCCGTTTTGATACCAGCACCCCTCGGAAAGAATCTTCCCGGACCGGCGCGGCCGCGACGTAACGGCTCCCCTGAAGGCCGCGTGGGACT